>NZ_JAHLQD010000050.1:0-384524 GCF_018918225.1 Roseburia sp. MSJ-14
TTTTGGTATGAAAACTATATGGTACTGGCATTTCCAGCGAACATGTGATAAACTTTGATTGTCCATTAAGGACCGCCTCCTTTGTTTTGAGATTGGCTTGCGATACCTTTCTCATTGTAACACAGGAGGCTTTTTATCGTTATCCTACACGCTACTGCTTACTCCATTCACCCCAGCATAGCTGGGGGATTAGGTTTTTCATTCACGCCAATGCTCACTATACCGAGCTGCTTCCTCAGACGACATTAAATCTCCTGAATATGCACCACTCTTGACATAAAGTCTTTGCCCTTATAACAATCCAAGCCGATGCCCACCTATCGAAAAAAGAGTACACTCTCCAAAGCCGACCTTTACATCTGCTTAAAATTCTACCACATATTTGACATTTGCTCTACATATTTTCTCCAGCATTTTCCTCTACTGGCATACGGTACTCCGTACCATGCTTTAACATTCCATAAATGATGCTTGACTCCTTTTTGTATCTAGAATACCTCTTATAAGACTGATTTTGATAAAAAACACTTACCGTTTATAACAATACTTTCACATAAAAACGCACCCTTTCACAAATATTCTGTTGCTAAGAGTGCGTTTATATCAGCCTATTGGAAATTCATATCAAGTTTTTTCTTTCGTATACCTGAGGGCAAATTTCGCCCTCATTAATCAATTCCTATACGGAATTGTATCATACTTGAATCACATTAATATTACTGCTTTCAGCAATCGTTAGTATCAGTAGGATTAATTTTTTACTTTTGAGTCCGAAAGTATAACTATAATTAAATATATTACCAGTTACATTCTTCAAAGCTTTCTAAATCTAATTCTGGTATGTATACGGAAATCCATCTAACCTTATTGGTTTCAGCATCCATTTCTATAAACACACCTTTGTCAGACTCCCATACTTCTTCAAATTCATTATAAACAAATGACGGTTCAATTTCTAACATTTCTTGTTCGGTAGTCCCGACTCCTATCTTTTCAAATAACCTTCCCTTATAGTTATCCAGTGTTGTTATTCGAAATAATTTATTATTTCCAAGATGAAAGAATAATTCCACACTATTTTGAATATCATATCGAATCCAATTTTCATTAATTACCATAGCTTCAACATTATTTAATGATAATAAATCACTCAGTTCATCTCTTGTACTATATAATTTTATTTCTCCAAATCCCTTAAAGGGTATAATTGGAGCAGTAATATCTAATAGCATATTAGTTACCTCCTGAAAAAATAATTGTTGCAGTTTCTTTTCCATCTGTTTTGTAGAGACTTTCTGAACCATCAATTATTTTTATTATACCTTGGTCTGTAGTACTTATTTTTACATACGGATTACTTCCATGTCTTCCACCACCTGGCGAAACTTGTACTTGAGAAATATTTTTCCCTCCGCCTGGATTGTTTATCTTTATAATTTGTGCTCCACTTCTTGACCTTGTAGATGCTTTTACTGTTACATCATAACCAGCATCTGTAAGAGCTTGTGCTATTTCATCCACTGATTTTCCGCTAAATACACTTGGATTAGCTTTTAAATCGTCAATTGATACCTTTCCATTCTTAATAATAGAATTTATACCACTCTCCCCTACTTTCCCTTTTACTTCCACTTTCCCCTTCACTGCTTTCCCTGCCTCTGCAATCCCTTTCGTTCCTGCATAGGTTCCTACTGCATATCCTGCACAGTACCAGATTCCTTCACTTTCATATGTATCACTGATTCCCTGTGCCATCCCCTCTACCAGTAACATTGGGTCATCCAGAATCGCACCTACCTGCTCTTTCATTCCTTTTACATTCTTCAGCGCCCAATCAGGTGGTTCGCTCCCCATTCCCTTATTTACCAACACAACACATTCGGAAACTGCAAATTCTCCGATGCCAAAAAGGAATTCTCCTATTCCGTCTATAACTCCTATGACTCCTTCGATTACACCACCTACAAAACCGGTCACTGCATCTCCCAGCCATTCAAAAACATTTAAAATTCCTTCGCCCAGACTGGTATACTTGGGATAATAGTCTTTGCTTACCTTTGATGCATATACATCATCTGTATTTTCATATACTATAACCTTATCTTCGTACAGCTTTACCAGTTCATCCTTGTATCCTGCAATACTGTCCTGATACTTTTTCTGTATCTTTTGCTGAACTTCTTCCAACTTGTTGTAATACTTGGTTTCTTTTTCCTTTACTTCCTCTTTGGCAAATGCAGTATAAGTTGTCCCTAGCCATGGAACATTCACATTATATACCATGGCGGCAATTCTGTCACATGCACTTAAAATACTTTGCATGTTAAACCAGATATCGTTTCGGTCTACCACCATTGTCTGCTCACCATCTACCGGTGCGATTACACTTTGCATGTCATAACTGTATCCTGCCAATAAATCATGCAGGTCTGTCAACTCTTCTTCACAGGAACTAATCTGTCCTAAAATCGTCTCTTTTCGTTCTTCCAGACCTTCGTATGCCTCTCCGGAGCTTTCCTCTAACAGTTCCCATACCTTTTCTACGCTCTGTTTCATAACAGATAATGCTGACTGATAACTTTCTATGTTGCTTATCAAATCACCCAGCATTCCATAATTAATTTTTAGTTCACGATGAAACATTCTCTTCCCTTTCTTGTCTATACTCTTATGTCCTATATTTTTGCATCTCTGCGTCTTATACTTTCTGTCTCATATTTTTTGTCTTATCCCTTTGGTTTTATATTTTTATGCCAAATCTTTCTATACCTTCTGGCTTGCTATGGTACTTTTAAGTGCTTCGCAGGCTGCTCTCATATCGCCCACAATCAGCTCCATATCCTCTCTTGTCTTTGCATTTTCAAAGTCCATATCTTCAAAATTCTTCTGAATGGCTTTTGAAATATCTGCTAATTCTTCCTGATACGCATCCAACATCTTATTCAAATATTTCTTACAACATCTTCCCATCTTTTTCTCCCTTATCTATTTGAATTGTTCTGCGATTCCATTATCTGCATCTTGAAATCCCTGTTTTAAAATTTCTGTTTCGTTTATAAATTCCTCGATATTTTCCAAAAGCTGTGGCGCCTCTGTATCTGACATATTTTTCAAAAGCCAGCTCATTTCTTCTGTAAAATCAGACTGAAATCCATCCATACAGTTTCGGGCTTTCCCGATAAATTCTGTACTGTAAGTTTCAAATGTTGCACTGGCATTTCTTAGATTTTCCAACGCCTCTTCCAGTGCCTCTATATTAATTTTTATTTCCTTCGACATCTCTTCCCTCCATTTTCTCCCTTAACTTTCTGCCTTCTTCTTTTGAGGCAAATTCGTAACTACGTTTTCCCTTTTGCAGGATATATTCCTGCTTTGTCAGGTACACATACGCACTGTCCTGTTCATCTTCATAACCAAGATGAACTACCTTTTGAACCATCTGCGAATTAAAATGAATGACCTGACTTCCTGTCAGGTTGCCAACCGGATATATCACACCTGCATAAGTAAAATATCCTTCATCCGTATAGCTTAAAAACCTTTGTGTAATGACAACTCTTACTTTTTCCACCTGCTCCAGTTTTGGAAATGCCCCCTGTAGCCTTTCTTTTCTCAGGTCTACTACACTTCCCAGTGGCAAAATCCGCTGCATTAGTTCAATGGCTCCTGATATCAGAATTTTCCACTGCTCTTTCGGCAACGTTATCCCCTTCTCTGTGTGCATATCACAGTTACTGTTAAACACATTTTTATAATACTCGTACAATTTCTGCAACTTACTTTCATATGTAAGGAACCACTGTTCCAGTGTTTTCTGTTGCTGTTCGTTTAAATCCTGCTGTTGTACAAACTGGTTTATCAGTGTTCTGTTTACATCCCTTTGATTCATTTTTTCCCTCTTTTCCGTCTCATTTCTTTGCACTATTTACCTAACATACTGATGGCACTTAATACAATTCCAATTATAATGATTCTAAAAATTTCTTTTCCTGTTCCCATGGGTTCCCCGTATTTTTTCATATACTTTCCTTTCATTCCAAAATGAACGATTAGATATGACATGAAAAATATTACGCCAAAATAACCTATAAGGTATGCCATAACTTTCTCTCCTTTATATTTATTTGCTTCATTTTCTTTGGTATTTCTACCGAACCAGTAATCTGTCGAATGACAGGCTATGAATTTTTCCTTATTACTTCTTTTGCCCTCTTTTCCCTCAACTAAATTTTATTGTAAACATTTTCCAGTATCATGTCAATTATTTTTCAAAAAACATAAACAAATATTCCGATTTAATCACAAATTTTAAGCGACCAAATCGGAATATTTTATTGCTTATCTTACTTATCCGTAACCTTTTATTATGACAACTTTCTACAAAAAATGCCATGACATCATACGTTAAATTTACCCCTGTTTTTTCACATTCAAGCTCATGGGGTTTTGAGTGTTTTTTTTACATAATTGCCTTGCAAACAAACGAAAAAAAGGAGTGAAAATTTATGAAAAAAAACATTTTAAAATCAACAAAATCCATTATCTTTGCAGTAGCATTGTGCGCAGTTGCAGCCCTGGGAGCTTTAACCTCATTGTCCACTTCTGAAAAGCCACAACTTGTTGCTATGGATCCAAATTTTATTGATGGAACCTACTAATATATAATCTTTTGATTCCATTCCTTTTCGTAGTAATCACATATTTCATTACAGAGGTTTGGTAAATTCAAAACATTACTAAGATAAAAAGCCTGTTCTAAAATATGACGGGCTTTTTCGCCGTGTTTCTCTGCTGCATTTTCTCTATTTGCATTCTTTTCGTCTTCTCGTAAAACCCATCCTAAACAATATAGAAAACTAGCTAACATTTCCATTCTTCCAGCCTGCATACAACTTTTAATCCCACATATTAAAATTTCCCTAGCATTATCATAATTATGCTCTTTTCCTTCTAACAACCCTATATTATAAGCCAATACACGATATTCGGTAATATGATATACCTGATTTGCATTACTCGTTACCACGGTTTCCAATAGGGCACTATATATTTCTCTTGCTTTTCCATTCTCTCCCATAACATAATATGCACTTGCAATACTATTTAATAAAAACATCTCATTTCTAGACAATGGCCATTTTCTAATATCAATGGTTTCTAGCTTAGGCATAGTAATACGCAATGCTTCCTTCATTTCTTTAATATATTCTAATGGTGTTATTTGCTTATTATACCATCGCATCAGCGCATCGTATCTTGCTATATACTGACGATTGTTCAAAGTATCATCTGGTATTTCTTTTCTTAATTTACTCCATTCTTGAGCAGCTTTTTTTATTTCCTGTCCACTTATCCTTTTTTCTATCTGTCTTATCTTCTCATGTATACTGTATTCCTGTGCATTAATAAAAAAACGATTTCGTTCTTGCGCCTGGTTCATTTTTTCCATTAACGCCCGATAACTCTTCTCCAACGGCGAACATTTTCCTGTCTCTATTCTGGAATACTGTTCTACTGTACAGACATCCTCGCTTGCCTTTTCCTGTGACAAATTACACAGTTTTCGACATTTCGCCATAATTTCATTGCTGACACTTACATCCTTTTGTACATTGGTGCAATACAGCATACTGTCTTCCGGCAGATTACCATACTCCTCCCAGACTTCTTTTAATACCTGAATTTGCTTTTTCAGCTGTTTATATTCCATTTCTTCTCGAATGGTAAATCGTCTTTCCTCTACCTTTTGACAGCACTCCATTCCCCAAACAACGTCTTGTAATAGTTCCTTTAGTAAAAATATAATTCCATTTTCTATTAACATTTCCGTTGCCTCTTGCGAAAGAGTAATAACCTGCTCATATTGATTTTCTTTTTTCAAAAATTCATTATAAACTTTCACTGCCTTTGGATAAATTTTTGCCAATTCTTCTTCATCCCAGTGTTTTCCCTTAATATTTTCTATAAGATCCTTTGTCATTTGTCGGGCTGTTTCTTCCTCACCAATGCCTTTGTATGCCTCTACCATCAAAAGCACGATTTGCATCTCATCCCTTCCCATCAATGTATTCCTTATCTTTTTTATAGAAAAATCCGGTAGCGTCGCCCTTATTGCTTTCTCAAAACTTTGCAATGCTCCTTTCCAATCATTATCTCTTTTTCCTTTTATCAATCCTTGGCATTTCTTCCAAAACTGCTCATGCATCGTTTCTTTTCCTGCACATTTCTGATATTTCTTTATTTCCTTTTCAGCTTTTTCATAATCTTTATGTAAAATATAATTCCACAACTTTCTTCGTAATTCCATAAGTTCATAATCGCCAATATGAACAATTGTCCAAAACTTATCTTGGGATTTTCCTAAACGTTGTAAAAACACATCGATACCCCATTGTCCTATATTTTGTTCAGACCATTCTAATCTTGATAACGTGGCCGCCGAACATACTCCCTTACATAACTCATTCTGTAAAATACCTGCCTGTTCTCTCTCTTCCAAAATAATCTTTCCGATTCCGTCCACATTCTCACCTTCATTTCTCTTTTTCTATATTTTACCATTTTTTTCCAACTTTTTTACTATTATATGAATTTTGCGCATACTATTAGCATTTTATTGACAAAACTCGTCAGAAATGCGGAGCAATCCTCCTTAGCAGAGCGTTTTTTATATCATAGGAAAATCATAACTTTCACACTTTAATACAACATGGTATTTTCCATGATATAAAAACAGCCTATACCTGCTTGGTATAAGCTGTTTCGTCTTGTTTTTAATATCCTGTATTGTCATGTACGGTTTTGCTCAAATCTTTTACCGTTTGAGATGGTGTATAAGATTCATTTGCATATAGAAATTGATGAAGCTGAATGACATTATTTTCTAAATCTACCGGAACTACCACACTTCCTAATTTTCCAAGGTTGGTAGATTCTTTATCAAATGGAAAACCGGTATTTTCTCCCATATGATATTTTGTCATATCTCCCGCCATGTTCAAGATTTCTCCGGCACTTAAGCTGGTGGAAACTTCCGGAAGTATTTCATCTAACATCTTGTTTAGCGTCAGCAAATCTGTCCCTTTTGCCTTTTCAAACATTTTGGTAATTACCGTTCTTTGGCGTTCTGTTCGTTTATAATCCCACCCTGTGGTATATCGAATTCTTGCATACGCTGTAGCCTGTACACCATCACAGGTCTGCTTTCCTGCACTTACATGATGACCTTTCTTACCTGTCACCTCGCTTACTCCATCAATATAATCGTTCATATAGCTTACTTCTTCTGAAGTAACATCTAATTCAATGCCGCCTAGCAAGTCTACTGCCTCTACCACAGCATTAAAATCAACCGCTACATAATCTGTAATATTTAAATCCAAATTCTTATTCAACATATTAACTGCCTGCTCCGGACCACCACTGCTATATGCCGCATTTGCTTTTCGGAACTTATTCTCGCTAATGTCCAAATAAGTATCTCGATATACGGATGCCATTTTTATCTCACCGGTATCGTTGTTAATACTTACTACAATAATGGTATCACTATTTCCACTTTTGAAGTTTCCATTGGAACGGTTGTCCAATCCGAACAGTGCTATTGTGGTATATCCTTTTAGTGCTTTCTCTGTTTCCGGTTGTAATTTATTTACTTTTACATTTTTCAGCTCAATTTTATCCATCTTATGGAACTTACTCCATGCAAAAGCTACCACTCCCAAAATCAATACTACAATAACCGCTAAGATTGCTACTACAATCTTCCACGCTTTTCTATGCTTTTTTCCATGTTTTTTCTTCTTCATTTTCTCATCCTCACTAATTTTCTTTGGATTTTCCTCACAACGCAGAATTATAGCACATTTCTTTTTACAATAACATTCTCTTTTTTACAGATTAAGAGATTCTTAAACTTTACTTTATTTCCTCATAAAAAATATCAATAATCATTTGGTAAAGTTCATCATCCTTAGCATAGTATTCTTCGTACTGCTCTCCCATCTGCACATCTACATCTACAATATGCAGATTGTCTTGGGAAAAGTCACACTGGATTCCCTCGGATGCAAGATAGGTCACTTCATCTGCGCTGATATCTGTAACCATGTATTGACTTAACGTCTGATATAACTGCACTGGCAAAGTAATATCCTTTTTTATCGCCTTTTTAGCTGTTGGAACAAAAGACATCAGATATTCTTTCTGTCTTCCGATTCGCGCAAGACTACTTTGGGCTACCGTAATATCACGGCCACCTACAAAGTCCATTGCCGCTTCCCCCTGTAGCAGTACATCACTTCCTGTTGTAAATTCCGGATTTAGCAAGGTCAAATCCTCATCAATATGCACCGTCACACCACCTACTGCATCATTTACAATAGGAAGCGCCAACATATTAATAGAACAATATCCGTTGATTGGCAATTGATAAAACAAGTTTGATACTGCCTCCTCCATCAATTCACAACTTTGTTCCTTGCCATCTCCATATGCATGCTGCAAAGTAATCTGCATTTCCTGTGTTCCTTCATATTCCCCGCTAACAGAATATTTCTTTACCGGAACCATAGTATCTCTTGGAACTGCAATTACATCCATTGTGTGCTCTTTGGTATCTAAGGCTACCAGAAAAATAGCGTCCGCCTGTCCTGCTCGTCTTTCGGTTTTATTTCCCGTAAGTTTTTGACGCTCTATTGCCTCTTGTTTGCTTTCACTTTCATTTTCCTGAGACGCTTCTTCCTGTGCTTGTGCATCTTCCTGTGCCCATTCGTCCAGATTCTCCTGACGTATATCCACTCCTAAGCACAGAATATTTACCATATCTTTCTTATACTGATACTTTTTCCCTTGGTATGTTATGTAATTTTCCTTTGCCTGATTTTGTACATTTCCCTTTAGACTATTTTCTCCTACTTTACGCAAGATAAAAAATGCCGCTACCGCACAGATGCAAAGTGCTACTATTATACCTGCTATTATTAAAATAACTTTAATTCTTTTTCTTCTCTTCTTACGTTTCTTTACAATTGCAAGCGTAAGCCCCTCTTTATTTTGTTCCATCGTCTACTAATACCGCCTCTACTAACCAGCGATTGTCTGGTTGTCCTCCTATACAAGTTGCAAGTGTAATAATATTACTATCGGTTCCTACTGTTACATTTTCATCATAACCGGACTCCATAGTTCGCACTCCCTTTATTTCGTCTAAGAATTGCTGACGACCTTCCGGAGTACTGTAATCAAAACTATGCATTACATGTCTATCATCAAACACAACTGCTGCAAAAATCTGATATTTCAAGGTTTTATCCGGTAAATAAATATATACATATGGATTTTCCTTTAAAAACTCTTTATCTTCATACTTATGTAAACCTGCAAACATAGTTCCGTTTTTCATATTATGACCGTAAATCACGGTATTAAAATCTGAAAAATCTTTGCTATTTATCGCTTCTGTATAAATAGACCCAGGTAATCCTTCTGTTCCTTCTATCGTATGATTCAAGTAGTATGCATCGTCATCTGCTCTTTGTGCAATTGGATAGTCAATGTCCGTCCCCGGTATTTGAATCCATGCATAAATCTCTTCATTTGTTTTCCAAAGTTCTTCAAAATCAATAGGGCTTTTATATTCGCCATCTTCCTGTGACTCATCCGGTGTTTCTTTGGTAGTCTCTTTTACCTTTGCTTTGCTTTGTAAATCTTTGTATTCATTCTTAGCATTATTTTGTTTCACAAAATATACCACTATAAAGGAAACACTCACTACAAGTACTACAATTAAAATTGCAAGAATTATTTTACTTTTTTTCTTTTTATCCATAATCTCCTCCTACTAAAAAGCTGTATACTTATACAAGTATACAGCTTTCTTTATTTCCACACAACTGTTTTATTTATGATACTTCGTTCCGGTATGCCCTTTTCTGCTTTTTTTCCTATATTTTACATCACTAAAATTGCTCCCAGTACAATCAATCCTACCCCGATAATCTTCTTTTTCGATATTTTTTCCTTCAGCACAAAATACGCTAACAACAATGTCCAGATATAAGTAATTGCCGTAAAAGGAAGTGCCGCAGAGTAATCTAAGTAACGCAATACATAAATATCTACTAAAGCAGATGCCAGATACAATACACCACCAATATACAACTTGATATCCCACAGTGCCTTTATGATATTTTCTTTCTCTGAGGCTTGCTTAAAAAACATGGATGCAACTGCCCCTAATACAGTTCCCCCAATTAAAATCACATAATAAATCATTCTTCGTCTCCTCCCCCGATGAGTATTACTCCTGCCATGATTACCAGTACTCCTATTACTTTGCGTATGGTTACTACTTCTTTTAAAACCACTGCGCCCAACAGAATACTTAACACATAATTCATACTAAGCATCGGTTGCAATACGGAAAGACTGCCAAATCGATATGCAATCAGCATAATCAACGCCCCTATACCATAAAATACAAATCCCAACAATGCGATGAGTAATCCCTGCTCTGCTGACAGTTTCCATAATAACTGTCCGAGACATGCACAAATGGAGGAAAGCAACATCAATAAAATTCCTGTTCTGTTTTTTGCAAATGATTCTCGCATGGACATTTCTCCTTACTTATACGGTTTTAGGGCATAGTTACACTTTTTCAGGGAAAAGTTCTTGTTATAATATGGGTCCCCTTCTTTTAGTAAGGAAATCCATCTGGTTCTGATAAACTCTATCTCATCACCAAATCTGCGTACTTTTTCTTTCGTATCTTCTTTTCCTCTGCTCTTAGATTCATAATGATATGCCTCTACCCATGGATTATAGACTACCAGATAACCTGCCTGTCCTACTCGAAGGCACAAGTCCAAATCATTGAATGCCACAGTGAGGACTTCGTCCAATCCTTCTACTTCATCAAAAATACGTTTTTCTATCATCATGCAAGCAGCAGTAACCGCACTGTAATTCAACTGAGTAGCAGCACGATGCATATAGCCTTCTCGTTCCCGCTTCAATCCCGGGAACATATTCGCTGCAATTCCGTCAATTCCCAATACAATTCCTGCATGCTGAATGGTATTGTCCGGATAGTATAGACGTGCTCCCACAATTCCTACCTCCGGTCGCTGACAGTTTCCAAGCATTTCTTCTATCCAGTCTCTTGTAATCAACTCAATATCATTATTTAATAAAATCAGGTACTCTCCTGCTGCAAAGGAAGCTCCATAGTTATTGATTGCAGAATAATTAAATCCCTGTTCCCATGTAACAATCTTAACTTTCTGTCCACCAGCTAAAGTTCCCTGACAAGATATGCCGCCGGACACCTTCTGGTATTTTGCTCCACAAAGTGTTTCATAATACTGAAAAGTCTCGTCTTCCTCACTATTATTCTCTACAATAATCACTTCATAATTATTGTATGTGGACTTTTCTATGGATTCGATACAACGTTTTAACGTCTTTGCCTGATCCTTATTTGGAATCAAAATGGTTACTAAGGGATTTCCATGTACTTTATACTTTACACGATAAAAGCCAAAAAACTTTCTCTGGGTTACCGTTCCAATCTGTCCTACACGCTCCAAATGTTCCTCAATTGCTCTTTGTCCTGCGTCATAGGCATATTTTTTACTCATTGGATTGTCTGAGGTAGAACTGCGATGCACTCTCCAGTGATACAGTATCTTCGCCACATGTCCTACTTTTTTCGCCTTTTCGGTACAACGCAAAATAAAATCATAATCCTGTGCGCCGTCAAATTCTTTGCGGAAACCGCCTACCTGTTCTAATACGTTACGCTTCACGCATAAGAAATGAGTAATATAGTTATTGGAACGTAATAAATCAATACTAAAGTCCGGTTTGAAGTGGGGCTGTGAATGTACCCACTCTCCCTTTTTTCCTTCGGTAATCTTATCTTCGTCGGAATAAATTACTTCAAATTCCAAATCCTGATTCATCTTAGACACCATTTCAAACAATGCTTCCGGTGCCAGCAAATCGTCATGGTCTAACAGTCCAATCCACTCACCCTCTGCATCTTTTAATCCTTCGTTGGTATTTTCTGCAATTCCCAGATTCTTATCAAGGTGACGATACTTTATTCTGTTTTCCTGCTGTTCCCCAATAAACTGTTCTACGATTTTTCTAACCTCATCACTTGGACTTGCATCTGCAATACACAACTGCCAGTTTGAATAGGATTGCTTGTGTACAGACTCCAACATCTCTATCAAATACTTTTCCGGGGTCTGATAAGTAGGTACCACAATACTAATCAATGGTCGATAGGAAAACTTTCGTTCCTGTTTTCTTTGCTTTTGCAGTTCTTCTGTTCCTGCTTTGTAATATTCATACCAAGGTTCATATGGCACTTCTTCCGGCTCCATGCGGTCACAAAGTCTTGCCCAAAATGCTTTTGGACCATAATGTTTTAAATATTTAAAGCCTTTCATAATTCGATATGGTGTAATTTTCATATATTCATTCTTCCTTCTTAATCTTAAATCATTCTTTTTTATTCTAGCATACCTAAATATACACTCGCAATAACCTTTTTATTATGACAGAATTTTAAAAAAAGTCCATGGTTTTTGCCGAAAAATTTTTATTATATATCTTTCCGGCAATATCATGGGCTTTTTCTTGCATCTTTCGCATAATATTTTTGAACTTTTCACAAAGGAGGAAAGGCTTTTATGATTCTTCCGTACACAGATCCTGAATGGGATTATGATAACTTTTAGGCAAAATACTATCGTTCCAATTCCTTTGCCAATAGTTATAGATATCATTATGAAGTCTTGGGGAGTTTGTAATATCACTTAGGAAAAATGCCTGTTTTATGACTTGACGGGCTTTTTCTTCTTGTCCTTCTTCTTTTAGTACCCAACCGATTCCGTATAGTAACTTGGCTACTTTTGTAAATCTTCCTGCCTGAAGTTCCAAATATATTCCTTCTTCAAATATCCTTTGTGCTCTGGCTGTGTTTCCTTCTAGCTTTTCTATCATAGCTATATTATATAGCACCACTACATATTCTCTCACTTGATAAGTAACTGCAACGTTACTGCTTTGAATGGACTTTTTAATACTATTTAAGATTTCTTTTGCTTCTTGCTTTCTTCCTATATTATAATAACCACTTGCAATATTATTTAGAAGAAATATCTCTGTTCTGGTTAATGGCCACCTGGTAATATCTATTTTTCCGAACTTTGGCATGGTCTCCCGCAAAGCTGTCTCATACCGCCTGATTGCCTCTTCCCATCCGATTTCTCTTTTTCCATAATGAATTAGCGTATCATAACGTAGAATACATTGACGATTTTCCATTGAATTTTTCGGGATTTTTTTACGAAGCTTGTGCCAGACCCGATAGGCTTTTTCATATTCCATCTGGGTGGTATACTTAGAAACCATCCGCAATTCTTCTCGCAACTCATACTCTTCTACATTGATAAAACCTCGATCTCGTTCTATCGCCTGATTCATTTTTTCCATGAGGCTGCGATAATTCTTTTCTTCCGGAGTAACAAGCCCCCTTTCAATTCGTGACAGAGTTTCGGAACTGCAAACTTCGTCACTCAATGCCTCCTGAGACAATCCTGCATTTTCCCGACATTTTCTTATAATTTCATTACTTGTAACAAGATTCTTTTGAATATTGGTACAACACCACATATTTTCTTGGGGAATCCCTCCGTACTCTTCCCACACCTTTTCCAGGGCTGCTTTTTGTCTTTTTATTTGTATATATAAAAAGGCTTCTTCCTGTGTTAGTTTACGGTTTTCTTCCCGGGCTTTTTGCTGCATTGCCCACATAAGTTCTTCCATGAAATCTGCCAACTGAAAAATAACTTCATTGCGCTTTAATAAATCGATTGCTTTATTTGCCAACAATATCACAACTTCATATTTTTTCTCTTCTTTTAAAAATTGAATACCGGCATATACCACTTTGGGATATATTTTTACCAATTCCTCTTCGTCCCATTTTTTCTTTTCTATGTTTTTTAATAATCCGTATACTAATTTCTTTGCTTCTTCTTGCCTTCCCAGCTTTTCATACCCGCGGGAAAGTAATAATATCAGAAACATTTCATTCCTGCCTAATACCAGTTTTTCTATAGACATTTCCATAAAATCACGGACTGTTAAGTATATCGCCTGGGCTATGGTTTCTACGCTTTCTTTCCATTTTCCTTTTTCTGCCTGCAACATTCCCAGACACTTTAACACAAATTGTTTTTGGAATGTATCCTGCATATTTACATCTTTCTCGTAGCTTCTTAACCGATGATATGTCTCTTCGTATTTTCCTCTTAAAAGAGCGTTCCATATATTATCACGTTCTTCTAACATATGGTAATCTTTTACACTGATAATCGTTCCGAACTTATCAAATGATTTTCCCAGTCGCTGTAAAATGGCTTCCAGCAATAGCTGATCCGGTCTTCGCTCTTCACTTTCTATTCTGCACAGCGTGGTGTGTGAACATAGACCCTTTATTAGTTTTGTTTGTGATACTCCTTCCTCCTTACGCAAATTTTTAATTACTGTTCCAATTCCATTCATAAAAAAATACCCTACACAACTTATTTCTCAAATGTATAGGGCATATTTTACCATGATTCTTTCTTCTTTTTTGATATCTACGCTTTTTGCGATTTTTTCTTGATTTTCTTTCTAAATTCTTCCTAATATAAACAATATTCGTAATGCAATTTCTCCCGGTGTTCTGGTACGCAGGCGTTTTGGATAAAACACTTTATGAAACCAGTTTGGCAGGGAAAATCCATCTCGTATAAAAACAGAAAGTATCTTTTTTTGCGCTGAATTTAATCGACCTTCAAAGGTGTGATAAAAATACTGTAAGGACTTTTTATCTTCTTTTGCCTCCGGTCCTAAGATTTCCTTTTGCACAAAATACTTTATAAGGTTTCCGGTCCCTGCATCACCGGAAGTCACTGCTTCTTCATGGCGGATATGTGTTGCCGAGCTTCGTTCATCGTACAATACCTTACCAAAGCACACTGCTCCGCGAATCAACCAACGGTCATGCAATTCCTTTCCCAGCGGCACCTGCAATAACAGTTCTTGTCTTGCCCGTTCATTGATTACCATGGTAAATCCAGAACCCGGCGTATAATAAATAACATCTGATAACTCCAATGTTTCTTTCTGCTTTGGAGAACGGCGGATAAACTCTCCCTTATCCGTATAGTAATCACATGCGGTATAGTATAACAAAATCTGATTTTTATCTTCTTGTTCTAAACGCTCCACTGCCCATGCAACTTTATCCGGATACCATTCATCATCCTGATCGCAAAAAGAGTAATAATCAGCTTCATCACACTTACGCAAAATCTCGTAAAAGCTGTATGGACAACGCAGATTCTTTCCGCCATTATCTAATAAAGCAATTCTTCTTCCACTGGTATCCTTCTTGATATATTCCTCTAAAAAAGCAACGGTATCATCCTTAGAACCATCGTCTCGAATATAAATATCTATATTTTCATATGTCTGATTCACAATACTGTCTAACTGACGTTTTAAAAATTTTTTTCCATTATAAGTTGCCAGAACTACATTTACTTTTGGCTTTCCCATGATTTTTCGCCTCTCACATTTTCTTTACTTTTCGATAAATAATTATAAACTGTATCAGAATCTGAACCAATAGTGTTGCTACTAATGCCCACACTACTCCGTCCATAGAATATTCTTTTACAACGGTAAGTGAACCTATGACTGCCGCTAAAATTCCAAATCCGCCAATAAGGTACTGTGACTTAATGGCACGAATCAAGGTACATACGCTGAACATACTTGCGTTAATGGCAATCAATATGGACACAATAATTACCGGAATAAACAGATAAACATATGGCTCAATATCTGTTCCAAACAGCAATACCAATCCCCAATGCGCTAACAGCTTAGAACCTATTAATGCTGCTATGGTAATTGCACCTATCAATAAAGCAAACTTTTTCAATCCACTTAAAAAATTCTTTTTATTGCCATTGTTAAACTCTACGGTCAACGGTGGAATCAGTGGTGCAAACAGGGTTGTTGCTGCCAGCTGGATTACAATGGTAGGAGATGCAACAGAAGAATAAATTCCCATCACTTTTTCTCCAAAGAACTGTTCTAAATATAATTTTGGTATGGTCAAAGACATATTATTTAAAAATGCTACCACTGCTAATGGAAAACAGGTAATCAATAAGGACTTTACCTGTTTTCTCATAACCGCTTTGTCTATCGGTGTTTCTTCTACATAACGCTTTACCTTGCGTCTGTCATAGAACAGCACCACTGCTAAAGAAAACAGTGACATTGCCACAATACTGATTAATAAACGTGCTGTGACAAACATAGTATCAGAAATCGGTTGTGTATCTGACATCATAATAAGTGATACATTACCGACTATAATGAACGCCGCAAAGAAAACTACCATCGAACCGATTCCACGAATTGTCAGGGAAATTCCCGCATAATCCATTCGTTCATTTTTCTGGTCGATTCCATAATATACATCTGCCATTCCTTCCACGACCTTAAAGCCCATAAAACTCATGATAATAATTGCTTTATCTAAGGAATACCCATAGTATAAAACCACTAGCAGACACGCTACAACAGACAACACATTGGTATATACTCTGGAACGCATATACTCTCTGTCCGTGTACTGTCCGTCCATATCGGACACCTGATAACTTCTTACATTAAACAGACCTACAATTGCCGGTGCTGCTGTTGCACTCATGGCTAGGGATAAAAGCCCTGCATCACCAAAACCGGAAACTCGTACAATAATTACAGATATCAACCACTGACATACATAATAAATCAAAGAGCCTACCGTATTAAACAACATATTCTGTTGTACTGTTCTTACTTTTTTCTCACTTGTTTTACTCATATTATAATCGTCCTATTAAGAAAATAATTCTTATGAAAATTTCGTCTACAATCCCCTGACGGAAATACTTTGGATAAAAGGTTTTCTTTAATGCCAATAACGGATGAAATCCGTCTTTCGTAAACATTGCAAGGGTCTTTTGATCTTTAACAGATAATCTTTCCTTATATAATACTTCATATTCCTTTATCTGCTCATGAATATGATGGAAATAGTGATTCAAAAAGAAACGCTTGAATCGCCATATCTGAAACTTGATAAAACTATCTCCACCATCACTGACGTTATTTGCATGTCTGCGATATTTTGTAGTGGGGCGTTCGTCATAAATTACCTCACCCATTCCGGCGCAAATCATATACATCCACCAGTCATGCCCGGTACATTTCTTTGGAACATCTGCCGCTACAATATCTCTTGCAGTCTTATTAAATACACTGTTAAATCCAAGGGAAACACAATCTACCAGGGAATTACGAAATCCCATCTTAGGGGTTTTTCCATCTCGATGTGCCATGAAATTCAAATCTCCGTCATAGTAATCATAATTGGAAAAGTATAAGACCGGTTTATCCTTTGGCGTATTTTCCAAACGCTCCAGTGCCATCTCGATTTTATTTTCAAACCATACATCATCCTGATCGGAAAATGCATAATAATCTGCCTCGCCACTGTTGGCAACTAACCATAAAAAGCTATTTACAAATCCTACATTTTCACCCTTTTCCAAGTGAATCTGATTTTTTTCCACATATGGTTCTAATACCTTTAAGGTATTATCCTTGGAACCATCATCTCGCACATAAATCTCAATATTTTCATAGGTTTGCCCTAAAATACTGTCAATCTGCTGGGCAATGTATTTTTCACCATTATAGGCAGACATTAATACTTTTACTTTTGCCTGACTCATTTCTGCCTCCTTATTTCAACTTTGCTACAAATCCTGCTGCATTCTCATACACGCGTTCCAATGAATCAAAATATGTCTGATTGTCTAAGTAAACCGTGCTTTGACTATCTGTAAGCACTAATACATATTCTGCATCGGAATTTAACAACATTTCCAAAAATCCTGCTGAGTTATTCACATCCCAACCATCATTTCTCTGATTGGTAATTCCCTGATACCAGAAATCGTCCTGCCAGTAACTGGCGATTGGAACCATATCCTGTCCCTTAGAAATCAATTCATCATACACATAATGGTATAACTCTCGCTTGTCTAGTGAATAGCCTGCTGACCGCAGGTTATTATAATTATAACTAAAAATATCATTGAATGCCGAGGACTTTATATTTACATTAAACAGTTCATTTCTTCCTTGAATCTTCTCTTCTATATGAAATACCATTGCCCCAAATACTGCAAGCCATACAGCAAAACAACATCCGGTTACAATTCTTGTTTCCTTTGTCATATAAGAAATTCCGGCAATCACCAATAACATCACAACAAACCATAATACATAATAGGTCTTGTAATAATAATAGGAGGATACTTTTCCCGCCATTCCTCTTAGAAACAGACCTATCATAAAGATTACTAAAAACGGAAGTAAGAATAAAGTTGTTGTATTTTTCTTTTCTTTTACTTCTTTATAGAATCCATACAGTGCAAATGGTAAAAACGGAACAAAATTAGAATACAGGTCTCTGTAAATTGCCCCTTCGTTTGACAATGCTCCGCCAACGGTTAAATTGCTACCGAAAATCCCAAAGTATGTATACACCATTCCCAAAATACATGGTATCAGGAAAATCGCAAGACAAGTGATAACCGTGTCTTTGGAAATTAAGATTCCTGCTCTTTGCTGTTTTAAAAATACTACAAAAATAACCGCAAAGAATATAATCGGCATAAACATAACATAACACTCAAAAATGCCAAGGCAACCTAACGATAATAGAACTATGTTCCACCACTTGGCAATTTCATCCTTGGCAAATGTATCTGCTAAGAATACTAATAATATCAAAAGCGTAACTCCCATTCCAAGATATACAAAGCCGTATTCTGTACTGTCTAATGGATAACCACCAATATACAGGAATGATACAATAATTCCTGCCACCTGCATAAATCTGGTATTTAAGTATCGTTTTATCGTTCCGTAAAACATTCCACCTGCTAATGCTAAAAATAGCGGCTCACTAAACACAAATATTCGATAGTAGTAATCCACTTTTAGTAAGGGCGAAAACACTTCTATCAACAATCCATTGGTTAATGCCTGATAAAACATGTTGTTTACACACTGATTGTTCACCACATCCATGGCTGCCTTAAAATGTGCTGCCGGGTCTATGGTAAGATAATTGATAAAAAACTCTGTTCCACCATAACGATATTTTGTCAACAACACAGAAAACACCAATAACGCCACACAAAAAACTGCATCGCCGATATGAAATTCATATTTCTGTCTTTCCTTTGATTTATAAATGCGAAACCACAAAACTGCTCCTGCACATAAATCAAAAATTCCTATAGTAATAATGTTTACCGGAACTTTTAACAGATTGATTACTGCTGCTACCAAAACATGCCAACAGGTAGTAACCAAAATATCGGCTACTACCCATGTAACTGCGTCTAACTTCTTCTCAGATTTTTTACTAAAATATATTCCACTCGCCAAAGCACCCCATGCAACGATAAAAAAGAGTGATGCTGCTATTGAACTTTCCATAATGTGTCCTTTCTTTTAATAACAGTATGATACTAACTGGATAACGGCATATGCAGTCATAAGTCCCATGCCGCCTACTGCTTTTTCTGAAAAACGCTCTATTTTATTTTCGATTTTCTTACTTCCGGTTCCTATGAACAGTAATGGTAACACCGGTAAAATATATCTTCCCTGAAAACCATGTACTACCGGCGTTCCCACTGCATTGTTTACACCATCACCGATATATAGTCCCACAAATACTGCCAGAATACACAATCCACCCGCACATACACAGATAATTTTCTGGACGCGTGTTAGCTTTTTGGACATTTCGTTGGTATTTACACATGCAACTCCAACTACAAAACACGGAACAATATACAACAACGCTCCCAATGGATATTTTAACCAGCCCAGTGTATTGACATTTCCCATAAAATAATCAAACTGCTGCACAATGGTTGCCACAATAACTTTTGGTAACATTAACGGATGTTGCTTTAAGTACTGTGTCTGTGAAATGCCATCGGTAGTTGCCTGCAAAGTAGACACAGAACCAAACATGTGGAGTAACAAATATCCACCAATCAACACCAATGGAATCATGGCTATTCCAAAGGCTTTCCAGTAATCCTTCTTTTCTCCGAAACGCTTCATCGGAATTAAGAACACCAACAAACCAATACAGATATATACATATTTCATTACAAAAATAACCAAGAGTATTGCGCTCAATGCAATGGCATTTTTCCAATTCAATTTCTTTTCTTCCTCTAATGCATAACGTATACACAACGCACTAAATAAAAAGCATAAGGCATTTAAAAGCGCATCCGGTGAACAGGAAGCTGCCTGATACATCATCATTGGCATAATGGCAACAACTGCCATAAGCTGTTTATAAATCGGAATTATCTTGATAGCAAAATACACAATTACCATATACACAGCCAGATTGAATAATCTTGCCATTAAAAAGACTCCGTACATGCTAAGTCCAAACAATCTACCTAAGAAAATTCCGATTGCCTGTGGATAATAGGAAATAGAGGTCACGCCTCCATCATATTTCATTAATATCGTATCTTTTGCAAAACTCTGTTCCTGTAAATTTTTCACATAAACAGTACCATAACTTGAATTCGGCTGAACCAATCCAAAATCAAAATCATTGATATTCTCCGGCACACGAATCACACCGTCTTTATGTGCAACATCTGCAAACGGACGCAACACATTTCCATAAGAAACATCTGTTGCTCGCAGGAAATGATCCCAACCGTCACATTCCTGTCCCGGCGGATTCATTACCGCCATTGCAATTCCGCCAATTATTCCAAGTACTAAGAACATCATCTGTACGTTATAATGTTTCGTTCCTTTGATTGGTACAAAAAAGATTAAGGCAGATACCAATACAAAAAATCCGGTAATGACAAAAAACAGTTTTAAACTAACTAATCCATATGTAATAGACATACGAATACGATACCACAATGCTGTTCCGTTCTGTGTGAACTGCTCTTCGTATTCCCCGGAATCTACACACACATATACATCCTGATTTTGTACATCAGACTGTATCTCCACATACAGCTCTGTTCCGGCATCAATTCCATTGGTCTGCATATCCAGATGTATCTGCTGTTCCATTCCGTTGGATGGTGCTACCTCTACGGTCTGCTCTCCCAACACTTCTCCTGTCTGAGCATTTCCCAACACAATCTGCACAGTCTCTGTCTTTTCACCTGTGTTAGCCAACAGCATGTCAATATACTTCATATCATTTAATATGTTAAAAGACTGGCGAACTGTTCCGGCAGACAATGGTACATTTTCTGTATTTGCATCCATCTCATTAAAATCTGTCTGGGAAGCACCGATAAATACGCCTTTGAAATACAGCATTACCATTGCAGAAAACAATACTGCAAACACCGCCCACACATATTTTCTATCTATCTTTTTTATCTTGTCCCACATTATTTTCTATCCCTCTCATCCTTCAATCGTTGTAACTGCATTTCAAAGTCCTGACGATTCTTCTGGCAGCTTGTCTGTAAAATCATTCCTGCAAAGAATGACTGAATTGCAGCCAACATAATAAATAAGGATACGAACAATGTTGGGAAATTTCCAACCATACCGGTATCATGGTAAGCAATTAATACCGGTATAAATAACAATACAGAAAGAATTGCTAATATCAAAGCGATTCCACCGAAAAATCCCATCGGTTTATAGTTACGATACAATTTCACAATCGTTTTAATTACCTTGAATCCATCGGAAAATGTATTCAGTTTTGACTCGCTTCCCTCCGGTCTGTCACGATAATCAATGATGACATTTTCTACAAACATATTCTTGTCTGCTGCATGAATACTCATTTCTGTCTCAATCTCAAATCCCTTTGATAATACCGGGAAAGACTTTACAAACTGATAACTGAAGGCACGATATCCGGTCATAATATCCTTAATATCTGTACCAAACAGTATATTGATACTCTTTCTTACGATAGAATTACCGAAATTATGAAACGGTCTCTTATTCTCTGTAAAATAGGTAGAAGATAAACGATCACCCACTACCATATCTGCATTTCGCTCAAATACCTTTTTAATCATTTCCGGTGCAAATTCTGCCGGATAGGTATCATCTCCATCTGCCATAATATAGCACTCTGCATCAATATCACGAAACATTCTTCGTATTACATTTCCCTTTCCCTGCTGGTACTCGTAACGGACAACTGCTCCTGCCTTACGGGCTATCTCATCTGTTCCGTCAGTAGAATTGTTATCATATACATAAATAACTGCTTCCGGCAATACACGTTTAAAATCTGTTACTACCTTTTCTATTGTTTTACTCTCATTATAACAAGGAATCAATACTGCTATTTTATCCATTTTTTTCTCCTTTTACCTGTCTCTAATCAAATACATACGGCTTATTCTAACATTTTTTTACCTTTTATTCAAGATAAGCCACTTATACTGACTTTTTCATTCAAATATCCTACACTCGCAAAGAGAAGTCTGCCTTATCTAAGGTAAGATTTGGATTGTAATATGGGTCACCTTTTTGCAAAATATCTTCCCAACGTTCACAGAATTTTGCAACTTCACTATTAAAGCGTTCCACTTTTTCCGGTGTATCTTCCATCCCTCTGGACTTGGATTCGTAATGGTACAGTTCTGCATATGGATTATACACCACCAGTTTTCCAAGCTCTCTTACTTTCAAACAGTAGTCTATATCATTAAAAGCTACTTCTAATGCCTCTGTTAGTCCCCCCACTGCATTGTATACACTCTTCTTTGTCATCATACAAGCAGCTGTTACTGCGGAATAATCCTGCGCACACATGATGCGTCCCATATAACCGGTATCAAATCTGGAGGATTCTATAAAGGCATGTCCCGCCATTCCTCCAAATCCAATTACCACGCCTGCATGCTGAATGGTATCATCGTCATAGCAAAGTTTTGCACCGACAATTCCTACATCTTCGCGCATACAGTAGCCTAACAATTCCTGTAAACATTCCGGTGTGATAATCTCTGTATCATTGTTTAATAACAACAAATATTCGCCTTTGGCATATTGGGCACCAAAGTTGTTGATTTTAGAGAAGTTAAATCCTCCCTTATAATAAACTACCTGAACATTTTCCTTTTTCGCAATCTCTTTATAATAAGCAAACGTTTCCTCTTCCGTACTGTTATTTTCAATTACCACAAATTCAAAGTTACGGTAAGTAGATTTTTGCTCTATGGATTCCATACATTTTTTTAAGTCCTCTATGTGGTCTTTATTTGGAATCAAAATAGAAATCAATGGCTGCTCTTCCCAGCAGAACTTTGTGTGGAACATTCCATAAAAACTGCTGTGTTCTACCTTTGCGGGAACGCCGATTCTCTTGTAATGCTCCTCTACTGCCTTTCGACCTGCTTCAAATGCATACAGCTTGCTTTCCGGATTTGCTGCTGTGGAATTAATATGGCATCTCCAGTGATATAATACCTTTGGAATATGGTAAACGCTCTGGGCTACTTCTACGCAACGCAAGATAAAGTCATGATCCTGCGCTCCGTCAAATTCACTGCGTAACATTCCGATTTTATCAATGATTGTCTTTTTTACCACAAACAAGTGACAAATATAGTTCATACTGCAAAGCAAATCCATATTTAAATCGGGCTTAAAGTTCGGATCAAAATACTTCTTTCCTGCCATATCAATCTTATCTTCATCCGAATATAACACATCAATATTTTTATCTGCATTGATTGCCTTAGCACATTCATATAGGGCATTCTCAGCCACAATATCATCATGATCCGCTAATACGATATAATCTCCTGTTGCCATTTTTATAGCTGCATTGGTATTTTCTGAGATTCCCTTGTTTTCCGCTAAAATTTCATATTGAATATCTAATCCACGCTTCTGATATTCCTTTATAATCTTTTCTAAAGGACTTCCCTCGCCGCTTCCATCTGCAAAACACAGTTCCCAGTTAGCGTAAGTTTGATTTGCCACGGACTCAATCAATGCCCGTAAGTAGGATTCCTTTGTCATGTATAAAGGAACTACAATACTAAACTTCGGTTCGTAGGAAAATGTCTCTTTTCGCTGTTCCTCTAACTCGCTCTTTGTAATCTGATTGTCCTTTAGCCATCTTTCATAAGTAAAGGTGTCTTTCTTATGGAACAACTTCACTCGGATTCGGTTGAAAGTTGCAGAAACTCCTTCTTTTCGCAGATAAATAAAAAACTTCTGAAATGCATTGATGCCAGCGGCACTACCTTTTCCACTTGCTGCCGCTGCAACAGATGTTTTATACACACTTTTCTTATCTGCTGATTCCAAAATCACTTCTACTTTTTTTACTCCTGCTACGGAAGTTGATATTTGAAATCCTGCTTCGTAGGAATTTCCTACTTCTTCGAATACTTCCATTACATCTCTACGGTAGTTTTTCTTAATTGTTACATCTTTTGCAGGCTTTCCATCTAACTTAAGCGTCAATGCAAGCTCTTTGGTTCCTATGCCCCATCCACTCAATGTTAATATATTTTCCGAAACGTTTGCTGTCTCAATGAAATATTCCACACTGTTTTGCTTTTTCTTTAACTGCTTTACACTTACTTTTTCAATTAACCACTGGGCACTGTTTCTGGTATCTACCACAGACAACTGCTTCTTATTCTGCCAGTCTTTTGGCAATTTCACCTGAATGGTCAATTCCTCACTAATATTCTCCTGATAACGCAAGTAACGCTGGCGCACGGTTACACCGCTTTTGATACTTACCTTAGTTGCAAGCTCTTGTCCGTCCAAGTACACCTTTACCTGACGCTTCTGAGGATTATTCTGGGAATACCATCCGCGTATCAGAAGTGTATCTTCCTCCTGTAAATGAAATCTTATCTTTTCTATATAAAATCTATTTCTATCCATCTGTGTTCTCCGTTCTTACCTATATTTTACAGAATTCTTTTCTAGTATAAACGAAAAAGAGGTTTGTCACAACCTCTTTTTCTGTTCTGATACATTCTATAAAATTTTTACTTTCTTAATTCACCGGAAAACTTCCCAGATAATGTCCATCGGTAGTGTCCATACTATAATAGTAAACACCGTCTGTTATTAAGCCTCTTGCTACCATTCCATTCCAATGATAGAACACAACTCTTCCCCATGCATCGTAGGAAAATTGATTTGTCTTTAAAGTTCCATCACTATTTGCATAACCATAATCTACACCGTTTGCGAACTGAAACCATCCGGAATTTTCCATTTTACCATTTTGGTTTAAATAAAACGCCTTACTTCCAACAAATGTAATCTGGTCTTTATAAATATATCCTAAAGAATCAAAGTAACAGGTATATCCTACACTGGAACAATACTGGAAGTCCATAAATACTTCGTGTCCTTGGGCATCAAAGCAAATAATATGTGTTCCATCCGGGTGATAGGTCAATCGATCTTTCATTGCAGTTCCATTTGCCTGAATATAATAAGTAAAAAATCCATCAAATATAAACTGATTATAAATAGCACTTCCATCCGGATAATAAGCATATATAGTTCCGTCTGTATCGATTTTAAATCTGTTTCCATTATACTCACACTTTGTTACTGCCATATTTCCACCATAAGTAGCGGCAATCAAATCCGAAACATATTTTATATTATTATCTATATACCCTCTATTGTAGCAGTTCTCCACATATACATAGCTATTTGCTATACCTTCGGCATTTCCAATATTATTCATGGAACCACCGATGCCACCAACGGTATCCTCTCCAGTTATTCCATTTTCACTATATAAACTTGATGAACTTCCACAATTTTTTATATAAATAGTTCCATTTTGGGTAATATTAATGCTACCAAATACTCCCCCTAACCATGTTGTATTGTTCCCTTCTGTTGGTTTCTTTGCTGTAATTATTCCTGTACTGCCACAACCATCTACAATAATGTTGTCCCCGTTACTTGCTATCTCTACTCCATTAACACTATAGTTATGGTCAAGACCTATTTTTCCGATTACACCACCTAACTCTCCTACTCCCGAAATATTTCCCGTATTGGTACAATTCTTTATGGAGGAAGTGCTATTGTCTCCTTTTCTTCCGGTTTCTCCGATTACTCCACCGATTGATGCTGCTCCATTTCCTGCATCGCCTTGAATATCTCCTAAGTTCTTGCAGTTTTCAACCGTAAACTGACTAGCACCAATGTAACGGCTTTCCTCTCCGATAATTCCACCTGCATAGACATGACAATCTCGTGTGTTAAATGTTATATTTCCGGTATTTTCACAATCAACAACATGTTCCCCACCGTTCATTGCTGCAATACCGCCTATTTCACTTATATTTCCCGAAATGTTTCCCTCATTCTTACACCTGTAAATATTTCCGGCATTCTGACCTGTAATTCCACCGACACGAATTGCATAACTTCCGCCGGCATTGATATTAACACGACTCACACAGTCTTCAATGGTTCCGTCATTATACTCAACTATTCCGCCAACATCTTTTAATGAAGAACTATTTACCTGTAGATTTCCTACAACCGTGAGGTTTCTTACTGTTCCGGAACTTGCTACCTGCGAAAACAATGAGGTTTCTCCCTGCATTCCATAAATAATATGTCCATTTCCATCAAAAGTTCCGGATAAGCTCATACCTGCAATACTTCCAATATATGCACTAATATCAATATCGCATATAAGAACATAGTTTTGATTCATTGTCCCAGCAGCATAGCTTGCAAGCTCTGCTGCTGAGGAAATCGTAACTGTTCCAGACTCATATGTCTGTGATACAAATTCCTGTGGATTTATTTCTTCTGCAAATGCTAACTGTTCTCCCATAGAAAACATCATCGCAAATGCACAAACTCCTGATAGTAACACTTTAAAAGGTTTTTTCATACTCTTCTCTCCTTTTCAATTTAGTTTACCGGAAAACTTCCTAAATAATGTCCATCTGTAGCATCCATATTATAATAATATGCACCGTCTGTTATCAAACCACGAGCTACCATTCCATTCCAATGATAGAATACAACTCTTCCCCATGGATCATAAGAAAAGCCATCTGTCTTTAACGTTCCGTCACTATTAGCATATCCAAAATCTCTACCATTTGCGAACTGGAACCATCCGTTCTGTTCCATTTTTCCATTTGCATTTAAATAATATACTTTATCACCTACAAATGTAATCTGATCTTTGTAAATATATCCCTGAGAATCAAAATAGCAGGTATATCCTACACTTGGACAATATTGAAAACTGTTAAATACTTCATGTCCGTCGGAATCAAAGTAAATAATATGCTCTCCATCCGGATGATAAGTTAATCTATCCTTCATTGGACTTCCATCTGCCTGCAAATAATAGGTATACTTTCCATCAAAAGCAAACTGATTTTTTACCATATTGCCATTTTTATCATAATATCTTACCTGACCATCAGAGCCTGTAAACCAGCCAGGTGCATGTCCCATAGAGACAAACTTTATATTATTATCTTTTGCATAAGTTTCAATTGTAGCACCTTCTAAACCATAAATGACAAGTCTTAAATCATTTGAGAAAACAGAATAACTCCAACTTGTATCGACTGCCTTTGTTGTCAGCTTTGTTAATGCGCTACATCCTGCAAATGCTTCCATTCCTATGCCTTGCACATTTTCCGGTATTACTACTTCCTGTAATGCTGTACAATTATAAAATGAGCGATAATCTATATTTTTTAAACCTGAAGGAAATGTCACACTCTTTAATGACGTACAATTGTTAAATGAAAAATCTCCTAAGCGCTCTACATTTTCTGGTATTACCACTTGCTTTAATGACGTACAATTATTAAATGCTTCCCTCCCTATTGTTGTTACTGTCTGTGGAATTGTAATACTTGTAATATATTCTGCTCCTGAAAACATCCCTTCTGGAATTGTCGAAAGCTCTCCATTCATAGTTACTGTTTTCAAACTACTACATCCGCTAAATATTCCAGAGCCTGTGCTATTTAAAACACTACTTTTTATATTGAATTTATTAATTGTACTACAGTTTTTGAATGCTTCCATTCCTATGCTCTGTACATTTTCCGGTATTACTACTTCCTGTAATGCTGTACAATTATAAAATGAGCGATAATCTATATTTTTTAAACCTGAAGGAAATGTCACACTCTTTAATGACGTACAATTGTTAAATGAAAAATCTCCTAAGCGCTCTACATTTTCTGGTATTACCACTTGCTTTAATGACGTACAATTATTAAATGCTTCCCTCCCTATTGTTGTTACTGTCTGTGGAATTGTAATACTTGTAATATATTCTGCTCCTGAAAACATCCCTTCTGGAATTGTCGAAAGCTCTCCATTCATAGTTACTGTTTTCAAACTACTACATCCGCTAAATATTCCAGAGCCTGTGCTATTTAAAACACTACTTTTTATATTGAATTTATTAATTGTACTACAGTTTTTGAATGCTTCCATTCCTATGCTCTGTACATTTTCCGGTATTACTACTTCCTGTAATGCACTACATCCATAAAATGCCCGATAACCAATGCTCTTTAAACTAGCCGGAAAACTGATACTGTTCAAGGAACTACAACCTGAAAATGCTTCCATTCCTATTGTCGTCATATTATTCCCTGAAAATGTAATACTTGTAATCCCTGTTCTGGCAAAAGCACTATCTGCTATTCCCGTAGCTCTTTCCGGAATAACTACGTCTGTTGCACTACCTGTATAGCCTGTAATAATTGTACCGTTCCAGTTAAAATCACTTTCATTTGTGTTTGCCCCTAATGTTTCCCCTATAACTTCTGTATCTGTTTCCTGTGCCTCAGTTGCATCCACACTCTGTTCATTTTCCTGCGCTGTCACCTGAGCACTTTCTTCTGCTGCATGTACAGGCATCTGAAATGCACCTGTAACAAATACTAAGGTTAATGTGAGCATTACTTTTTTTAATTTCATACGTTTCTCCTTTTCCTTTGCATTTTCTTGTTACACTTACTAGACGAGTTATTTTTTCTACAGGTTTTAAAAAATTCTATTTTTTTTATTTTTTTTCATTTTATCACTCTAATCGACTTTTTACAATTTATTTCTTCTTATGTGAATAATACAAAAGCTTCACATTACTGATATGTCACCAATAATGTGAAGCTTTCTTTTGTAACTATTTCAATTTAATAAATGAATAATTAATAAGTGAATAATTTCTTCATATAATCATTCTTTATACTATATCCATAATTTTTAGCGGTTGCCCATCCTTTACCATATGGGTTTTCTTTGATTCCTAACCATTCTACATATGGAGCAGAACCTCTTGCAACAAGGTCAAATCTCTTGTCTACACATGGATTATTCAATGGGTCGGTAGAAGCATATGCCTTAAGGTGCTGTACCTGTGCTCTTACACCTTCTCTAACACTGCCGAAACTTTCTCCCGGATTACCGTTTCCGGTAGCTCCTAATCCGGCAAAATTATACTGTCCGATGCTTACATCTCCACCGTAACGTAAAAATCCTGTTTCTTTCATTGCCTGGCAAAAGGCTACTTCAACTTTCACACCCTCTGCCTGACACTCTTGTATGTATATCTGGCAAAATGCCTGTATTGTAGGTGCATCTGATCCACGATAAAACTCCGGATATGCCTGATTTGCATTGTAATAATTTACCATTTGGCTCAAAGTGGTACTGCTGCTTCCCATAATCGCATATCTTGAATCAATCACATATCCGATACACTTATTGGCAGTAACACCTTCATTTGTTACCGCTTCCACATAAATCCAGTAAGAACCGGATTCCGGATACCAGGTTGCCCAGTTGGCACCTGTCCATCCTGAAATATCTGTCCAGGTATTTTTATTCAAATCATAAATGCTATATTTAAAGTTTACACTTGCCGCTTTTGTCTGGTAGGCAACACCAATATTAATTCCGATTGGTTCTTCCACCACACAAATACCGGAAATTTCCAAAGACTTCTTTGTATAATCCTTATCTACCGCAAAGCATGTAGTATAATCTTTTACCACGCCATCCTTGGTTCTTCCTTCTACATGAAGCCAATAATTTCCCGGTTGTGGTTTCCAGTCTGTCCAGTTTGCACTTGACCATCCGGAAATATTACTCCACTGTTGTGTCTGTAAATTATATGCCATCCAACGGAACTCGATACCAGACTGTAATGTAGTATATGCTGCACCTACGTTAATGCAATCCTCATTTACTACATATGCAATTCCGTCCATTGTCAACGGCTCTGTAATATAATTATTGGTATTTGCAAAACAAATGGTATATGTCCATACCTGTCCCAAGGAGTTCATAACCTGAGCCTGAAGCCAATAATTTCCAACCTTCGGTTTCCAGGTTGCCCAGTTGCCTCCAAACCAGCCGCTGATTTCACTCCAACGCTGTTCATCTAAGTTATAAGATAACCATCTGAACTTTAAGCCCGGGTCGTTACTTTCATATCCAACACCAATATTCACACCGTTTTGCTGGTACTGATAACAAATTCCTGATATCTTCACACTATTTGGTGCATAATTCTGTGTTACATGGAAGTTAATTGTCTGACTTGCAGTATATCCTTCGTCTGTAATTGCCTGCACCTGAAGCCAGTAGTTTCCTGTATGTGGCTGCCAGGTTGCCCAGTTGCCGGCATACCAGTCACTAATTCCTTCCCACTCCTGTGTATCTAAGTCATATGCCATCCATTTGAATCGAATGTTGCTACCAGTTGTTCCATAATCTACTCCAACATCAATTCCGCGATTTGTGTAATTATAACAAATACCTTTTAAGTCTAAATTGCTCTTAGATAATCCAAAATATTCTGCAATACCGGTTGCATCTGCAATACCTAATTGCTGTAACTTCGCATCACTGTTTAAGAAGTTATTTGCATCCCCTGCATTACTAACAAAGGCATGCTCCACAATAATTGCCGGGAATCCTGCCAGCTTACTTCTTCTGATAACACCATAGTAATCTGCTAAAGAGCCGTCCGGATATGTTGTATTATCACCGGAATTTCTAATCTGAATTCCGCGATTTGCTAATCCCAAAGCCACCAGCTTATCCTCAATAATGCTTGCAAGCTGCTGTCCCTGTGCTCCTATAGTAGGATTATAATTTCCGTTTGGATAATATACCATTGCTCCATGAGCAGAAGAACTTGGGGATGAGTTGTTATGAATACTTACATATACACTCGCTCCCACACTCTGTGCAAACGCTACACGATTGGCATTACAGTCTGTAGAAGATGTTCCCGGATAAGGGCAATCTCCATTATCATTTCTTGTCATGTATACGGTAACACCTTGATAAGTCTGTAATTCTGCACGGCAATACTTAGCAATTTTTAAGTTCAGGTCTTCCTCTGCCAAGCCATTACCTCTTGCTCCTGCATGTGTATTATCATGTCCCGGATCCAATACAACTACAACATTTCCATTGCTTGCCTTGGTACTTCCGTTCACGCCATCTGCACTCTTTGCATTTTCAATTGCATCCCCGATGGTATCCTGAGAAACTGTATTTCCATTCTCATCGATGGTAACAATATCAAGATCTGCATCTGTATTATCACTTTCTTCTGTAACAACTGCATCCGGATTGGTTTCTACTTCCTGATTTACTCCATAAGAAACATCAAATCCTGCATCTGCAAAGTTCTTTGTTACTTCCTGACCATCTAATAAAAATGTAACACTCTCAAGTTTATATACTCCACTCTCTTCCTCCTGCGTATACTGCTTTGTAAACAGGAATGCATTTCCATCCTGTTTGCTTGCAGGTATCTGAGAAATAACCCCGTCCTTTGACACGTTCAACACAACATTCTGAATATTGGCACCTTCTTCGCCGATTCCAACTAAAATGTTCTGTGTTTCATTCAACGCCACTGTTGGCTCAGACACTACTACATATCCAATTCCTGCATTATCTGTTACTGCATTTGTTGTAGTATTCTCCTGGGTGTCTGCCTGCTGCACTGCTACGTTATCTGTTTGAACATCTTCATCCGTTACGGTTGTACCTGCCTGTGCAGTTGTTCCATCCGTTACGGTTGTATCTGCCTGTACAGATTCTCCTTGTAATTCTGCCCCTTGTACTGTCCCATCTGTTACAGATTCCGTTGCACTTGACTGCTCTGCGACAGATGATTCTGTTACGGTTGCTTGCTGACTTGCATCTGTTCCTGCTGCCATAACCGTCTGCATTGGAAAAGTTGTCCCTACAGTCAACGCCGCCAATACAATTGCAAGTAATTTCTTTGCTCTTCTCTTCATCCTCGTTTCCTTCTTTGCTTTTTCTACATGTTTCTATAATTTACCTTTTTTAGTATATCACCCATCTTTTTTTCATTCAACCATATTCCCAAAATTTACAATTTTTACCTTTTTTTATTTACAATTTTCTTACAACGCATAGAAAAAACCTTGAACAGCAGCTATAATCACTCCTGTCCAAGGTCTTAACATTTTTCTAGTTTACCGGAAAGCTTCCCAGATAATGACCGTCTGTGGTATCCATGCTATAGTAATAAGCACCATCTGTAATCAATCCACGTGCTACCATTCCATTCCAGTGATAGAACACTAATCTTCCCCATGGGTCATAGGAAAAGCCGCTTGTATTCAATGTTCCGTCCCAGTTAGCAAATCCATAGTCCATACCGTTAGCAAACCGAAACCATCCACTATTTTCCATTGCACCGTTGGCATTCAGATAATATACTTTATCTCCTACAAATGTAATCTGATCTTTATATAGATATCCCTGAGAGTCAAAATAGCAGGTATATCCTACACTTGGACAATACTGGAAATTATTAAACACTTCATGTCCATTGGAATCCAGATAAATAATATGTTCTCCATCCGGATGGTAAGTCAATCTATCTTTCATCGGAGATCCATCTGCCTGCAAATAATAAGTATAACTACCATCAAACGCAAACTGATTTGTCACCATATTTCCATTATCATCATAAAGGCGTATGTCTCCTGTGCTACTCTTTTTCCAGCCGCTATAATGTGCATACAAAGTCTGTTCTTTTGAAAGATTGACTATGGTATTTTCTGTTATTTTTGTGCCTCCTTCAGGTTTCGTATACCAGCCAACAAAGCTCATCCCTTCATAATTAGATATTGGAAGTGTACCATACTTGTCTCCATTTCTCACTTGTAATGAATTGCTTCCATCAATCCATCCACCATTTGCATTCAAAGTCACCTTATATTGTTTGCCAATCCACTGTGCGTACAGTGTATGATTTCCACTAACTGACACAATGGTATCCTCTGTTACTTCTGTTCCACCTTCTGCTTGCGTATACCAACCTGTAAATTCATAACCACTTTTGACTGGAATTGGTAATGTCCCATATTTTTCTCCCTTAATTACTGAGATGGTTGATGGCGTTACTGACCCACCATTCGCATTCAATGTTACGGCAGAAGCCTTCACCCAATGAGCATAAAGTGTCTGGTCATTTGAAAGTTCAACCTGAGTATCTTCTGTTATCTTTATTCCTCCGGAAGCTTCTGTATACCACCCAATGAAACCATATCCCTTTCGCGTTGGTACAGGTAAGGTTCCATATACATCTCCATTATATACTGAAATTTCATTCGGTGTTACTGTTCCACCGTTTGCATTCAATGTTACGTTATAAGATTCTACTGCAATATCGCTTGTATATGCTTTAATACGAAGATTTTCATTACAATTTGCCCCATAATCTACCCATGAAGTACCGGTTTTACAAAAACTCTGTCCAGCCTCGGCACTCACTATTACATTCACGCTATTCCATATATTCTGCGTGCCCTCTGTACCTACTCCAACCGTTTCTCCCTCTTTACTCAAATTTACTACAACCGAAAAATTTTCCCCTTTTTTTAATATTACACCGTTATTAAGAGGAATCGTATAAGATCCGGCAAACTCTGTAGTCCCGCTTGTAGTTGCAGACGAAACTAATATTCCGCTTTCCGGATTTGTACTATCTGTAAGATTCTTATATATTTTTATTGTATAGTTCACTTGTGAATTTGCGGGAATAACCATAGACACTGCTTTTAGCATTTCATGTTCTCCCTTTATCGTGAACACATTTGCAACACTTTGCTGTGCATTCAGATACACATACCCCGCTGTTATCCCTCCGTCATATTGATAATTATGATCGTAATTTGAAGCATCCTCTGCAACTACTGCATACACCGTATTATTTAGCGATACATCTTCATACGACATCCAGAAATACCCCGACATACTCATTGCGTCATCCCCCCAACTATTTCGAATCAGCCATGCACCATTTTCTGAGGGTGCTGTATTAAAATTCGATGCAGGGAAATCATCATCCCAGCCCACAATTGCAATCGCGTGGTTACTGCCACTTTCTGTACAATAGTATGAATTATTTGCAGCATTATAATATGAAGCATCATGATAATAGGATGCTCCTACTGCTCCGTAATTCATAATTGCTTTTTTTACTTCATTTGGATTTCCCTTAATATTAATTTTATATACATCCTGTACATGCAATCTGTCACTATTATACTCATACTCAGAAGGCAATCCATTACTCAAAGTTTGTGCTGCCTCTGAATAGGGAACTGTAGCCTCATCTACAGCCCCTCGCCAATTCATCAATGCCTGCGTAGAATAGCTTAAGTTTCCACCAAAATCAAGATATGTTTCTCCTGTTCCAACATAATCTACACTATCGCCATTTGTTCCTCCAAGCGGGTCTGTGGAACTATGATATGTATAATATGCAATTTGCAGCTCTGATACATCCACCGGATTTCCGGTTTTTAAAAGATAACTCATCTCTGTAATTGCTGCTGTAGAAAACGCCCAGCAGGTTCCATAAGGATTCTGATTTCTGATAGACGGCAATTGATATCCATAGCTAGTTTCCAGTGGATTATATTTTACCGGCGTATTTACTTCTTTTAATATATCGTTATCTATACTTTGTTCATCTACTACCGGTGCATTCTCATCCTCAGGCGATGCAATGTACCCCATCATGGCTTGTGTTTCTTCGCCTTCATTATCCACATTGTTCTGTATTGACACTTCTTCATTTTGACTGTCATTCAATGGTTCTGCCAATACAATATGCGGTGTCTCCCACACGAGAATACTACTTGCCAACAGTAACCCTAAGATTCTCTTTCGTAACTTCAAATTTTTTCTCCTTTCATCGGCTTATAGCCTGATAAATACTTTGTAATTTATTACAACTGAATTTTCCATTTTAGTTTACCGGAAAGCTTCCCAGATAATGACCGTCTGTGGTATCCATGCTATAGTAATAAACACCATCTGTAATCAATCCACGGGCTACCATTCCGTTCCAATGATAGAATACGATTCTTCCCCATGGATCATAGGTGAATCCACCTGTATTTAATGTTCCATCCCAGTTGGCAAATCCATAATCTACGCCATTTGCAAATTGGAACCAACCACTGTTTTGCATTCTTCCGTTGGCATCTAAATAATACACTGCATTATTTGCAAATGTAATAACATCCTTGTAGATATATCCCTGAGAGTCAAAATAGCAGGTATATCCAACGCTTGGACAGTACTGGAAATTATTGAACACCTCGTGTCCATTGGAATCCAGATAAATAATATGTACTCCATCCGGATGATAAGTTAATCTGTCACACATCGGTGTCCCATCCGCCTGCATATAATAGGTGTACGATCCATCAAACACAAACTGATTTTTAATCATATTAAAGTTTTCATCATAACAGCGCATTTTTCCATCCCGGTAGCGGTAAAAACTCAAATTGCCATACTGTGTAACAAATGTTCCTATATTTACACCAATTTGTAAGGACGCTTTATAGGCACCGTTTTTTGTTGCTGCCGTAATTGTAGTCCCGCCCGTCTTTATCGCTTTTATTACTCCGTTTTCTATTGTTGCAACCGAGCTGTTACTACTGGACCAAACAATATTTTCATCATTATTTACGATTGTACACTGTGAATTTCCCGGATTTTTAATATATAAGTTCGCTTGTACCGAACTATTCAAATCTAAATCTGTTTTGGACACACTGATTCCTACCGTATATGTATAGGATTCCTGTTCTCCCCAAATAATCCCTGATGTTGTTGGCGCTTCTTTAAAGGTTTCTGCCGCTATATTAATGGTTTCTGTTACATAGGTATCTGAAGGTTTGGAACAACTATTACTATCAGCCCCTATTCCAAAACACTGTGTCCAATACCATACACCATTAATATTAACACAACCGATACCGATTGTTGTATAATCGGTATCCAAAATATTTGCTTTATGTCCGCTGGAATTCATCCATCCCGTCATAACGCTTGAGGCATCTGAATATCCTGATGCAATATTCTCACCATACATCAGACTATTAATATCCAAGCATAATGAGCTATCCGGTCTGGTATGGGAAAACAAAATAGATGTTTCAGCCGCACGCTGCATAGCTGATTCCATCAAAGAGGAATTCATCACCAGCGGTGCAAGACCGTTTTCGCTTCTTCTCTGATTTACAATATTCAATACTTCATAAGCATAGTTATAATTTCTGGTACAGGACACAGATACCTTTTCCATACTTCGATACCCATTATGCCCATACTGTGTCAATGCAGTTCCTGTTTGAACCACCTCAGTGGCATCCGGGAATCCATAGGAATAAACAATCTTTATGGTGGATGGTAATGTAATTCTTCTTAAATTTCCGCACCCTCCAAAAGCATAGCGATTAATTGTGGTCAATCCCTCATTTAGGGAAACTGTTGTCAAAGAATAATCATTCAAGAAAGCCTGATACGGAATATCCGTCAATGCCGCCAATGCAACACTTTGCAAATTCGAACATTCACCAAAACATCCATTTCCTATACTTTTTACAGTTGCCGGAAGACTTACGTTTTTCAATCCACTACAATATCCAAAAGTTCTTGCTGCAAGAGAACTCAAACCTTCTCCAAAATTAATGGTTGTTAATGCGCTACACTCTTCAAACATCTGATATGACGTCTCTTTTAATCCCCTGCCAAAATTTATACTTTTTAAATTCGGGCATTCATAAAAGGTAAAATTCCCAGCTTCCGTCACACTATCCGGAATTGTAATAGATTCTAAACCGGAACAAGCCTGAAATGCTGATTCTCCCAAACTTGTAACAGAATTTCCAATTGTAAGCTGTGTTACATACTTATTATTATTAAATGCTAAATCTCCAATTTTTCTTACCGTGTTAGGAACTATATAAGAAGTATTGGTATTTGATGAAGGATATGCATACAACGTAGCTCCTCCATCTGTAAACAGTACACCATTTGATGCAAAATATACGGTATTCCCTGCTTCTACCTCAAATTCTGTTGCATTCATATTAAAAAATGCCAGTGAACTAATTGTATTGACATTCCTGCCTACCGTAAATTTTGAAAAGTTACATCCCTGGAATGCATAATCTCCATAGGCAGTTGCTCCCGGTGCACTCATTGTACTAAGGCTTGTACAGTTTGCAAACATTGCATATGAAATAGAGGTAACTCCTGCCGGTACCGATACACTACTTAAGCCACTACATTCTGCAAATACCATATTGCCACATGCAGTTAATGATGATGGCAATGATACCGTTGTTACACTATTTAGACCGTAAAACGCACATGAACCTACATAAGTAATCCCTTCACTAACTACAATGGAAGTAATACCGGCTCTCTGACTATACCATGCCGGTAAAGCCCTTCCTGAATAGTCACTCATCGCTCCCGTTCCACTAATGGTAAGCACACCATTATTCAAGTTCCATGCTACATTATCTCCACAAGAATTATTCGCAGATGCCAGTTCTTTCTCATCTTGGTATAAGTCTACTTCATTCTCCTGTTCCAAATCGACCTTATAACCTGATGGTACTTCCGGCTTTTCTTCATCTTTTAGCACATCTTCTTCATCGGCATCGAGCACATATTCGTTCTCTCCTAATTGCTCCTCTACCTGATTTTCTTCTATTGCATCAGATATTTCCTCTGCCTGAACAACACTTACAGATGACATCATCCCCAGTAACAAACTTAATGTAAATGCCATTAACTTCTTTAATACCTTTCTCTCCTTCATCCCTTTTCCTTCCTCCTTCAACATTTCCTATTACATCCTTAGCGGAGCGCTTTTTATGCAATAGAACGCAATTTCCTATTGTATAAAAACAGGGAGAGTGCTTGTATTTTACACTCTCCCTATCGTTATATCGTCAGCTTTTTATTTTTAGTTTACCGGAAAGCTTCCTAAGTAATGACCATCTGTGGTATCCATGCTATAGTAATAAGCACCATCTGTAATCAATCCACGAGCTACCATTCCATTCCAATGATAGAATACAATTCTTCCCCATGGATCATAGGAAAATCCACTTGTATTTAATGTTCCATTCCAGTTAGCAAATCCATAATCTACACCATTTGCAAATTGGAACCAACCACTATTCTGCATTTTTCCGTTTGCATCTAAATAATATACTGCATTGTTTGCAAATGTAATAACATCCTTATAGATATATCCCTGTGAATCAAAATAGCAGGTATATCCTACACTTGGACAATACTGGAAGTTATTAAATACTTCATGTCCATAAGTATCAAAATAAATAATATGCACTCCGTCCGGATGATAGGTCAATCGGTCTGTCATCGCTGAACCATCTGCCTGCATATAATAAGTATAGCTACCGTCAAACATAAACTTGTTGGTAATCAATGCTCCGTTTTTATTGTAACATCTTATACTTTCGTCCGGCTCACGATAAAAAGTATTTCCATTGTAAGAAGATACTTTACCGATATAATCTACATAACATCCCGGTCTGTATGCAACAATATAGGCTTCCGGTTCATGATATCCTTCATCAATGGCACTTTCTGACTTACAGAAATATGTATAATCCCAGGAATTAGAATCATCTAAATCATCCCAGGTACAGTCAACCACATACCAACCGCCATACAGATATACTTCATTCCATTCATGTTCCGGACTTGTAACACAAACTGTCTCCATTCCTGCTGCATTACACAGCAAAGAAAACATCTGGGAATAACCTGCACATACTGTATTTCCAGTAAGTACTGCTGTTGCACTACTCTGATGTTTGTCAATATTACTTCCATTATCATAAGTAACATTAGCACAAACTATATCATGTGCTGCCTTTATCTTTTTATACTCGCTACCCTGTGCATTTATGGTATTTAACCAATTATTTACTTTATTCATAAACTGTGCAGTATAATTTGCACGCGCAGATCCTGAAATATAATCCGCATATATTGCTAATGCCACAAAGCTTCTACTTCCCTGTGTTCCTGTCATCGCGGCTGTTCCACGAACAAAATAGAACTGTGGATTAGAGATAGTAAATAAATATACTACTTCCATTAAATCGTCTCTGGAAAATCCTGTACACTCAATATAATCGGTTCTACCATAACTGCTATTATAAGTAGTCGCATCCTGCTGTGTACTTAAATACTGGTTGCACTGATAGTACATGCTATCATATAATGCCTTTTTACTATCGGACAACTGATAATAATAATATCTTGATTCGTAACTTGAAACTCCTGCCTGATAGGTGGCTCCGATTTGTTCCTGTTCCTCTAACGTATAGGCATCTGCCACATCTTCATCTGTAAGTTCAACTTCTTCCAGTTCCAGTGGTAAATATCCTGTTTTATTTGCCAGCTCCTCCATTGGCTCACTGGCAAATACATTCATAGGTACCAGCTGAATACACATTGCCATAATCAGCATTAATACCAAACTTCCTCTTAATTTCTTCACTCTTTCATTCCTCCATTTCATTATTTGTAATACTCTCTGTACCACTCAGCAAATTTCTGTAATCCTTCTTCAATTGGTGTACCGGGCTTAAAGTCGAAGTCTTCTATCAAGTCTGTCACGTCTGCATATGTCTGATATACATCTCCCGGTTGCATTGGATAAAACTCCTTCTTTGCTTCTTTTCCTAAACACTTTTCTAATGTTTCAATAAAATACATCAATTTCTCCGGTTTATTATTTCCTATATTGTATATTTTATATCTTACACCATTTTCATTTTTCTTTGGTGGATTGCTGAGGATATTTATCATTCCGGCAACAATATCGTCTACATAAGTAAAGTCTCGATACATATCGCCGTGATTGAACACTTTAATTGTTTCCCCCTTCATAATCTTTTGGGTAAAAGAAAAATATGCCATATCCGGTCTTCCGTACGGCCCATACACAGTAAAAAATCTTAATCCGGTTGATGGTATTCCATACAACTTACTATAACAATGTGCCATAAGTTCATTTGACTTTTTCGTAGCCGCATAAAGACTTACCGGATTATCAACCTTATCCTGTGTGGAAAATGGGATCTTTTTATTTACCCCATATACAGAACTGGAGGAAGCATATACCAGATGTTCTACCGGATAATGCCGGCAACATTCTAATATATTAAAAAATCCTATCATATTAGACTGCATATAAGCCTCCGGATTCTCTATGCTATATCGAACTCCTGCCTGCGCGCCAAGATTTACAACAATATCAGGTCTTTCCGTTTCAAACAATTGTTCTAACACATTCTTGTCTGCCAAATCACCCTTTATAAAACGAAACTTCTCAAACTCCTGCAGTATTGCAAGACGATCATATTTCAGCTTTACATCGTAATATTCATTAAGATTATCAAATCCAACCACTTGACATCCTAATTCTAATAATTTCTTGCTGAAATGAAAACCAATAAATCCGGCTCCGCCAGTTACTAAAATCTTTTTTGTTTTATCTAAGGGCTTATAATCCTTTAACATATTCTTCTCCAATTATTTATCTTTCTTTATGTCTTTGTTTGTAAGTGAAAAGCCGGGCATTCACACTTTATGCCCGGCTTTTTTGCTGTATTACGGTCCTACATAAGTAACATATGCGTTCCAAACATCTAACATCTGTCCTGCTGATACTCTTACATCTACATATTGACCGGTATAAGAAAAGTCACAACTATTTGCCACTCCATTTAAGAATGAACTGTCATTCCACAAATTAAAATATGAAATTCCTTTTCTGCCATCTGGTGTTCCATATACATCTGTTGCTGTTATTCTGTATACTCCAGGTCCTAAATGTACTCCAATCTTAGCATTCAATGCAGGTTGAGAAGTATCAATTCCCTGAGAAGCCAAATTAGCAGTAGCAATTCCTTCATTAATGTACAATGTCTCTCCATTTAAAACGGTAAAAATCAGGTTCTGTGAATTCCAATCTCCTCTTACTCGTCTGTTATCAGCTCCAATTATATCGAAATCTACTCCATCGCCCTGACTTGCTAAGAAGTATTCACCTGCCGGAATATTTACTCCAACAATATAATTTCCCGGTCCATATACCGGATTTGGATTACCGGTAGAAAAATGTCCTAAGTAATGTCCATCGTCTGTGGACATATTATAATAATTATTTCCATCTGTAATCAATCCACGGGCTACCATTCCATTCCAATGATAATATACAACTCTCCCCCATGGATCATAATCAAATCCTTGATGTTCTAATTCACCACTAGCATATGCATATCCATAATCCAAACCATTCGAAAACTGAAACCATCCGTCCTGTTCCATCTTTCCGTTTGCATTTAAGTAATATGGGTCACCATCTACAAAAGTAAGCTGATCCTTGTAGATATATCCCTGTGAATCAAAATAACAGGTATATCCTACGCTTGGACAATACTGGAAATTAGAAAATACTTCATGTCCGCTTTCATCAAAATAAATAATATGTTCTCCATCCGGATGATAAGTCAAACGATCTGTCATTGGTGTCCCGTCCGCCTGTGCATAGTAAGTATAAGTTCCATCAAATACAAAATCGTTAATTACCTTCTGTCCGTTTGCATACAAGTACTGCTGTCCGTTCTCTGTTCTCAGCTCTCCGGTTGTATATGCATTTGCAGATAATTTACTTACAAAACATACCGTAACCACTAATCCAAAGAATGCTGCAACTTTCATTAACTGTTTCTTCATAACTCTACTTCTCCTCTCTCAGTAAAATTTAGCTATATATTTAGTTTATCAGCTATTTTTCCAATTTTCAACATTTATTTTTCTATTTTCTTAATCCCCTATAAACATCTGTACCCAATAAGTGCCATATGTTCCTGCCGGATTATAGAAATATCCAATTCCCATTTCTGTAAAGTCCGGATCCAAAATATTAGCTCTATGTCCCGGTGAATTCATCCAACCGTCCATGACCTCTTCCGGTGTTCTGTAACCTGCTGCTATATTCTCACCTGCAATCACATCAGGTATACCGGCTTCATTTAAGGCTGTAAAGCAGCTTCTTCCATCTGGTCTGGTATGGCTAAATGATGTACAAATCTCATTTGCCCGCACTTGCGCTGCCTGCTGTACCTGATGATTTAACTTAAGCGGTGCAATATTTCTACTAAGACGTTCCTGATTTACTAAATCCAATACCTGTAATTGATAACTATCAGATGCTGCTACACCTGCCGCCTTAAATCTGCCCAGATAATGACCGTCATTCGCATCCATATTATAATACCATAGTCCGTCTGAGATTAACCCTCTGGCTGCCATTCCATTCCAATGGTAATATACAACTCTTCCATAACCATCATTGGCAAATCTGTTATTTAACAAGCTTCCATCTTCATTTGCATATCCGTAATCCAAACCATTGGCAAACCGAAACCAACCTGCATCCTCCAGCTTTCCATTTCCATTCAGGTAATATGGGACACCATCTACATATGTAATTTGGTCTTTGTAAATATACCCCTGTGAATCAAAATAGCAGGTATATCCTACACTTGCGCAATACTTGAAATCGGAAAACACCTCATGTCCTTCTCCATCAAAATAAATAATATGCTGTCCATCCGGATGATAAGTTAATCTATCCTTCATCGGTGTTCCATCTGCCTGTGCATAATAGGTGTAAAAACCATCAAATACAAAGTCATTCACTACTACGTTTCCATTGTCGTCATATAATCTGCCGTCCCAGCCAAATCCTCCGCTTGTATGAGCCTCTGCGGACATTTTTCCTCCAAAAGCAAATGTTCCGATAATTCCAATGGCTCCAATGGCATACATTAAAAATTTTTTCATAGCCTTCTCCTTTTCTTTCGTATCTTAATAAACAATTTCCACTTTATGGGTTCCTTTTGGTAAATAGATTCCAGTAAATGCCATATCTACCTTTTCTTTTTTTACCTCCTCTCCATCTATATAATATTTAAATTTTGCCCCATACGGTATGGTAAAAAATAATAACTGTGCCTTCTCAACTTGAATGGTGCCACAGATGTATTCCTCTGTACATTGCTCAAGTTGTAGTACATTACTCTTTCTTTCTGCAATATTCTTTTCAAATTCTTTGTAATATTCCTCTGATTGGTATACACTGATTCTTACTTTATCCAAATGTAAATCCGATTCACCGGAATTACTATATATTACAATATTTCTAATTCCGTTCTGACCGCTGAACTCAACTTTTGTTTTTCCATTCTGCTCATAACAGCTTGCATATCGGTAACCGAATTTCCCTTCCTCTGTTGTCCATGCCACTTGAGCACTTACTTCTTGGGAATCTTCTATCTCCACTACCACAGTCTCGTTTTCTGTCACTTCTACCGGTAATCCAATGTTCGTACCTATCCCATAAGATGCTATTTCATCCGTGTATACAGGTTCTGACTTTCTTTTCTCTTTTGGCTCTGTCTGAAAGTCCTTAAATATATCACTTCCATCCTCTACTACTGCATACTCCAGTAAACTTTCTGCTCGGTCTGATGCATCTATTTCTTCAAATGCACTTTGGGAAATTGCCTTGTCATAGCAAAAACCAAGTGGCAATACATTCCTATTTTTATATAGATACTTATCATTGCTGTTATTTTCTAACTGAAATCCATAGCTTGCACAATTATCACTATTAGCAACTATCTTGTTTACTGAAAATAAGGATTCCAGATAAACATTTCCCGTAGTTCCCAGACACCATCCCGGAATTCCTTTCAATGTAGGGATAGATGTTGACAACGCAAAGTCCGTAAAAGAACTTTTTCCTACTCCTCCCACATAATAAGCGGTTCCATAATATCCCTGTACTGCCGAATCATTTAACTGAACACTCTGATAAGTTTTATCTACTCGCTCAAACAACATATCTTTTTGAGACTGTTCTAAAATCTCTTTTGTTCCGTCATTGTAATATCCGGTAATCCACGCTTCCTTTGTTACAGCATCACTGTTATTTATAAATTTATAGTTCAGTGAAAGTACCTCAAAAACTACCAACACTACCATTCCACTCCGGATGAGTTTGGTGCTCTTTTCTCCTTTCTTACCGTATATCCAAAGAAGCAGAACCTCTAATGCGGAAACAACCAAATATATACAAACATCATAGTAATACATATGTTTCTGTAATTTCAGACACATCACCAGAACGATTGCTATCGTTGCGCCCCATGTCATTATAAGTCGTTTCCCCGCAAGCTGTCTTTTTCCTGTTATCATTTCATCCAGTGCAATTGCTGCCGTTATCAGCATAATTAGAATTACCCATACTCTGGACAATTTATAAATATCATTGGAAAATCCATTCAACACCAAACGAAATACCGGACAAAGCATAATGATACTGCTGATTCCTAATTCTACTGCAACCACAAGATTTCTCTTCTTGGTATCACGATGAAATATCTGTGGTATCAGCAATATGGTCAATATACCACAGTAATATGTGCCGTCTCCAATATACCACCCGGTATCACTTCCGTAATATTCGTTTGCTCCAGGAATTCCCAGTACATTCGGTGCAAAGGTTCGTATGATTGCTGTTCCGATAATCTGTATATTCTTATAAGAAAATGTTTTCTTCCATTCTTGTCCTAAACTTTCTACTCCTGCCTGAAAACGGTAACTTTGAAAAACATCTTGCAATTTGTACCAAAGCACTCCCATGACTACCAGCATACATAAAGCACATCCTAAAATGATGATTCTCTTTTGTTTTGCTGTAAACTGCCTCTTCACGTTAATATTGCTCTGATAAAGCTCTGCCACGAGATATAAAGCCAAAAAGGCAATCAACATCAGCTTAAAATATAATCCAAGACATAATATTGTCAATAAAATTCCCAAAGCAAACAGGACAATTCCGCGTTTCTTTTTTCCTCTTTCAATTGCCCACAGGAAAATAGCAACAATAATGGCTAACTCTGCCTGACTTTTCCAACAACCAGCCCCGATTACTTGAACGGAGAAAGCATAACTAAGTGCAAATACCGTACTTGTTACCCTTGTCATGCCTTTTTCTTTTAAAAATCCATAAAAGAAAATGCCTGCAAGCATACATTTTAGTACCATGGCAATTCCTATCATATATGCCACATGCGCTCCTCCAAAAGAGGTGATTAACAATTCAAACGGGTTACTTACCTTGAAGTTACTTCCCCAGGCATAAGAAAACGAAAAAAAGGACCCAATACCTTTGGATGCTTTCTGAACATAATCCGGATAAAACTGTACGACTCCATCGGTTACTACATTAGGAAACAGAAAATATCTGTCTCCGAATATGTAATTATGAAACAGTATCATCATTGCAATTCCAAGAATTCCACAAAACACTGATGTATCAATTATCCTTTTTTTCATTTCTAACTTTCCTTTACTTCCTTTCGCAGATAAACCTTTATTACTTGTTTTTTTCCAAAATCCAATGTCATTCTTACCAGAATCGGTCCTATAATTCCAACTATCGAATATACGATATTGCTCCATTCTGTTTTAAAACTATGTGGAAATGTATTTAATGCAAACTGTTCATCTACATTAAAGCATTTAAACCAAATATAATCCACAAGTTTAAAAAACACAAAATGAAGTGTCATAATATCCATACTATATTCACCGATTTTCGCAAGAACTGTTACCCATATTGCTTCCGGTTTCTTTTTTAATAACTTTGCCACATATAAACAACAATATATTCCACAAAATGCTAATAAGTAAAATACCGCCACATGATTGTATCTTCTCTGATCCAAAATTGTCCACAATCCATACTTCAAATGAACAAACAGCATAATACCAAATGCCACCAAACATCCCGGTAATACAATAAATTTTTGTGCCTGTTCATGCCATAAGCGGTACAATCCACCAACTGCTACGATAGGCATAATTACCAACGCAACATCTGTATAGTCATAACGTAAGTATCCCCTTGATACACAAAAGAAACCAAACGCTGCTAAAACAACTGTAGCTCCTACAATAAAAATCTGACGTTTCTTATAATCTATTCGCATCCATGATGTACCATACACAATTACTCCATACAGTAACGTAGCAAAAAACCATGGAAACATAAACCACAATGGACCTGCAAATGGCTCTGTATATAAACGAAAATAATTCCAAAAAGCATCTAGAAATCCTTGCAGGTTATAAGCCACATTCCCATCTGCTAATATCCCCATATTATAAAATACATTGTGAAGCAATCCCAAAAGTATCATGTATACAAAATACATAGGGAAGAATCCATGCAATCGTGCCCCCATTAATCCACTTACATTCTTCTCATACTTTTTATGATTATAGGTCAAACCAATGATAAAAAAGAATAAGGGCAAATGCCAATAGTAAATAATCGGAACGATATGTATGTTACTGGTATGTCCTACTACAACTGCAATAATTCCAATTCCTTTTAACAGCGAAATCTCTATGTCTTTCTTCTTCTCCATTACTTCCTTTACCTTCCTATGGAATAATACTCAACCCCTGCTTCTAGCATTTCTTTCGGTTGATAAATATTTCTTCCATCATATACTAATGGGGTCTGCATTAATTTTGCATATTCTTCCGGTTTTACTGCTTTAATCTCTCCCCATTCCGTAAAGATAAAGCATACATTTGCTCCCTTTAATGCTTCTTCCGGTGTTGATACATATGTTACTCCTTCCGGATAACGCTTTTTAAAGTTATCTGCCCCCACCGGATCATAAGCATAAATATTGGCTTTTGCCTGTATTAATAATGGAATATTCTCTAGGGATGGAGCTTCTCTAAGATCATCCGTTCCCGGCTTAAAAGTCAGTCCAAGAACTGCAACTTTTAACCCCTGAAATGTAATTAAACGTTTCATTGCTTTATGTAAAAGTAAGGTTTTCTGTTCCTTATTTACTTCTATTGCTGCCTTTACCGTACGCAACTGATATCCATTCTGTCGTGCAAGATATTCCAGTGCTTTGGTATCTTTTGGAAAACAACTTCCGCCATATCCGATTCCTGCATTTAAGAAACGTTCTCCGATTCTTGCATCATAAGACATTCCCTTTGCCACATCCTCAATATCAGCTCCCACAAGCTCACATAAATTAGCTATATCATTCATATAAGAAATCTTCAATGCTAAAAAGTCATTGCTTGCATACTTAATCATCTCTGCACTTCTGCGATTTACCGATACTACCGGAATATGAAACGGCTCATAAATCTCCATAAGTTTCTGTTCTGCCTCTTTGGATTCGGTTCCGATAATAATTCTGGCTGCATGAAGTGTATCATGTACTGCGGTTCCCTGTGCCAAAAACTCCGGATTACTTGCCACCTCTATTTTTACTTTCTTATTCTTCTGGAAATCATGGATAAATTGCTCTACTTTATCATTGGTTCCTACCGGAACGGTAGACTTCACCACTACCAGGCAATCTCTTTCTACATTCTCCGCAATTTGGCGTGCCACCGTTGCTATATAAGAAAGATTTGCAGAACCGTCCGGTTGCTCCGGAGTTCCTACTCCGATAAAAATAGCCTCCGCATCGTGGTATGCTGACCGGTAATCTGTGGTATAGTCTAATCTTCCTTCTTTATAATTCTTCTGCATTAATTCTTCTAAGTCCTGCTCATAAATCGGACTAATGCCTGCCTTCATTGTCTCTACTTTCTTCTCATCCACATCTACGCACATTACCTGATGTCCCTTTTCGGCAAAGCATACTCCCGCCACCAGACCTACATATCCGGTACCCGCCACTGCTATTTTCATTCGTTATCTCCTCCGTACCTTTTTCTCACTTTCGCATATTATAAATATGTTTCTATTATACAATTGCTGTTCTAAAAAAGAAAGTAAAAAATATAATAATAGGAAAGTCCTTCTGAGACTCTCCTATTATTACAATTTCATTATTCTGCATTTGTAAATCCATAACACTGTTGATCTACCAGATTTCCGGATGCATCATATAAGTTAAACAATGTCCAATAATATCCCGGAACCGGTTGCCAGATAGTCCATAGTGTAGTGTCTTGTGTTCCACATTTTCCTGTAGTATAAATCCAGGCATCTTTTCCCTGTACATACAAATTACAATCTAAAATCTGCATCTCATAATAATATCCCGGATTATCAAAACTTTGAATCCCAATCAAATAACCATTACCATTTGGGTCTGGCATCTGACAAATTGCCTTAATTGCATGACGGTAATTTACGCCAACTGTTGTGTTTACAGTATGTCCTGCATTATCTTTCACTTCGCAGTAAACCAAATAATCACCACTACTACTTGGTCTATAGTGAATGCCATAATCACCTGACCAATCACTTGCCTGAATCCACTGATTATTTTTTACATCATATACTAACCAGCGATAAGATAACTGTGAAGTATCTACTCCATCATTCACAACCGCTCCACCTTCAATCAGTCCGTTTTCATACTGCCAAAGATAAACTCCTACGGAAGATAATGTAGGTACTGTTGTGGTAGTTCCATACTGATATCCGGTTGCTGCTGTAAGCACAGAGCCCGGATTTCCTGCTACGCGAACTTCACCTTGTACAAGATAAGCCCCCTGCTTTTGTGGATACCAATTTAGAATGTTCTGATTGAGCTGCCAACCACTAACAACACTCCACACTCCTGTACTCTGATCATATACCAGCCAACGATATTCCAAGTCAGTCTCACTAGAAGCAGTTGCACTCATTGCCATTTGGATACAAGGTCCTGTTTGATTATCAGGAATATACAACTGGGCTGATGTCATGGTTGCATTGGTACTTGCTGCCTTCCATATAATATCATCACTCCAGCTTGTGATTGGTGTTCCATTTGCATTCGGGGTAATATAACGCATATACGGATTTACCACAGAAGCTGCATACGGCGTATCCATATATTTGAACACATTATATGCTTGTCGCCCTGTTCCATCTGCATTCACTAAGCCCTGATAAAGTCCTGCACCTGTTGCTCCTAAATTATCTTTATATTGCACATAAATCATGGCATCTACCATATCATTTCGTGCTGCAGCATAATAAAGGTATGCTAAACTGGCTGCCTGTGCTTCTTGTCCCAGACTTCCTGCATCAAATCCCTGCTCGGACAAAATAATTCGATGGGAGCTTCCATAGGTGTTTTTTATATAATCTGTAAGTACCTCTAAATTGGCTGCACATACAAAGTTAGAGGTAATGTCATGTGACAAATCTGCCGCCGCATCCTTACTCCACATGGTCTTATCCATCTGTCTAGGATAAGCATGATATGCTATGTTCCAATTCTTTCCTGTTTCTCTTGCTGCAAATCCATCAATAAATGTCTTCGTTGGAATCCCCGTTCCTACTAAATTATCATACCAGTTATGAGTTGGACAAACATATACTTTTGCATAAGGACTATTATCCTGAATTGCATTGTATAATAAATCAAAAGACTTTACTGCAATATCAATATTCGTATTTGCATCATAAGTACCGCAATAATTATAATGCTGTGGCGCTGTAACCTCATTTCCCAAAATCCAATTTTGAATAAAACAATCTGATTGACCAAATACATCTGCTAAGTAATGAAATGTAGCATTCAATGTTTCTACAGCCTCAGCATCCTGTACATTCAAAGCATAATAAAAATGTCCTGATTCTCTTCCCCCCGGATATATCAATTTCTGCAACTGTGGATTATCTGTCCATCCCATCAAAACTTCTGCCGTAATAATCTTACCTGCTGCACGTAATTCACGAATTCTCCATTCAAAAATTTTTACATAATTCTCATAATTAAAGTAGTAAGTCTTCCCATTATAAACATACGGTGTTCCGGTTCCGTCTGTATTAATGATACTGGTAAGTTCCAAATTCATGTACACATGATTTACAGAATTCTTAAACTCGGTATCACTGCTATCTGTCCAAAACTCAACGCCTTGAATACCCTTCTTGTTTGTAGAAGTTGCCTCCACCACATCTGCAGCAGTTGCCCTTGTCCCCATCAAGGTTGATGCTGCATTTGCATACATCGGAATACACAATGGTAACATTAAAAAAAGTGAAAGTAACCATGCCCCAATGCATCTTAGTCTCTTGTTCAATAACACTTTTTTTCCCATAAAAATCCTCCTTCTTCCCTTGAATAATTGTACTTAAATTATAACATAGAATTCATGAAGATTCTACTTTCGAAACTGCACCTCTACCTCATGTTCTCCCGGTTCTAACACAATTCCGGTAAATGCATAGTTGACTCTTTCTGCTTGTACTTTTTCACCGTCCACCAGATATGTCCACTTTTTATTATATGGTATGGATAAATACAGCAATTTCTTACTATCCACTGTGATACTTCCTTTCATGGATGTATCTGACCATTCTTCAAGCTGAAGCTCATTCTTGTGTAGTTTTGCCACTGACTGTTCGTAAACCTTATAGTATTCGTCTGTATCATATACTTTGATTGCCACTTTATCTACGGTTGTAAGTTCTGTGGTGGAAAACGGCTGTATTATAAACATAGTTGTTCCTTCCTGATTATTTAACACCAGCTCATTTTTTCCCATTTCTTCGTAGATACTCACAATCCGCTCCCGATTCTTCTGCCATGCCTCTTTTGGTGTAGACCACACCACATTCAGACACTCTTCTTTGGCATTTTCCAATTCCACCACTACCGTCTCATTTTTCTGAATCGTTTCTACATTAATTCCCGTATTTAATTGGTAATTTTCCAATTCTATGTATCTTATAGGTTCTATATCTGTTGTCTGTAAAACATCAGCTTCTCCTATATCTTCTAATAACGGACTGTCATTTTCTACTACACAACTTTGTAAAATAATATCTCTACGATCCTGATAATCACTTTTTTCAAATTCTTCCTGTGATATTACAGTATCATAGGCGAACCCTATTGAAAATGCATCCTTATTTTCAAATATATGAACTTGGTCAACGGTATCCACTTTTTGATAATTATAACTGATACATTCATCATAACGTGCCAATGCATAACGGTCTGCAAACAATACTTCTGCTGCTGCATTTCCATATGCACCACCGCAATATCCTCGCTGATTCCACAATGCCGGCATTCCTAAATTCACCATCAGTTCTGTCTGCGGTCTGTTTCCCACTCCACCGATATAATAAGTGGTTCCATGGTATCCCTGTACCCCTGCATCATCTAACAAACCACTACGATATCCCTTTTCGATTCTGAAAAAATCATCATCCTTTTCCTCTATCTCATTTACTGCTTCTATCGTACCGTCCTGATAGTAGGCTGTATCCCATTCTTCTTTTGTGACTGCATCCGCATTATTGATAAAGCGGTAATTAATTCCTACACTCTCTATTGCCACTAAAACAATTAAGATATATTTTAGTTTCTTTTCTTGTTTTTGATTTACTCTATAAAAAGTAAGAATCACCCCATATAATAACATAAATACCGATACAATTATCATATCCTGTGTATAAATTTTTCCTCGATATTTCCAAACTGCTAACAATAACATAGGGGTCAGTATCACACCTACGGTTATCCACAGACGCTTTACCTTTAGATTTTCCCTGTTATCCACAATCTTTTGCAATCCTTGTATACCAATCCACAAAACAACTAACATTCCTAACATTCTGGTTAGTTTGAAATAGGTATTTGCAAATCCATTGGCAACTAAACGTATTGCAGGAAAAAACGTCAACACTGCTACGCCTGCCAATAACAAAGAATATATTATATTTCTTTTTTTGTCTTTTCCATATGCTTGCGGCACCATAAGGAGTATGAGCAGTCCACAGTAATAACTTCCCGCCTCACAATATGCTCCGGGACCTTCCCCATACCACATTTCAATTCCGCTAACTCCCAATATGCTAGGAGATAAGGTTCGCAAATATACCGTAATACATTCTTTTATATTATGTATCGTAAATGTATCTTTCCATTTCTCTGTCCACTGTGCAAGCCCTGACTGTACCCGGTAACTTTGAAAAACAGATACCATTTGGGGCATAATGTACCAACACAAAATAATTGCTACCACTATGATAGCTACGCCAAGGACGATCCACACTTTTTTGTTCTTGGCTTTTTTCTCAGAATGTTGCTTTCTTTCTTTCAGCAAATAGGATACAAAAATACATCCAACAATTACCACACCATACACTAATTGATAATAAATGCTGATTTGTGTAGCATACATAGCTAATGCAAATATTGTAAGTATTACGTTGCGTATGCTTTTTCCCTTTTTCCATACCGCTATTACCAACAATGCCAGTGCCATTATAATTGCAAGCTCCCCCTGGTTCTTCCAGATTCCTCCGATTAAAACCTGAGCCGAAAATCCATAGGTCAGCCCGCCAATTATACTGGTTGTACTGTGCTTACCGCTATAATACAAATATGTACTAAAGATTGCTCCGCTTAAAATCACTTTGCATACAATGACAATGCCAACTCTATATGCGATTTGTTGTGTTCCACCCATAACGATGAATAACTCAAAAATATCACTTATATAAATGTAATTTCCCCATCCGCTGCTAAATACATACGTCGCAAATCCTTGCCCTTTTTCCAGCATTTCTGCCAGTTGATAATACTGCGGATAAAATTGTACCACACCGTCACTTATAACATGCGGGAACAGAAATAACTTTTCTCCCAATAAGTAAGGAAAGAAAAGTATTCCCGTGCATGCTGCTATTATTCCCACACTCCCTGCCAATATCCGCAACTTCGATAACCTGTTTTCCATGCTTTACTCCGTTCTAAAACCCAGAATACAAAAATGTGCCCACTCCGGTAAATGATAATATAGACCATACCATAAGAATAGCTGTAAAAATACTCTTTCTGACTGTGGGTTTAAACTCTGCAACCTGCTCTATCACATTTTTCCCATTTAGTATTACAACCAATGCCAAAATAAAGAAACTGCAAACCATAAAGTATGGTAATTTAATTGTCATCCACTCACTTAAGTGTAATACATTAAATACTTCCATTACCTCCGGCAAGGCAAATATTTGAGCAATACTGCTGCCAATATCTCCAAAGTTACATTGTGCTATTTGTTTTATCACTTGCATAGCCTGAGATAAATCGTTTGCTCGGAAAAATATCCACGCTACATTTACAAATCCAAATGTTATGAACCAGGAAAATACTTTATTCCATGTTTCTATCTTCTGCCTAAACATTTTATTTAATATTAACATTATGCCGTGCATTAATCCCCAAAGCACAAAACTCCACTCTGCTCCATGCCACAAGCCGCTAACCAGAAATACAATTAACGTATTTACATAAGTTCTTACCGTTCCTCTTCTGCTTCCCCCTAAAGGAATATACACATACTTTGTAAAGAAACGTGTCAATGTAATATGCCATCTATCCCAGAACTCAATCACTGAATAGGATTTATATGGAGAATTAAAGTTCGTTGGAATCTCAATATTAAACAGTAAGCAGATTCCGGTTGCCATGTCACAGTATCCACTAAAATCAAAATAAATTTGGAATGTATATCCTATCATTGCAAGAATTGCAAGCGTGGAATTCATAGAAGCAATATCTCCATAATAAAAGTCTACAAACTTTCCAAAAGTATCCGCCAACAATACCTTCTTTGCCATTCCTACGGATATTGCATACAATCCCTTTGCTACGTTATCTGCATTTATCTTTCTTCTGTTTTCCTCCTGGAATTGCGGCATAATATCTGAGTGAAATAAAATCGGTCCTGCAATTGCCTTTGGAAAAAACAAAATAAATAAACTATACTCTATAAAACTATATTCCGGAACTTCTCCTCTGTAATTATCTACCAGATATGCAATCTGTTGAAATGTATAATAGGAAATTCCCAATGGTAATATAAGTTTCAGTAAATTAAAATCTGAATGAAAGATACCATTTACATTGTCAATAAAGAAATTACAATACTTTAAAGAAAGTAAGCCCATACAGTTTAGAACAATCCCTACAATTAAAATTGCTTTTGGTGCCTTACTTCTTTTCATCCATTGAAGTATTGCATAGTTTACAACAATACTTGCCCAAACCACAAGCATACTATAAATGCTTCCGTATAAATAAAACAGACTTGACATAATAATTAATGAAATATTCGCCAATGTATACTTTTTCAAATGATTACATGCAAAATACAGCAAAAAGCATGCCGGTAAAAATGCAAATATAAACAGATATGTATTAAATGTCATGTGTTCCTCCCTTGATATCATCCAACCTTTTCTTTCGTAACGATATATGTTTTCATTCTATTCCTAATTGAACATGGAATCATAATCATAAGTTTTTACAAAATTCTCCATTTCAGCAAACACCGACAAATAATTGTCCTTTGTAACCCTATAATTACCATTATGAATTTCCTGTAATATCTCACTGCAAACCTGCGGACTATAATGCCCTGCATCTCTGTAATTTTCCAAGTTTGTTATAACATTATAATCGTTCATAAAATAGTAGAACTGTACATTATCATATTTCAAAAAGGCTTCTGCTATCTGCTTTTGCATTGCAAGCTCATTATCTACTATCCCATTACACATATATCTGTCCCAAAACAACATACTATATGGGGGCATATAAATATAAAATGTAACATCCGGATTATTTTCAATAATGGGTGCAATATTATCAATATTTTTGTCTGCTCTATCCCAGCTCACACTCACTTCATCAATTACCCCTCTTTCATAATTTGATAATGCAATTTTTCTGGAATATTCTCCTTCTCCCCTAATATAATAATCATCTAGTTTCGGTAAATTCCCCTCTTTATTGGCTTGTAACATTTCCGGAATTTCTTCAAAAAGTACCTGTTTATTAAATAAATAATTTATATCATCTAATGGATTATCATTATAAAGATATAATGGCATCTCACTACGATAGGTATCGTATTCTTTTCGGAAAATATTTGCATCAAATCCTACAATAACCTGTTTTGCCTTTCCTTCCTTACAAACTAACTTTAACATCTCTGCCATATCCATAGAATGCGCACCACTTTGGCAAATTTTAATGGTTGTAGTATCAAATAGCTTGTCTACTTCAGATGCTCTCATACCTTCTGTCATAGATGTTCCTACCAGTGCTGTTTCATAATCATAATTTTTCACATATCCCGGATTTTGGTATGCCTGATTCAAATTAACAGTCTTCCACCCAAACCAAGGCTTATGATAAACCCCAAACGGGTCCACCAAAGCCACCATTCCGGCAGTTACCAATAACAGTATTATTCCTAAACCAAAAAATATCTTTATAAAACGTTTACTCATCTTTCCCCCATCTACCTACTTCTAACAAGTTGTTTCAAATAATATTTTATTAAAAATTTCAAGTTTCCTATCATACTTTTAGACATCTTCACAAACTTTTTTCTGGTTGCATAAATTACATTGATTCCCCAGAAAGCAATTTTATATTTTGCATTAAATCGTTTATCAGGGTCAAATCTTACTCGCATTCCACAATCAAGACTGTCAATCTTTTGCATATCTTCTTCTGTCAACAAGAAATCATCAATGTCAATATTGGCAATTAAATGCTCTTCTTTCTTTCCTGACGGAATGGGTATATATCCATGCTGAACATCCCATCTTAAAATAATCTGTGGAACACTTTTTCCGTATTTTTCTGCCATAGATTTAAGCAATTCATTCTCCATCAAACGTTTATCCATTCTTGCTAAAGGAGAATATGCCATTATCTTAATTCCATTTTCCTCACAAAATTCACATATCTGTCTTTGCTGAAACATTGGATGAAGTTCAATCTGATTTACCAGTGGTTTCACTTTTGCCCTTTCTAATAATTTTATCATTTCCTTATTGGTAAAATTACAAACACCAATTCCTCCGCATGCACCATTTTCATATAAACTTTCCATTTCTCGCCACAAATTATATTTTACAAACGGATACGGCCAGTGCATTAAGAATAAATCGATTTTGTGTTTTAGTCTTTCCTGACTTTTTTGATATTCTTGTGAAAATTTTAACAGCTTTTGAGGCTTTGATATCTTGGTAACAACAAAAAAATCCTTTTCTAAATCCTGACTTTTCTCCAATGCTTTTCCTAAATAGGATTCATTGTGATAGTTATCCAATGTATCAAACATGCGATATCCTGCTTTTACCGCCTTTGGAATCACTTCCTCTAATTCCTCTTTCATTGGAAATGTTCCAAATCCGATTTTGGGTATTCGCATCCCATTACTTAAACTGTAAAAAGTAACATTATTTTTTCTCCACTGTAAGAAGGAATAGGTTGTTTCCGGTACAAATTTCCTTAGTTCTTCACTATCCTCTTTCATCATTTTTCGCACTTTAGAAGCACTGATTACACCTTGATTTTCAACTTCTTTTCTTGGAATCTCTATAACCTCTATTCCATATTTCGGCAACACTTTTTTCATGTTCTGATTATACTGATTTGTCACCATATCAATCGGTTCTTCACCAACAAATCTCTTCTTAATATGCAGTTCTTTGGCAATATATTTCCCAAATACCTCTAAGTCTCTTGTGGTATCTACAATCATACTTTTTTTCTGACTCTTCAGGAAATATTCCGGGAAGGTAATTGCTGAAATAATAAACTTCCCACTTGGCACAACAAATACATTTTCTAAATCTTTCGTTCCTGCTTTTACCAATTGATATCTTTCGGAAAATGAAAATTCAGAACGGTCTTCTTGCAGAACAAATATCAGCAATATATCAACCTGTTTTCTCGCCGTTTCAATCAAATAGCGATGTCCTAATGTAAATGGATTACAGTTCATGATAATACTTCCAATCATGGCTGTTTCCGGCAGTTCTACCCGGTTCTTTATCTGGGTAATGTACTGCTCCATTTCTTCTGTTATTTCCAGTTCATCACTATATTCAAACGGTTCTTCCCCCTTTGGTAATTCTACGCATTGTTTCTGAAATGAAGTTGCCTGTAATTTTTTGCATATAATATCTGCTATTATTTTGTATCCGGCTGCATTCATATGCCCCGGCTTATCATAAAAGCATCCCTTACTTGCATCATAGGTATGAAACTCCTCAGTGGTATTCTCATAGTACATTCCTGCTTTTTTTGCACTATCCATAACATCATCTTTTAATTTATGCATATAAAAAATAATAACATCATTTTCATGAAATGTTTTCTTTTTTACATCTGCTATAAAATTGTTGATAATACTCTCTGTATCAGCTCCCCATAATCCCCTGTTTTTTACAGAATAATCCGAAATTCCTTCTTCTGATAATTTTTTTTGTAACTGTGAAGGTACTGTTTCTTCATCTTTAACAGCATAACCAAACACACCGCATCTTCCATACATAAAAATTCTGTTTTGCTTTTCCTCTGTCTGATAGGCTGTTTTTCGATATCCGTTTTCTACATTCACATATTCTGACTGTACATTGGCATGACAAACCTTTCCCCCCTGTTTTATCACTGGCGGAATGGCACTTAATTTTTCTATTTCTTTATCATCATATGCTTCTCCCAAAACACACTTATATACTTCTCTGTACTTAGAAGGATTTTCTGCAATTTTCGGAAAAGATATCCGATGTCTCATACGATATCTGGCATTCTTGTCATAAAATTTTGCTTTTACCATTGCCGGTCTATGGAAAAAATAACATGATACTCCAACTCTATTTAATTCTTCTAAACATCTTATAAATGTTGTATTTATATTCATCTGATTCATCCTTTTATTTGTATTTTTTTACAAAATCCTCAAGTCTTTTTCTGTACTTGCTTTGGATTTTCATGCTAACACCAATTTGTTTTCTTGCTAATTTTTTTTGAATTGCCCTTCTATATACCTGATTTTCCACTATATGTAAAAACAGCTTTTGCACTGCTCTTGGCTTTTCACATAACCACTGTGCTATAAAGAAACCAGACTTTTCATATAATTCAAAAAACAATTTTCTTTTCCTTTGTTTTGGTGTGTGTGTCAAGTGCCTACAACTTTTTATAGCTTCCTCTTCCCCTACTTCTTCCTGCATTACCTGATTCTCAATTTTCCTTAACAATTCGTCTGCTTTATTGGTTCTGCAACATACTAATGATATTCCCTTTTTCTTATATGCTCCCAGCTTCTCCCCTGCATATTTCCAAAAATCTGCTAAAACAATATCTGCATTACGCTGTAAATTGGCATATTGACAATTTGCACAACATTCCCTGCTATAATATCCTTTCAAATATCCCTTATGAAACGGATGTATACCGCTTGCACATACGATGTCTTTTCCACCATCCGTTTTCATAGATATTTGATTATTTTTCCACCCCAGGCGTTTATCCCTAAAACAAATTTCCTGGACTTCTTTTCCAAGCCCTTCTTTTGTTTCTTTCAAATATTCCTCAAATACCGAATAAGATGGTACTCCATGGCAAATAACTTCACAGGTGTACAGATTCGGATAATCTTTACCTAAAAATGCATACAACGCTGCGGTTTGGCATCCAACACCACTAAACAAAACCTTCTTTCCTGTCTCTAAGTCCTGCTGCACCTGTTTCCAAATATCCGTGGTTTTGGACTGCAAATATTTCGACCTTCTTAACTTTTTAACACTCTCAATAGAATCTGCTCTTACATGTGTTACTTCGCCTACCCCTTCCTGCATTGCACCATATACAATATTTCCGTTTACGATAAACTGCTCTGCAATCTTAAAAAAGACTCCCCCTGATGATACAGACATCAAATCTTTATCTGTTTTCGCTGCTACTGCATAATATTTATTTTTATCATATACGTTATCTTTTGTTCTTTTTATACAGCAATGACATGAACGCTGACATTTTCCACATTCTATGCATACATCGTTATCAATTACCGGATAGTAGAATCCACTTTTGTCCATTTTCATAGTAATTGCTTCTTTCGGACATACAGCAACGCATACGCCACACCCGGTACATTTTTCTTTTTCAACAATCTGTTTCATCTACATCACCTTTTTTCGATATTTATGATACATTGTTAGCAATAACTTTTTATTTAATACGATTGCAAAAATAATTGCAATTCCTATATTTATTACATCGGTAACCAAATATTTTTTGTAATATATTATATTTATCACAAAAAGCATCAAAAAGGAAACTGTATTTTTCTTCCAGTTATATTTTATATTTACATACTTTTTTAGTTGTAACACCCTAAAAGAATATATAACTACATAACTTACAGCGGTAGAAAGAGATGCTGCATAAAGACCTATTTTCCCAATTAATGCTACGTTTACCAAAAGATTAATCATAGCTCCCGCAACAGATGTAACTCCAATTATCTTCGTCTTTTTTAATGCTATATAGATACTTCCGCAACAATTTGATAAACTTGCAAAAAAAATACCCCAACATAAAATTGGAATCTGATTATATGCATCTCCATATGATTCATTAATAAATATCTTAAACAAAATGGGAGTACCTGCAATTAATACTGCCATTCCCCCAATTAGTACTTCGATAATGGTTTGGCTCATATTGCTATAATATTCTTCTGCGTCTTCATCTTCAATTGCCAAGGAGGCATTTTCCTGCCAGGCAAGATTAAATACTCCGGTAACTTCACTCAACAAATAAGGAATCTTATTGGCAACCGCATAAATAGCGTTCATTTCCAATCCCAAAAACCATGTTACGATTACTCTGTCTGATAATTTTACCACCCATAAAGATATTGCATTAGGAATCATCGGTACAGAATAAGCAAGCATTTCTTTTAAACATTCTTTACTAAAATAGCGATAAGAAACTCTCTGAGGAATTTTCAGTGCCCCAATTAAATATATATTTGCAAAAAGCAACGCTATATTTAATGCTAACAACAATCCAGGCAGTCCTTTATCAAGCCCCGACAATAATACCGCAGCAAAAATTAATGTAAGCACTGAATTGATTGAAATTGCCATAACATACTTTTTCAGTACTCCAAGACCTCTTGCCAATTGCTTTAATAAATCTACTATCATTTCTTGGAAAAGGTACAGTCCAATCAACACCCTGTTTATTGTACTTATTCCCGGCAATACTGCACTTGTAATTACTAAACAGATTCCGATAATTATAACTGCAAAAATACAAATAGTGGATATATATTTTTTTATCTTTTCCTCATTACCCCGACTTTCAAGTACAAACCGAAATGCTGCCATTTTAATTTGTAAGCTTGCTATAGGCAATAGTAATGACACCAGAATGGTTATCAAATCATAGGTTCCGTATTCTGCTTTGGTTAACATTGCCGTATATATCGGTAGTGTTAAAAATGATACCAGACCCGGAATCACATATCCGATTCCTAAAATAACGGTATTTTTTATTAAACTCTTCTCGCGCGACACAATTTTCAAATTCCCTTCTATCCTATCAGCTTAAAAAGTTCATCATAAAACTTTTCTTTTCTTAATGTATCCATTTCTGACTGAATTACTTCTTTTTCCTGTTTATATTTTTCCTGCATTTCATCTACGCACTTTACTGCACATTCTTCCTGCATATTTTTTACATCTATTAAGTAATCCAATTGTGAAAAATGTTTTAAAAGCACTTGATACTTATATGACCATCCAACAGCAATACACGGGATATGCCGTTTATATGCATGTACAATCGAATGGTATCGAGAAGCTACTACATAGTCAAACTGAGCAACCAGCTCATCATAATCTAAACAATCCAATTCGTCCTCTATAAGATATACTTTCTTATGATTCTTATATATCTCCTTCAGTTTTTTGCAAAACTCCTGATCCGGCGTTGAATGTTGTACAATATATATGTTTCTTCCGATTTGCAGCAATCTGTCAATTATCCCTTTATATAAGTTAATAATCTCTTCTTCTTTGCTGTGTTCCAACACCTTTTTGTTTGGAATAATTCCTACACTGTTTTCTAATATTTCAAAATGCTTCGGTTGTATTTTTTCTTTGTAGATTTCATCTCTATTCACTTCTCCCCCAAGCAATACCATATCAACAGACAAATATAAGTTATCCAACTTATATTGTGATGTTAACTCTTTATAAGATTCTTCTTCCCTTGCATATATTGCCATAGGATATTTTAAGAGTCCACTTGCTAATCTCTTTATATAAATTTTCCAGAACTTTGCATAATGAAATGGTCCAAAAGATTGCGGCATTATTATCATTGGAATTTTTTTCTTTTTCATTATCTGAATTCGATATAAATATTTTACGGAATTCAATGCAGACCATTCAGATGAAAAAGAGTATCCACTAATATCAAATGCCAGACACGCATTATCTAAAATCTCCTGAATTTCCTTTATCCTTTCCTTCTTCTCTCCTAATAGTACGGAAGCGACTTTTTTTATTCCACCTGTAAAATACAAAATATCTTTTGCATCAAAAGGCACTACTTTAACATTATATTCTAAATCCATTTTAGGAACATCGTTTGTCTTAGAATTACAAAAAACAACAACTTCTTTTCCCGGCATATGTTTCCGTATTTCTTTGATGATTTGAAATGTCATAGACTGAGCACCCTTATTAGCTACTCCTCCTCCCACAATTACTACATATTCCATATCTCTATTTACGCATCCTTTCCTATTCCCTAAATTAGTTTTAACCACTGTTCTACGGTCTTTTCTGCTGTAAAATATCCGGCTCTTTCTATGGCTTTTTGAGCATATACTTCCTGTACTGTCTCTTCTGACATAACTTTTAAAATTGCTTCTTTTAGAAATTCTTCTTCTTTTTCTAACATATCCTTTGGTGCATTGTAAACATTAGAGCAAACCGGTGTAAGTATTCCGTAATCTACCGTCTCTACTTTTTTACACTCCAGATTAATATCTGCATTATCCTGCATAATTTCTCTTGCACCATATTTAAAATCTGATGCGATACACGGAACTCCACACGCCATTGCCTCTACCAATGCATTTCCAAATCCTTCCCACAGTGATGGAAATACAAATAATTTTACTTTTGAAATCAAAGAAAACGGATTTTTCAAAAATCCGCAAAATATAACGGATTCTCGCATTTCAAGTTCGTCTACCATTTTATACAGATAATCTTGTAACTCACCTTCTCCTAAGATATACAATTTTGCTTTTGGTTCTTCCTTTAACACTTCTTTAAAGGCTCTTAGCAGATGCCACTGTCCTTTTTGTTGCACAAATCTTCCCATGGTTGCAATTGAAAAACTATCCTGTTCAACCTCTACCTCCTCACATGGCATTACCGCTTTTTCTTGTATTTCCTTTACATCGTAGCAATTATAAATCGTGCATACATTTTCTTTTTTAATATTAAAATTATCAATTAAATCCTGACGTACACCTTCCGATATAGCAACCACTTTATCTGCCTTATTATAAAGCAACTTTACCAGGTTACTTACTATTATTTTATATTTCCAATTATTTTCCCCCGATAATCTAGTACGCACGGAAACAATTGTTTTACAAAACTTTTTCCCTGTAAGAATATTGGCAATATTAGCACTATCCAGAAAACTTATGACTGCATTATACCCTTTCTCTCTTTTTAATTTTCTAAGTAATCGTAACCTTTTAAAAAATACTTTTCCCTGATATAATAATCCACTTCTGTTCTCTTGAGGTTCTAAATCTAAAGAAATAATATTTCCTCTATAAGGATAAACAATATGTTCACGACTGTTAAGGATTAAATCTATTTCACAATCTGTTGGCAAATTCATTACAATATTTGATACTGCTCGCTGTGCTCCTCCTAAATCAAGTGTCGATACCACAATGGCTATTTTCATACAAATCTCCTTCCTTGTTAACTATCACATTTGCTTTCGTTTTCTTAAAGCACATTGGAATGTTGCCTATCGTTTCTTATATCTGAGAACAATATTTCATATACCACAACTGAAATATATAATATGCCCATAAAATCTTCGGATATGGTTTTTTATCTGATTTTTCTACTTTGCTTATTAATTCTTGAACAACATCATAATTAAAAAATCCTTGTTCTTCTATAAAACTTTTCTGTGATACTCTTGCAACTTCCTCTTTTAAATAAATTCGTAACCACTTTCCTAGTGGAACTCCAAATCCCTTTTTCGGTCTATTCATCATTTCTTTTGGAACATAATCATACAAGATATCCTTTAAAATATACTTTTTACTTCCCGAATGGTATTTATATTTATGGGGAATTCTAAATGAACACTCCATTACTCTTTGATCCAATAACGGGCAACGCATCTCTAACGAATATTTCATCGATGCTCTGTCTGCCTTTGTCAAAACATCTTCCGGCAAGTATGTATACATATCCAATAACATCCTTTTTTCTTGCCAATTGTGCACATTTATCTCACTTTCCCGAAGATATTTTATCTGCCCATTACTTTTTTTTAACATTCGTGCTACAAATTTTTCCGGTAAATCCTCAAAAAGCTGTACCTTCGTTGTCTTTTCTCTATTTTCCAGTAAAGCAACTGCTTCCTGCGGCAACTTACGTTTTATTTTATTTCCCGACTTATTATTCAGTATTCGGTTTCCAACTCCGGCCAATAAATCTAATTTCTGAGCATAATATACAAAATCATACATGGAATATCCGCAGAAAAATTCATCTCCTCCATCTCCGGATAATGCCACTGTCACTTTTTCTTTTGCAAGTTTTGATACTAACATTGTTGGAATCTCTGATGGATCAGCAAACGGCTCGTCAAAATAAACACATACATCCTGAATCATATCTAACATATCTTTCTCTGTTACATATAACTCTGTATGTTCTGTTCGTAAATATTTTGCTGTCTCCTCGGCAAAAGTAGCCTCATTTCTCTCTTTCTCATCAAAACCAATCGTGAATGTCTTTACACTTCCGCCGATAATGTCATTTGCAACTGCTGTAACCAATGTAGAATCAATTCCACCACTCAAAAAAGTTCCTACTGGTACATCAGCCACTAATCTATCTTCCACTGATTTATAAATTGTTTTCTTTAATTCTTTTTTGCACTCTTCATAATCTAATATTTGCTGTTCTTTTCCTTCTGTAAATTTTTCAAATAAATCCCAATATTTCTGAATTTCAATATTTTCTCCATCAAATATCATATAATGTGCAGCTGGTAATTTAAATGTATTTTTATAGATTGTATCCGGTTCATTAATATATTGATAACACAAGTACTTTTCTATAACTTCTGTATTTATTTCCTTTTGAAACCAAGGGGATTTTACAATCGCTTTTAATTCCGAACCAAATATAAAGTTAAAACCATCCCAATAGTAATATAGAGGTTTTTTACCAATTCTATCTCTTGCCAGAATAACCCTGTTTCTCTTTCTATCATAAATAGCATAAGCAAACATTCCCTCTAATCTATATACCGCCTGCTCTCCCCATTGAGCATAGGCTGCCAAAATTACTTCTGTATCACAATCTGATACAAAATGATGCCCCTGTTTTCTTAACTCTTCTCGCAATAACTTATAATTATAAATTTCCCCATTAAACACAATGACAAAATCCCCATTATTATAATGCATTGGCTGATGTCCTAATTCAGACAAATCTAATATTGCTAACCTTCTCTGGGCTAGCCCCATACTTTTTCCACAAAATTTCGTCTGCCAAATTCCCGCATCATTTGGACCTCGATGATACATTGTATTATTCATTTCTATCAATTGATTTTCTGATATTTGATTCCCTATGTAACCACATATTCCGCACATACTTCTTTCCTCAGTCCACTCTTTTATTTCCCATTAATAATTCTTCATAACTATCAACTACATTCTTCCATGAAAATTTATCCAATACTTTTTCTCTACTAGCCTGTGCAAATTTCTTTGTCATTTTGTAATTCTGACAACACGCAATTATTTTTTCTGCAAATTTTGTGTTCTCTACAATGAATCCATTATCGGTAATAAGCTCTTTGCTTCCCTCACAAGGAGTCATCACAATGGGTAATCCACACGCCATTGCTTCTAGCACAACATTTGGCATTCCTTCTTTTGCTGACGGCAAAATAAATAAATCTGCATTCTGATAATAAGGTACAATCTCACTCTTATCCTTCTGTCCCTCAAATTGAACCATATTATCTATGTGATGTTCTTTTACCAATCGCTCTAATTCCCCACGATATGGTCCATCTCCCACTACAACTAATTTCACTTGCTTGTCTGTACTATCCTGAATCTGTTGCAATTTCGGAATAACAAACTGAAGTCCCTTTCTTTCTATTAGTCTGGAAACAAAAAGTATGGTAAATTCTTGAGATTCCTGTTTTTCTATTGGATAGAACATTTCTGTATCTACTCCATTGCATATAATTTCAAAATTTTTCTTATGATAAAAGTCAAGCGCCATATCCTTAAGCCCCTGACTATTTGCAACCAATGCATCTGCATTTTTCCATATAAGTTTTATTGCCGGAGCTATTACTTTATATACTTTCGTAAATCGCTCCTGAAATCCCGGAACATCTCCGCCGCCAAAGCGAATCACATATGGCAGCTTGTACTTTTTCTTCAGCAGATACCCGATTGGCCCACTGGGAATACCAAAGAATACCAGACAATTATCGAATTTTTCCTTTTTATGTAGCTTTTTTGCAACCGGATATGCCTTCATCAGATAACTAAGCATCTCTTTAAAGCTACAATGTTCCTTATGTTGGCGTAATGCATTCACCCGTATGATATTTACACCATTTATTTTTTCTTCTTGTGGCATATTCCGGTAATTAGCGGTAACCACTGTTACCTCATGCCCTTTGTCTACCAGTCCCTTTGTCAGAAAATAACAAGCATTTGCTCCGCCTCCACCAATTGGTGGAAATTCATGGGATACTACCAATATCTTCATTTATGCTTCCTCTTCCTGATTCTCTATCACTTCTTTGATACTATAAGAACTATCAATTCCCGATCCATAGTATGTTTTACTCATCATATCACTCATTAATCCAAATACAAACATCAAAAGTCCGGTAATGATAAAGAATACCGTAAGCAATGGTGGCATAAGATTGCTGGACATTTTTCGTCCTATAGCAAACAAAACCACAGACCAGACACCACAAATTCCTCCAAGAAACAGGCAAATCATCCCTCCTGCCCCTAAGATATGTAATGGTCTTACCGCATATTTACTCCAAAACCATAAGGAAATCATATCCACAAATCCCTTTACGGTACGTTTCCAGTTATATTTGGTTACTCCTGCTGTACGAGGTCTGTGGTTTACTACTACTTCGCCTACACGAAATCCCTTAATTCTCAACAATGCCGGAATGAAACGATGCATTTCTCCATATAAATTGATGTGTTCAAAACACTCCTTTTTATATATCTTTAAAGAACATCCACTGTCATGGATATTATCCTTTACGATAATTCCACGCAAGAAATTTGCTACTCTTGACGTAAATTTCTTCATAACTGTATCTTTTCTGTTCTTTCTCCATCCGGAAACAATATCCAAATCATTTTCTTCTAAATATTTTACTAATTTGGGAATATCTGCCGGGTCGTTTTGTCTGTCTCCGTCCATTGTTACAATATAATCATATTTTGATGCTTTAATGCCCGCATCCATTGCTGCGGTCTGTCCAAAATTCTTACGCATACGAATATATTTTAATGGATGTAATTCCTTACACAATTCCGGAGTTTTATCTTTTGAACCGTCATCCACAAATATAATTTCAAAATTATATTTTTCCCTTGTACACACTTCATAAATTTCTCTATGGAGTTCTTTTACGTTTCCCTCTTCGTTAAAAACAGGTACTACTACTGAAATTCCTTCCATTTTCCATTGCCTTCCTTACTTCCTAAAAATCCGATTTTTCATTCTGCGATAACCAGAAATAAATCTCCATGCCTTGCTGTTTTTAATGGTTGCAAGTTCAGTTTCTGCCTCTTCTAACTTTCCTTGCAACTCTTCAATCGCCCATGCCTTGTGATTTATTTCATTTTCTTTTCCCATTATGTAATTATCTATTTCATATTTGAAATCATGTTCACTCCAAAATACAGAAATATTTTCCATAGTTATCGTAAGCATATCGTATTTCTGAAAATCACCTGTGAGAACATACTCTGGTTTATGCGTCAAAAACACATCTTCCTTTTCAAAATGCTGTGCATTTACATTTTGAATCTCCACGCCCTCTTCTTCTACGCAGGTTTCCGCACACACGCACATAAATCCATCACATGGATGAAATCCAATGGCTTTTACTCCTTCCGGAACCGGTATTTTAAAAGCAACTTTATCCTTTGTCCAGAACTTTATAATTTTTTTAATCTCATTCTCTTCGTCTTCTACAAATCCCTCACCGAAATCGTAATAATATCTACTGCATATTTGCAGGTTATGTCCCACATTTGTTTCTGAATAATGGTGTAATGCTGTATAGCCGATATTATTGTTCTTTAATAAATCCTTTCTCATAAAATAGCTGGGCAAAAATCCTCTGCTTTGCATATACACCGGTAATACATAACTTAACAGTTCCGTACTCAATTCTCCATACTTTGTTTTCTCAATTTCTTCCAATGCCTTGGTTTTAATAATGGCACATCCGTTTTCCACTTGAATCGGTGCCTTTTTCTCAGAAAGTATCACCTGAAGTTCATTTTCTTCATTAAATGCATCTACCGCTTCATAGTAATCTTTCCACTTCTCATAGTTACTTACAGCATATGCCTTGATATAATCCATTCTTGAGACTAACATTCCCTCAAACTTATTTTTTTCTAATAGTTCAATTTCTTCCTTTAATTCTGAAACACTTCCCAGCAAATTGTTTATATAAAAAGATTCTCGTTGCACAATACTTCCTTCCGTTTCAAATTCTCTTGCTTCAAATGGATTTATCATAACAACATATTCATAATCTTTATAAGATGCTTCTATATCTATTCCAAGACTCTCAATACAATTGCTCCTTCTTTTTCCAATATAGACATCTGCAACTTCCCGAAATTCATGGCATCTTTTTTCCACCATTTCTTTCTGCACAATATTTTTTATGTTTAAAAATATGGCAACTTTCTTTTCTTTTGTTTCCACCATAATTCCTCCTACATAACATGGAATAATAAAAAATTCTCAACCAAATCTCGTTGATTGCAAGTTCTGATTAAATTTGAGTAAATAAAATCTGTATCATAATCTGTCTCTTTTTCAAGGAACTCTAAAAATTCCTTAACAAACGGACTGGTAGCATTATATTCTTCCTTTGTAGTAAAAAATGTTCTGCGCTTAAAGAATGGGGATTTTCTTTCCTTGATTACTTCTAACGGAACGGTAATTAACGGACAACATCCTGAGATTTGAGGGTCTAAACCTTCATAATCGGTATAACAATCCCATTTAAAACCATTATCGGCAAAGTACTTGGTAATAACCTGTTCATGTTTACCGCCGGATTCATAATAGGAATGTATTTCCGGCATCTCATCCCAGTATTTCTGAAACAGTTGTGAAGAAACGATACTTTTTCTAAATACCATAAAGCTTGACTGGATATGTTCCGGAATATACCCATAAGGGTTATCCCACATTTCCTGAGCAACCGGTGAATCTTCCTGAAAGCATTTTGTGATTCCCCAAAAGTCCAGTTCTTCTCTCTTGTCCATTTCATCGAACATTTCTCTTAAGGGATAAATCGGTCCCATAATGGTATAATTCATCAAAACAACTTCGTCATACTTCACTAATTCATCCCAGCCTAAGCTATCCAACCCTGTTTTATATGTCCAAACATCGAATCCTTTATTTTCTCTTACAATGACAGATTCTGTATATTTTCCGAATAGCTGTCTTCCTTCAGATGTTAATTTTCCATTACATACAACAATGAGTTTTTCCAAATGTTGTGAAAAATCCTGCAATACATAATCTATATATTGGTCTGCAATTCCGTTTTTATCGTAAAAAAAGTAAATTCCCAACCTCTTCATAACTATTATTTTCCTTTCCTAAACCAAGAAGTCCAACGCCAACTTTTTGTAGCCTTGATCGCTGAAATCTCATTTTCCAACTGCTTATTTTTCTCTTTTAATTCATTTATAGTTACATTGGCTGTTTTTGCTTCATCATCTAGTTTTTTTCTGTCTTTTAATAGATGCTGCACTGCTCCAATCAGTTCTTCTCTTTCCTTAAATATATCTTTCATCTCTTTCTCAAGTCCATTTTCGCTCCAGAAAATAGATATATTCTCCATAGTGATTATAAGTACCTTCGTATTTGAGAAATCTCCTTCAAGAATATATTGTGGATCTTTTGTCAAAAACAAATCTTCTTTGCCAAATCGTATTCCATTGGTATTATGAATCTTAATTCCCTCTACATTACACTTTATATTACTGCATACACACATAAACCCTTCACATGGGTCAAAGCGAATATACTTTGTGTTATCAGGAACTCTTAATTTTATTTCTACTTTTTCCTTATGGAATACCTTTGCCTTGTATGCAACTTTTTTTACTTCCTCTACCTTAAAACCTTCCCCTACATCATAATATACCTCAGCAGCTATATTATAGTAATTGACATTTATTCTACTTACATATTTATATCCGTAAAATGTATTTAGTAAATTTTGTCCTATCAACTTCGGACACACATTAGCAGTAAATTTTCCTCTGCTTTGCGCTATTAGCGGCAATAAATAACTCCAGTTCCTTCTATTTTTTGCTATTTCTTCTTTTACTGCCCCTTTGTGCATTTGAAGATATGCTTCTAAAATATCTGTTCTTACCCAGCAACAATTTCCCATTGCAACGGGAGATTCCTTTTCTTTTCTCACATCTACCCCTAATTGATGCTTATTGACAAACTCTTTTACCTGTTTATAGCTTCTTTTCCAATCCTCTTCTGCTAAAGATTGATATTCGCCGTGTACCGGAGCATTGGGAATAAGCACTCCCAATCTTTGATTTTCCTCGAATAGCGAAAGCACCCGTTCTATATATCCCCTGCTTTCTAACATTTCACGATATAAAAGTTCTTTTGCGGACAATACATTATATGCTGCAAAAAAATCTTCCTCATAACTATCTATCAAACATACCACATCATATGCTTTGATTTTATCTTCAAAATACGCTAATAATTCAAATTTTTCCGCATCTTTCTCAATACAACAAATCTGAATTTTTCCTTCCTCGTATTGTTTATTTTTCTCTTCTACTGCCAAATATACATCTACATCATCCGGAATATTCTTTAAAAACTCACAATATTCGTGAAAATGGTTTTCCCATCCTATTGTAGAAATAAAAATACCACACTTATTTTTTCTATTTACTTTCTTTTCACCAAGTGTATCTTCAAGTATATAATTCAAATTCAATCCATTCATTAAATCGCGCAAATTAGCACTTCTTAACAGATGCTCTATTATCATATCCGTATTATAGTCGGTTTCTTTATCCAAATAATCAAACAATTCTCTTGCCGGCAAATTTGCATTTTCCTGAATGGTTCCGGTTAAATCATTGATAAATAATTTTCTTTTAAATATTGGGCACTTTCGATTTTTAACCAAGTCTACAGGCATATTAAAAAGAGGATAAAATGTTTGTTCCACTAAATCCTCAGTATCTACATAAACGTCCCACTTATAACCTGCTTTTTCAAAAATCCCCGTGAAAATAGCCTCATGAAGTCCAACCGCATCTTCATAACGATTAATCATCGGCCGTTCATCCCAATATTTATGAAATTTCTCACTTCGAATCATCTCATTACGCACTGCAATAAAATGCGACTGAATATGAATAGGGATTGTCCCATCCTCCATATTTCCCCATGGGTCAAATGGAGCACCGTTATGAATGGTAATTCCCCAAAAATCTAAATCTCTTTGATCCATTTCCTGGAACATGGTACTAAAATGTCCTATCGGTCCCATGATTGTAAAGTTATACATAAAAATTTCGTCATAGGTATCAAGCACATCCCAGCCATAATATTCTAAAGCAGATTTGTATGCCCAAACATCAAATCCCTTATTTTCTCTTACTAAAATATCTGTATTTGGCAAAGTTTCAAATCTTTTTTTGCCTTCTTCCGTTAATTTTCCATTGCAAACCACAATATTATGAGTTGTATTTAAGACCATATCCTCCAACATATACATAACATAGTCGTCTACAATCCCATCGTTATCATAAAAGAAAAATATCCCTAATCGGGTTATGTTTCCCTTCTCGTTTAACCTCATCCTTCCACCTATCTTTTCTTATGCTACATTCTTTGCAAATACTTTTTCCTTTATCTTTCCTGTTCCGGCTTTAATCACCTTATCTATATAATAAATTGCCATTGATACCGGCAAGATAATTACTACACAAATTGCAAATATTCCATAACTTTCTGCTGTTGAAGCCTTTCCGTAATCTACACACTCTGTCACTCTATAAATAATATAATGATGCGCCAAAAAGATTGCATAAGAATACTTACTCAAAAAGCTACATATTGCCTTTACCCATCGAAATGCTACAAACTTTCCTATATAAGTCAATACTAAAAATGCCATAATTCCTACATATGTAGTCTGAATACTACTATTGAAACTTGGGACAAACACCGTATTGGCAATCAATACTGCTAACGCAAACAGTGCTGCTTTCCAATTGGTATTCTTAAAATATTTCATATACATCATTCCAAAAAATACTTCCGGAATTCTCACCGCTACAAGTTCTGACTTTGATAATGGTGTCGCATAACAATAAATCGCTAACAAATATAATAATACAATTACTGCCGTAAAGTATCCCGGATGTTTGTTAACGCCCCAACGTAACAGCGGAAACAGAACATACACCAATATAATACATCCTAAGAACCACTCTCCGATTAAATAAAATGTTGGCATAACTCCTGCATAATAACTATCAAATCCAAGAATTGTCAGCAGGAAATTTTGTTTTGGAATCCCTGAAAATTCTCTATGATATACTGCATTTTGAACAATAAATGCAATAATATAAGTAATCCAAAACATAGGATAAATCGCTATTAATCTCTTTTTATAAAATTTCAAAAGTTCACACTTTTTCTCATATACATACATAAGTGCTGCTCCTGAAATTATGAAGAACAAGGATACTCCAAAATCTCCAATATATAGATTACAAACCTTCCAGGTTACTACAACCTTATCTAATCGCTGTGGCTGCATATATAAAAATGTTGCATTATAATGTGTCAACAAGATAGAAATAACTGCTATCGCTCTAATAAAGTCTAAATAGAATATTCGCTCTTTTTTCATTATATTTCTTATTGTTCCTTCCGTTTTTTATGATGTCCCGCCTGTTCCTGTAATGTAAGGTATTTGGTGCGAACCTCATTAAGTTCCTCTACACTCTTTTTATACAATTCAATGTACTTCTGTCGCTCTTTCTGTAACTCTTCTATTCCACCTGAATTTTCTTCATAGAAAGCCTTATATTTCTGTAATTCATTATCTAAATTTGTTGCATGTTTTTGCAATTCTTTTAAATAATTTTCAGTTGAGGTAATATACTCCTTGAGTCCCTCTACCTGATCTAACAGCTCTTTTTCTCTTTTGGTTGCTGCTTCCATTTGTCTTTGCATAGAAGCTACCATCTGCTGCATACCATTTTGTACTTCATTATCACCATCATTATACTGGCAGTATGCCTCCATATTGTTTTGTTGCGCTACTTTTCCTACACTAATGTATTCTTTGTAGCACAAAATAAATCCGGTTTTCACTTCATGTTCTTCCAGGCACTTCTGAAACCACTGTTCCAGTTTCTGATTTCTTTGAATTACCAAAAGATACTCTCTATCCCAGTCATTTTCAAGGTTTGCGCTAATATCTGTCATTACCTCTTCCGGAATTTCCCATACAACAGATTCTTCCTGTTCTAATAGCATAACATACTCCTTAGATGCTATTACATGTCCACCCGTTGTACGGCATTCCTCTACCGCGTGTATAAATTCTTCCTTGTACTTACATTCTCTGTTGGCATCAATTTCAATAAAAAACAAAATATACATATTTATTACCTCAACTTTTTAACGAAAAATCTTTCTTGCAACTCTCTTAAAGATATTATTCTTTCTCATTTTTCTATATATGTGCTCCGCACGCTCTGCTGTGATATGATCCACAATATCTGCTTCTATTAAAATCTTCTTAACTGGTAAAGTTTCTTTCCAATTAAAGTATAACTGGGGATCAGGTCCCAAAAATACCAGCTCATTTTCCAGCATAATTCCGTTATGCATTGCATCTTTCATAGAAAGTTGTACTTCTCTTTCATTTTGGAATATCACTGTCATTTTTAAATCGTGGATAATGATTCCTGCCTTTTCGCCCGGATCCCAACGAACTTCGTTGATATTGCCATACTTTTCCAATCCGCTATATTCATACAGATTTTCATCGGATTCATTTGCCACAACTAAACTATTCTTTTCTGAATACTCCATATTTTTCTTAGGATATAATTTTGCATTAATAATGCTTCCTTCGGTATATCCTAATGCCGAGCGGCACATTCTCCATTCAACAAAAGTCTTCTTGGTATTTCTGACCACTTCCTCATACTTTCCGGCTCCCGGACCTGCATTAAAGATTTCTTCATTCAAACCACGCAGCATGTAGTTTAAGTTTGTAATTTCCATTGCAGCTCCATGTGAAGAGAATATCCATCCCGGATAATATCCCTCTTGCTGAACCACATAACTATAAATACGTTCTACTGCATGTAAAAGTGTTCCGTCAATTTTATTTGGCTCCGATGGGAAATCCTTATATTCCCAGTCCTGTTCAAACAACAACTTCATTGCCTTTGGTCTGAACCAGAACATCGTTCCCAGTGGTGCAACCGGTTCTTTTTCTTTTACAATCGGTACTGTAAGTTTTAATTTTTCTGCCAGTTCTTTGGTAACCTCATAGTTCATGCCCCACTCTAATCCAAGGGTAATATAATAATCTCCATGACATGGTGGCGGTGGTGTCAGCAAACCGATTCTCGGATTACGTTCAAATGTGTCTAATACATGCTCCACAAATTCTTTGGTAGGCAATAAATTTTCAAAACACTTATAAGAAAATCCTGCACCGATTGTTTCCGGCTTTAGCTGAACTACTTTCTTATCATGTACAAAACAAACATAATCGTAGTCCATAATAAACTTTTTCGTTCCCACTAACAATGCGCTTACATCTCGTCCACGATTTTCAATTAAAATAACTTCCACTTTATTAGGCAGACACGCAAACTTTTCTTCGATTAATGCCTTTTTCTTTTCACTTCCTACTGTTACATAAATATCTGCTTCCTTTGGTAGAGACTTCATGTAATGTAAGCAATAATCTGCCAATCCTTCAAAATAGAAATGTAATACAAGAGCTATCTTACGTTTACTTAATATTTCTGAGATATCAATACCATTCTGTGCATCCATCACATAATTAAGCTGCATATTTTTCTTAATATCTGCCTGATTTTCCAGACGTAAAATATTATCCCATATCATATTTACATCATAATCGGTATGCTTATCTAAGAACTCATATGCTTCGTGCGCAGATTCCCCTGCGGTATCATTGATAATATTGGTATAATCCTGAAAGAAGGAACGTCTCTTAAATATCGGACATCTCTTCTCTTCCAACATCTGTCTGGTTGCACACAAAATCGGGTGATTATTGTATCCTTCGCCCATATCTGCATAAACATCCCATGCAAATCCTGCTTCTGAAAACTTTTTCGTAAAAATTGCTTCATGGCATCCAACTGCTTCACGATAATCATGAATTTCTTGCATATTGTTCCAATATTCCTGAAATTCAATACTTCTTAACATTCTATTACGGACCGCAATAAAATGGGACTGAATATGCTCCGGTATATATCCATACTCAATCGTTCCGAACGGATCTCCGTCTTTATACTCATGATATTTGGTAATTCCCCAGAAATCCAAATCTTTCTGTCCCATGGTTTCAAACATCTCACGCAACGGATATACCGGTCCCATAATTGTATAATTCATCATGATTACTTCATCATAAGAACAGAGTTTTTCCCATCCATAGTAATCCAAAACCGTCTTATATGCCCACACATCTAAGCCTTTATTTTCTCTTACTATGATGGTAGATGTAATTTTTTCCAGTTTTTTTCTTCCCTCTACGTTAAGCTTTCCATTACATACTACCGCTATCTCCGTTGAGTTCTTTTTCAAATCTTCTAACATGTAGGTGATATAATCATCTACAATACCATTCTTATCAAAAATAAAATATATAATTAAACGCTTTACATCATTGCTCTGTAATACCATGTATTTTCTCCTTACAACGTCGTATATAAATTGCAGACCTCGTCTACATTACCATTCAGCAGCATATTTCCATTATACAATAACACTGCTTTATCACACACTCTGCGTACCTGTTCTGTACTATGAGAAACCAATAAAAGTGTTGTTCCTTTTTCTAACATCTCTTGTATTCGTTCCTCACATTTATTTTGGAACTTAAAGTCTCCAACCGACAGAATTTCATCTACAATCAAAATGTCAGGCTGATAAACTGTAGCAATGGAAAATCCCAGTCTTGTTACCATACCGGAAGAAAAGTTTTTCACCGGAACATCAATAAACTTTTCCAGCTCAGCAAACTTAATAATATTCTCTACATTTTCTTCCAGCATCTCTCTTGGATATCCTAAAATTGCTCCATTCAGAAAAATATTCTCACGAGCAGTCAAGTCAAAGTCAAATCCTGCTCCCAATTCAATCATCGGCGCAATACTTCCTGCAATTCTCACACTTCCCAGAGTAGGTTTCAATACTCCGGCAATCACCTTTAACATCGTACTTTTCCCGGAACCGTTTCTTCCTACCAATCCTACTGCTTCGCCCTTCTTCACTTCAAAACTTACGTTTTTCAAAGCCCAAAAATTATCGTATTCTAATTCATGTTTCAGTCTTTTGATTGCATATTCTTTCAGGCTATCAACCTTTTCTTTATATAGACGGAATTCCATGGAAACGTCATTTACTTCTATTACATTTTCAGACATTTGTCCTATTCCTTTCTCATATCCTATAGCTTCAAAATAAAGGTATCTTGTTTCTTTTTGAACATTACAAATCCAATAACTACAACTACTCCACAAACAAGCCAGCATTTTGCATGCATAATAACCGGCGGCACCTTGTTATACAGCACTACCATTCTCATCATATCTACGAATATTGTAAGAGGATTCTTCTGGACGATAGAAGCCAACTTTGCCGGAAGCATACTCATAGGATAAAAAATAGGTGTTAAATACATCCACGCAGTGGTTATAACACCATACAAATGTTTTATATCTCGAAAAGATACTGTCATTACAGACAAAATCATTCCCGCACCAAGTGAAAACAATAAGGTATAAAAAATCGGAAATACCACCAAAAAGATTGTCCATGTAATAGGTGTCTGCGTAATCAGAATAACAATCAACAGTGCTATAAATGAAGTCAATACATTAACTAACGCAGAACACACACGAGACATTGGGAAAAGATACTTCGGTAAATAAACCTTCTTTATCAATGCCGCATTATCCACGATGGAATTCATTGCCATACTACTACTCTCGTTATAAAAATTAAAAATAAGCTGACCACACATTAAATACACCGGGAAATTATCTATACTCTGTTGGAATACCGTGGAAAAAACCACGGTAAGTACCAACATCATTCCCAGTGGATTTAAAACCGTCCATAAAAACCCTAAGGCGGAACGTCTATATTTTGTTTTTAAATCTCTACTCACCAATTCCTGAAGTAATGGGAGATATTTCTTGAAATTTTCGATATAACGCATGTTAACTCCTATTTTTTCAGAGATGCAATTCCCGGCCAAACTTTATCTTTGTCAGATAATGTTAAGTCTGCTTCTGTCATTCCTTCCGGCATTGGCCATTCAACACCGATTTCCGGATCTTTCCACAACAATCCGCCCTCGTCGTTTGGATGATAGAAATCTGTTACCTTATAGCAGAACTCTGCATAATCAGATAATACAATGAATCCATGAGCAAAATTCTTTGGAATAAAGAACTGTTTTTTATTTTCAGCAGATAAAGTTACTCCAAACCATTTACCATATGTTTCAGAACCTTCTCTTAAGTCTACTGCAACGTCAAATACTTCACCGTTTACTACGCGCACCAGCTTATCCTGCGGATAGTTAATCTGGAAGTGTAAACCTCTTAACACACCTTTTTTAGATGCAGACTGGTTGTCCTGTACGAATTCACAGTCAATTCCTGCTTCTTTAAAATCATTGTAGTTATATGTCTCCATAAAGTATCCACGTTCATCACCAAATACTGCCGGTTCAATTACCTTTAATCCTTCGATTCCGTTACAATTATCTGTTACTTTAATCTTTCCCATTTTTCTTGCTCCATTCTATTATTTATAGTTTTTCATAATCTGATTAATCTTTTCAGCATCTCCCCATACTCCCGGTGAGTCGTATGGTCTATCTGGAAATGCACCGTATTCCGGACGAATCTTAAAGTTGTTTTCTTTAATAAATTCTTCCACTTTATCTGCAAGAGATACCGGATTACCTGTACAACAGTTAATAATACCTTTTACCTCTGTCTGACACACTGTCTTTGCAATCTGCTCTGCCAATACATCCACAGAAATAAAATCAAACTTATTCTTTCCTGTAGTAAACGGAAATGTTGCTGCTCCTTCACCTTCAAGCTTAACAATTCTGGAAAAAATAGAGTTATTTTTTAAATCATCACCTAAAATATAATAAGCTCTCAGCCACTGTACACAGACATCATCAATTCCGGGTATTGAGAATATTGCTTGTCTCAATGCATTTTTAGAAATACCGTACAAAGATTTTGGATTACATGGAGTATCTTCTGTAATTGCTCCTTCCCAGTATCCAACCTCATGCATACTTCCCATAACAGCAATTTGCTTTAATCCGCCTTCTAACATAGTTTTTACAAATTCAAAATGTTGTGGCAAATCTTCAATATGGGAATCTGCATTGTGAACGAATCCATTTCTCCATGCCATATGAATACATGCATCCGGTTCGCCCAACTTTTTATACAAATCCTTATCCTTCTGAAAAATTGGAACTGTTACCTTGGTTGCTCTTTCATCCACTCCGTCAAAACCAAAGTCCGAAGCATAGACCTCGCAGCCTAAATCTAATAATTTTTCTACTACATGTCTTCCAATGTATCCATTTGCTCCGGTTACTAACACTCTTTTCATTATCGTTCCTCCAAACTTATAATCCATTGGCAATATCTACAAGATACTGACCATATGCTGTTTTCATCAATGGTTCTGCCAGTTTCTTCAACTGTTCTGCATTAATGAATCCACGCTTGTATGCGATTTCCTCTATACAAGAAATGTACAATCCCTGACGTTTCTGGAATGCGGATACGAAATCTGCTGCTGCTAAAAGCATGTCATGATTTCCGGTATCCAACCATGCAAATCCACGTCCTAATGTCTCTACCTTAAGATTACCCCTCTTGAGGTATTCGTTATTTACACTTGTGATTTCAATTTCACCACGAGCAGATGGCTTCACGTTTTTAGCAATTTCCACTACATCATTATCATAGAAATATAATCCCGGTACTGCATAGTTTGACTTTGGCTGTGCCGGCTTTTCTTCGATAGAAATAGCGGTTCCCTCTTCGTCAAATTCTACTACACCGTACTCTCTTGGGTCTTTTACATAGTAGCCAAAAATTGTTGCGCCTGCCTGACTTTCTGTTCTATCTGCCGCTCTTTTCAGTACGCTTGAAAAGCTCTGGCCATAAAAGATATTATCTCCTAATACCAATGCTACTGCATCTTTTCCAATGAATTTTTCTCCAATGATAAAAGCATCTGCCAATCCTCTTGGTTCGTCCTGTACTGCATATTCGAAGCTCATTCCTAACTGACTTCCATCACCTAATAATTCCTTGAACACCGGCAAATCTCTTGGTGTAGAGATAATCAATATCTCTCTGATTCCAGCTAACATTAATGTAGATAACGGATAGTAAATCATCGGTTTATCATAAACTGGCATAATCTGCTTAGAAATTGCTTTTGTTAATGGATACAGTCTTGTACCGGAGCCACCGGCTAATATAATACCTTTCATTGTAAATCCTCCTAATTATACATGCTCATACATAATCGTCTTATTTTACCACTTTTTTTCTAATTATTCAAGTTTTCACCGTGTTTCCACAGTTTTTTAAGAAAAAACTAAGAAAAACCAAACATTCGAATTTGATGTAAACAAAGAAATGCAGATGCTATTATCCCTATGCTCAAAACTCCATAACACCTGTTTTCCCACTTCTTCGGAATTTTCTCTAATATATATGTTATTCCCTCTACCGCAAAATAAATAAACGGAATTAGCATAGGCATAATGTAACGTCCCTGTGGCTGAAAATCTATCCAGTAGGAATGATAAAAACTTAACATTATGGGAATTCCTATACTAAACGCAAAAACAATATATAATACTTTGCTTTCTTTCCACTTTTCTCTTTTTAGTAACTTCCATAACACTCCTATATAGCCGCCTGCAATAAGTATCCATAGTATTTTATAAATTTTCCCCATGCCCGGGATTCCATCTGTTCCCATAATTCCTACAAAGGTCATTAAGGAAATCTTTATCCACTCGTTTGATATCAGCATTTCATAAAAGCTCCATCCTAAATGTTTCGGATTCGGACGCAGACTTGGCTTATATTCCGGCTGGGCATAGTTTTCTGCACATTGATTGGAAGTGGAAAGTCCAAGAAAATCTCCTTGATAAATCACTCCATTTCTTATAAACCACCAGCCTGCAATGAGGAATGCAATTCCTGCAATTACCGCAGCCATTTTCCACATTCGCAGAGTATTTTCTTGACTCTTTTCCATAACACTTCTCCAAGACAGGAAAAACAGTGGAATACTACATAAAATATATCCATAGGCATTGTAGTAGGATAAGGCACACAGTCCAATTCCCACTGCAAGCGTGATGCAGCTTGTCCTATCCCATTGGCTACGAATTCCTTTAACCCATGCATATATAATTATGGATATAGTAAATAGAGCAAAAGCATCATTGTTCAAATAGCTTCCCAAATACAACACTTGCGGCAATAATGTTGTAAGAAGTATAAACAGCCATCTTACAGCTGTTTTTTCAAAAAGCAAATGTCCTATCTTTATCACAACAGCTGCCATTCCTGTAATACACAGTACACTGGTAAGTCTCACAGCCACATATAATAGTTGTACATCTTCCGTGAATAAATATGCTATTTTCAAAAACACAGCACTCACAATATAAGATACCAATGGCGTAAATCCATATGAAGTTCCCCATACCGGATTACGAATTGCCGGATCTCTTCCATCCGGCAAACTGTCTTTTGTTGCAATGTAATTACACACATCATACTTCATAGCTTCATCCGGTCCCGATGTGGCTCTTGTTGCCATCGCCCACATTATTAAAAATAAAAATATAAATATCACATATAGTTTTTCTATTTTTTTATTATATTTTTCCATTACATACTCCCTGTTTCACATACTACCTGCGTAAGAAAAAGGAAGGTTTTCACCTTCCTTCTTCTCTTTTGCACGGTTTTTATTATTTATTAGAATACATATCCTGATAATATTTCTGATAATCACCGCTAGTTACGTTCTTCATCCAGTCTTCATGTTCAAAGAACCATGCAATTGTCTTCTTGATTCCTTCTGCAAACATGGTTTCTGGTTCCCAGCCGATTTCTGCCTTAATCTTATCTGGTGCGATAGCGTAACGTCTGTCATGACCCTTTCTATCTTCTACATAAGTAATTAAGTCTTTGCTTACATTTGCTCTTCTTGGGTCATTTTCCGGAAGCATCTCTAACAGAGTATCAATAATAATATTGATGATTTCGATGTTACGCTTCTCATTATGTCCACCGATGTTGTAAGTCTCTCCAAGACGTCCTTTTTCCTGTACCATGTCGATTCCCTTTGCATGGTCATCTACATATAACCAGTCACGGATATTCATACCATCACCATATACCGGTAATTTCTTTCCCTGTAATGCATTGTTAATAATCAATGGAATCAGTTTTTCCGGGAACTGATATGGTCCATAGTTATTAGAACAGTTAGTAATATTTGCAGGGAAGTGATATGTGTCAATGTAAGCCTTTACTAAAAAGTCAGAGCTTGCCTTACTTGCTGAATATGGGCTATGTGGAGAGTATGGAGTCGTCTCATAGAAATAACTCTTACCGTCATCCTCCAAGGAACCATATACTTCGTCAGTAGATACATGAAGGAATTTCTTACCTTCTTTGAAGCTTCCGTCCGGTAATTCCCAAGCTGCTTTTGCACAGTTTAACATAACTGCAGTTCCCAAAACGTTTGTCTGAACAAACACTTCCGGATTCTTGATACTTCTATCTACATGGCTTTCTGCTGCAAAATGAACAACACGATCAATGTCATTTTCTTCAAAAATCTTCATAATAGCATCTTTATCACAGATATCAGCTCTTACGAATGTGTAGTTGTCTCTGTTTTCTACGTCTTTTAAGTTCTCAAGATTTCCCGCATAGGTCAACTTGTCCACATTGATAATTCTGATTTCGTTGTCATATTTACGAAACATATAGTGAATGTAGTTAGAGCCAATGAATCCAGCTCCTCCGGTTACTAAATAGGTTCTCATTATAGAGTTCCTCCTTTACATACATTTTATTTTTTATTATCATTTTACTAAAATCGTTTTATTATAGCATTTATCTTTTTATTTTGCAAATATCTTTAAATATACGCTAATCAAAAAGCTTCTCAATCTTCTTGCCATCATACTTTGCCATACTGCAAACCCAGACAGTCCCAGCTCTTCTTTATGTTTTTCCAACAACATGCGATGTTCGGCTATGTAAGCCTTTTCCTTACCTCCACCCATAACCTGTCCTGTATTGGAATCATTTCTGATTCGAAATCCATTCAAAGGCTCATGAATTACGAAAATATCACCCTGACTTGCAATTCGCATATAAAAATCGTAGTCCAGAATATATACAAAGTCTGTATCAAATCCGCCTACTTTATCTAATGCACTCTTTCGAATCATATTTGCCAGTGGCGCTCCAAAATAATTTTGAGAACGCAATCCACTTCTGGCAACTTTTTTTCCATTTACCAACCCAGATTTATGATATCTCTTATAAGTTCCGTGTTGTTTTCCCTGCATATCTACTAACTTGGAATCACTCTCTGCCAGTACTGCTGTAGGATTCTCTATCAATGCCCTTGTTTCTTTTTCAATGGCATCTTTTTCAATCAAATCATCTGCACAAATCAGCTTTACAAATTCACCTGATACTAATTCCAGACACCGATTCCAGTTTCCTGACATTCCAAGATTTTTTTCATTCCTGTATGCCTTTACTCTCTTATCCGGTATAGATGATATCACCTCATAAGTATTGTCTTTTGAGTTATCATCCACAACAATCAATTCTATATTCTGATAGGTTTGGTTCAAAATAGAATCAATGGTTTCTTTAATGTAACCGGCATTGTTATATGCCGGAATACACACACTTACTAATGGTTCCATTTCGTTCTCCTATAATGTTTTCATATAAACTTTTAATGCATCATGCCAGTCTGCCATCTTATAATCACTGGTAAGTCTTAACATATAATTGTCTAAGATTCCGTAACTTGGTCTATTGGCAGATGCAGGATTCATTTCTTTATATTGAACACTGGTAACATGATTTACTTTTGTGTTTTTTCCTGCAAGCTTAAATATTTCTTCTGCAAAATCTGCCCAATTTGTATCTCCCTCACAAGTTGCATGGAACACTCCGTAGTTTTCCGTCTGTTCCAGATAATGAATCATTTTTGCAAGTTCAACTGCACTGGTCGGTGTTCCAAGCTGGTCACAAACCACGCTGACCTCATCATGGTTTTCTGCAAGTTTCAGCATTGTTTTTACAAAATTCTTTCCTTCTCCGTAAAGCCATGCTGTTCTTAAAATAAAGTATTTCGGGGCAAACTCTTTTACAAACTTTTCTCCCTCTAACTTTGTTTTTCCGTATGCACTTACTGGATTTGGTTCATCAAATTCTGTATATGGTTTAGTGCCATTTCCTTCAAATACATAATCTGTAGATACATGTATCATTTTAGCATCTAATTCTCTTGCCGCAATGCTTAAATTTCTAGGTCCAATCGCATTGATCTTATATGCCAAGTCCCATTGTTCTTCACATTTATCTACATTGGTATGCGCTGCACAATTGATAATAACATCCGGTTTTCTTTCTCTTGCCAATTTCAATACAGCTTCAATATCCGTAATATCCAAGGAAATAACACCGTCTCCTTCTACGACATCTGTATTAATAAATACTATCTGATCATTTTCGTATTCTTTACGAATTGCACGACCTAACTGTCCATTACATCCTGTTACCAATATCTTTTTCATCTTTTATTCTCCCAATCCGCTTTCTACTGCACCTACTACTGCTTTCAGTGCTTCTTCTTCATCTTCGCCTTCACATATAAATTCTATTGTATCGCCTGACTTGATGCATGCTCCAAGTACACTTAATACACTTTTAGCGTTTGCGGTACCACCTTTAAACGAAAAGTTAATTGATGATTGATATTTTACCGCTTCTTTGCATAATTCTCCTGCCGGTCTTAAATGCAGCCCTGTAGGATTTTTGATAACTACTTTTTGGCTTACCATATATTTTCCTCCAATAATATCATTGAATGCCCCTTTAGAGCATTGTTTCCATAATCAAATCTGCTAACTGTTCTGCCTCTTTTTCTATGATTGCCTGATCTTTTCCTTCTATCATAACACGAACCAACGGTTCTGTTCCAGATGGACGAATCAAAACTCTTCCTTCTCCCGCAAATCGTTTTTCCAGATTTTCTATTGCCTGTGCGATTTCAGGATATTCCATATAATTTTCTTTTTTATGGTTTGGCACCTTTGCATTTACCAGTGCCTGTGGTAAAACTTCCATTACCTTAGACAGTTCCGAAAGTTTTTTATTGGTCTTTACCATCACTTCTAACAGATGTAAAGCACTGAGCAATCCGTCTCCTGTTGTATTTTCATCCAGGAAAATAATATGCCCGGATTGTTCTCCTCCGATATTATAACCATTTTTTCTCATATTTTCCAGTACATATCGATCTCCAACCTTGGTTTGTTCGATATGAATTCCGTTTTTCTCTCCCATAATGGAAAAACCAAGGTTACTCATAATCGTTCCTACAATGGTATTTTTCTTAAGTTTTCCATTATCTTTCATATAATTTCCGATAATCGCCATTACCTGATCACCGTCTACAATATTTCCTTTTTCATCCACCGCAAGCATACGGTCTGCATCGCCGTCAAAAGCAAGACCAACATCTGCCTTTTCAAACACAACTCTTGCTCGCAATTCATCCATGTGTGTTGACCCGCAGTTTGCATTAATATTGGTTCCATCCGGTTCTACATGAATCGGCACTAAGTTCGCTCCTAATCCTTTCAATGTTTCCACTGCTGTATAATAAGACGCACCTTCTGCACAATCCGCAACAATTTTCAAATTACTTAAATCAATCGGTACGGTATTTTTTATAAAAGAAATATATTCTTCTTTGGCATCAAAACGATAAGACACCTTTCCAATTCCGGAACCGATTGGCATTGTCACATCTTTCATTCCATTTTTTATCAGTGCTTCTATTTCGTCTTCTAACACATCAGAAAGCTTATATCCTTCTCCGTTAAAAAACTTAATGCCGTTAAATTCCATCGGATTGTGTGACGCTGAAATCACAACTCCCGCATCCACTTTAAGCTTTTTGGTAAGATATGCAATCGCAGGTGTTGGTATAACGCCCATATATACAGCATTTGCCCCTACGGAACAGATGCCGGCCATTAATGCATTTGCCAACATGCCACCGGAAATTCTTGTGTCACAACCTACAATAATTGTGGGTTGATGTTCTTTTTCTTTGGTGAGAACATAAGCTCCTGCCTGCCCTAATTTCATTGCAAGTTCAATTGTTAATTCTGTTCCTGCTACACCACGCACACCATCTGTGCCAAACATTCTTGCCATTTTAATTACCTCTTCTACTATCTTCCACCTACGGAAGTATTTCTACTATTTTGATCATTACTTGAATTATCTGTATTGCTATTATCTGTATTATTGCTATTATCTTCCTCAGTTTTATCCGCTTCTTTATCCCGTATGTTAATCTGCACACTTACATTTCCTATGATTTCATATTTTTCACCATTAATTGTAAGTGCCAATTGAACCGTATGCGCCCCCGGTGATAAATCACTTGCATCTATACTCGCCTGTACACTTCCTATATCAAAGGAATCGATATCATCCTGTGACGCTCTTATTGTCAACGGAACTGTTGTTACATTGGAATTATATGTTAATTCATAGCTATCCGGCAATCCTTCCACCGATATATTGGCAACCGGCAAATTAAACACTCTGGTTTCCTTTGATACTATTAATGCCTTTATTGCAATCTGGGTTACTTCATCATCCACCAGAGACACCCCATCTGGAAGATAGGTAGTAATATCAATTGTATTTTCTACATTTCCGGTTGCTCCTGTAATGTCAATCACTTCTTCCGGAATAGTAATTGCACTCATGGTATTTAAAATCTCCGCTTCACCTTTTACTGTAACTTTTTGCGGTGCATACTCCAATCCTTTATATTCGTATCCATCTGCCGGTTCTCCTGTAACATCGCAGTGTATCGGCAATGTTTTGGTTCCTAAAATATTGGCTTTAATGCTTACCGTAGACTGATTCGTCTCTAATAAATCTGAAGAAATTACATTTCCCTCTTCATCGTAAAGTACCGGAACTACATTATCTGTTACATCACTTGATATTCCGTTTACATTAATGGTAGCCGTTACCTTATTGATTTTGGACACAACAGACTCCGGTCCTGAAACCGTTAATAAGTTTGGCGTTACCTCTACATCGCCAATTGCGCAACCATCTGCCGGTGTTCCTGTGGTAACCGGTGATATTACAAAGTTCTTTTCCGCATAGTCATCCAATGTAACCTGCATGTTCACTGTCTTCTGATGTATGGTAATATATTTTTCATATTTCTTCGCAGTTACTTCGATTCGTACCAGTTTTATTTCATCCTCATCTGCCAAATCCACCTGGCTCAAATCTGCTGTTACTGTAAAATCATCCGCATTCATACCTTCCACATAACTTCTTGGACCTGTAATGTAAAAGCTAGCTACGTCGGTATCTCCTACTACATCCGGTACCTTTCCCATTTTTTCGATAACATCCTTATTTTGGATTGTTACAGGAACTGAAAATGTCTTTGTGCCATCCGGATCAGCAATATTGACCACTACCAACCAAAGTGCAATAGAAAATAAGATGGATAAAAGCTTCAAGCCAAAATTATTTGTCAACCGTTTCATTAGTTTCTTGAACATTCTTCATCCTCCTTTTCCATATTCTAAAACGTGCTACATCCATAGAACCTTTTCGGATAAAGTTTAATTTTCCTCGCAGATATTCTGCATCTACATTTCGATACAATTCGCCTCCGATAGCAATTGATACATTTCCGGTTTCTTCTGAAACTACAATCGTCAACGCATCACTCACCTCACTGATACCTACCGCAGCACGATGTCTTGTTCCCAATTCCTTACTCAAGCCCATGTTATCCGAAAGCGGGAGATAACATGTTGCAGAAACAATTCTTTCTCCACGCACAATAATAGCACCATCGTGTAATGGTGTGTTATGCTCGAATATATTAATTAACAACTGACTGGACACCAGGGAGTCCAGTTTTATTCCGGTTCTTTCATATTCTCCTAACACAATATTCTGTTCAATTACAATCAGTGCACCGGTCTTTACTTTTGCCATTTCATAGCATGCCTTAACAATCTCATTTGCAGTACGTTCGCTAAAACGCTCCTGATTTTTTTGAGATTCAAAAGAAAACAGCGATGTAAAAAAGCTTTTCTGTCCTAATTGTTCTAATGCTCTTCGCAATTCCGGCTGAAAAACAATAACAATTGCAATCACCATAACGTTAATGGTTTTAGAAACAATCCACAGAATCGTATTCATCTGGAACATAGCTGCTAACATAACAAACATAACAACTACAATGATTCCCTTTAATAAATTCCATGCTCGCGTCTTTTTAAACCATACCAGAATTTTATATACCAGGAATGAAATAATAATAATTTCTACAACATCTATTTTTCCTATTTGCGGACTATTAATCCAAAATAGATACTTAGATGCAAATGCATTCAAAGTCGCAAATAAATTATCTATCATTCTTCTCATTCCCTTCTATTTTATATTCTGTAATTCTAATCAAATAAATCTTCGTCTATATCTAATTCTTCTGCTAATTCTCTGCGATTAATTCTCTCTTTTTTCGGTGTGATTTGTTTTACCTTTTTCTGTTTTTCCGCTAAATACACCTTTGGCACCGCTTTTACATAATAATAATATTCATCATCCTCAAACTGCACACGTTCTACCCTGGAGTAATCCAGATTGTATAAGAAAAACTCCAGTAACAACGCCACAACTGTGGATAATATAATTCCACCTATTACCCATGGAATCTCACTATTATTTTGCATCAAAAGATATCCAATCGTTAATAGTGCAAGTTCTACTGCATTCCCAACAATTGTTGCTACTCTCCAGGCATGATTGATGTTCATTTTACGAATTGCATATACTGTCAAAGCCGTGATACCCATAGTTGCAATCACTAAGAACATTTCATAATTCTTTGTTAAAATTTCCAGTGCCATTGTTGCCTTGGAAATTTTTTCCTTATCATCTGACACTGTAAAGTTTCCAATGTTATTTTGTACACCCTTTACATAATAAAAGGTAATCACTCCGCAAACCATAGACAAATATGCAGATGGTCCTCGTAATAGTCCCAAGGATACCGGTACTGCTTCCGGCAAACGGAAAGAACACATAATCGGTGTTATCAGAGTACTATAACCATTCTTCGGCGCAAACTTATAATACATAAAAAACATCAAAACAAATAAGCCAACTGCTACCAGACACACTTCAACGCCCAGTGACCATAAATGTACCAAAATCAACAGCACTCCTATAATAACACTTCCATTGATTGGCAAAAAGGCACAAAGCAATGCTAATATCAATGGTACTGCCAAATTATCTAATTCTTCCATATATCCCATTTTGCTATTAATGAGCCAAAATGCAATAAATGCTAAAATGAATTTTACACAAGTTACTACATATATTTCATATTTTCCATAAAAATCTCGCAACTTTTCGCGCAATTCTAATATGCTTGTCATTTTCAGTCCTCCAACGTCTGTAATTTTTCTTCTTTTTCCTGAAGCTTCATTACTTTTTTGAGATCTGCATGATACTTTTTCATTTCCTCTGTGGCTTTTGTATATTTACGACTATATACAACCACAGTAATAATCTCATATAAAACAATAAAGGAAATATATAATACCAATATTAAAATACCGAATCGTGGCAAATCTGTTGCTGCCACTTTTTTCATTATATTTTCTATATTATACATCCCCCAAAACAATAATAGAATACAAAAGGATATTGTAGATGATATGAAACTTCTTATCATCTGATAACTGATATAATCCTTGCGATAATATTGCTTTACAGGCATGTCTTCTTTTCCTTCACCTGCTTCATAAGATGCCATTCTAGTCATAATACAAATACGTTCTTCATCTAACATTTGTCTCACCATCCATCTTTTTGAAGTCACTCTTTTTTATTATAGCACACATTCCCGCATTAGGTAAAGAGTTTCCTATGATTGAACAAAGAGCGTTTTTTATGCAATAGGAAATTGCGTCCTATTGCATAAAAAACTGCCGCTATGGCGGCAGTTTTCCTTAGTTATCAAGAAATCGCATTCTATCTTTTTCATGCGTTGTTTTTTTAGGCTCTTTCTTTACCGGTTTTTTAATTGCTCCACTTAATTCATTATGTAATGATGTTTTACACTTATCGCAAAATCTACCGGTAAGAATTGGTGCTCCACAATTTTCACATTCTACTGTAATTTGTGATTCTGACGTAAATGTTAATCTTTCTTCTCTTACCCACTGTTTTATCTGTTTCACAGTTACATCATTGTCTTCTGCAATTTGATTAAGCTGAGCCTTTGGATTCTCACGCAAATACTCTTTTACTTCTTGAAATTTCTTTTCCAAATCAGCTACACACGCCGGACATAATGGTGGTCCCTGCAAATAATTAAAGAGTCTTCCACACCCTTTACAATTTTTTACTTCCATATCTCTTCCTCCTAATATCCTCTTCCGATACAGACGCTCACACAATAAACTTGTTCTATACCGGTTCTTTTTAACTCTAGTGCAGCCTCATTCATCGTACTGCCCGTAGTATATATATCGTCTACTAATAAGATATGTTTTAATTGTACTCTATTTTCCTGCGTTTTAAAAGCTTTTTTCAAATTATTTTTGCGTTCTCCATCTCCAAGATTCTTCTGAGCTCTTGTTTTTCTTACTCTTTTGAGATAATCAGGATATACTGTGATACCCATTTCCCGTCCGATTTCTCTTGCTAATAGCTCTGCCTGATTATAACCACGTTTTCGTTTTCTTGCCTTGTGAAGCGGTATGGGAATAATTGCTTCTATTCTGTTTTTTTCAATCCATTCTCCATATACCCTTACTATTTCACTGCCATAATAGCGAGCATATTCTTGTCGATTCTGATATTTAAATCGATACATGGATTGTTTCACTTTTCCTTCATACAGCCACAACGCCTTTCCCTGCGTAAAAACTCTGCTCTGTTTCTGACAATCATAACAATACTCAGCCCTATGATTCTCTATAGGTTTTCCGCATTTTTTACATACAGGTTCCTGTATGTATTTTGGTATTTCTCTGCACTTTAAGCAACACGACTGTGTTTCTAAAAAAACAGAAGAAAACATTGCCTTATCGCAAATGGGACACCTGCGAGGAAATAATAGCTGTATGATATTTTCTTTTTTGACTTTCATATCATTTCAAAAGTCTCTCAAACAGATTTGATACTAACACATTTTTCCTGCATATTCTATAAAATTTTTCTTAATATTTCTTAACCTTTGCAATTCTTTCTCTATCTTTCTTCCTGCAATCTCATTTTTAATCCGGTATATCTGCGCTGTTCACTGACGTTTCCAATCATTTCTTGGAAGGTTACATCGTTTCCAACCAACGTCACACACTTTTTTGCACGAGTTACTGCCGTATACAAAAGATTTCGGTTCATCAGCATTCTCGGTCCCGTCAGTAACGGAATCACCACTGCCGGATACTCGCTTCCCTGGGACTTATGTATGGTAATGGCATATGCCAACTCCAACTCATCCAGTTGTTTAAAAGAATATTCCACCATTCTTCCTTCATCAAATTCAATGGTCATGTTTTCCTGATAAGCATTAATACTGCGAATCACACCCATGTCTCCATTGAATATTCCCAATCCCTTATCAATTGCCAAGCCATACTTGCTACGAATCTCCCATTCTATCTGATAATTGTTTTTCACCTGCATGACCTTATCACCCTCACGAAAAACAACTCCACCATGCTCTTTTTCCTTCTTCTTATCGTCTGCCGGATTCAGATATTGCTGTAAAATACTATTTAAACGTTCCACGCCCAAAAGTCCTTTTCGCATGGGAGTTAATACCTGAATATCAAATGGGGTAGCATCTACAAACTTAGGCAGCTTCTGTTGAATCAATTGGATAACAATACTAATAATGACATTGGCATCATACCGCTTCAGGAAAAAGAAGTCCATGCTCTTATTATCCAAAACTACTTCTTCACCACGATTTATTTTATGAGCATTTACAATAATGTCACTTTGGGCTGCCTGACGGAAAATTTTATTTAAACGCACCACATGAAAACGTTGGGATTCAATAATATCTTTTAGCACGCTTCCCGGACCTACACTGGGCAACTGATTCACATCTCCTACTAAAATCAGACGTGTTCCCGCTGCCACTGCTTTAAGCAAGGCACACATTAAGGTAATATCCACCATAGACATTTCATCTATGATAATCACATCTGTCTCCAAGGGATTTTGCTCGTTTCTTTCAAATCCTGCATTTTCTTCCATTCCGCCATTTAATTCCAGCATACGATGAATGGTTCTTGCTTCAAATCCCGTGGTTTCGCTCATTCTTTTTGCTGCTCGTCCGGTTGGTGCTGCCAGAAAAATATCCATTCCTTCCATTTCAAAGTATCGAATAACCGCATTAATTGTGGTGGTTTTTCCTGTTCCCGGACCTCCGGTAATTACCACAAGACCGTTTCGTACCGCCTCTTTCACTGCTTCTTTTTGCAGTTCATCCAGTTCCATTTCCGTACTTTGTTCAATTTTTCTGATTCTCTCATTTATTTCGATTTCCGGAACATCATAGGAAACATCCAACTGTTCTAACATGGTTGCTGTATTTGCTTCCATATAATAGTAAGTGGCTGCATATATATACTGCTGTCCATCATTCTCCTTTAATACCAGTTTTTTATCTATGGCAAGATTCATGTAATGTTTTTCGATATATTCCGGTTCTACATCTAAAAGCTCACTAGCCCGAACCGTAAGCTCTTTCGTAGGAAGGCAGGTATGTCCTTCTGCCGCTGCCTGCAACAATGTATACAATATACCGCTTCGAATACGATAATCCGAATCTGTGTGAATTCCTATTTTCGATGCAATCTCGTCTGCAATGCGAAATCCAACTCCCTGAATATCATCTGCCAAACGATATGGGTTTTCCTTTAAAATGCGGTATAAATCCTGTCCGTATGTTTGATATATCTTTACTGCTAATGTCTGAGAAATTCCATACTGCTGTAAGAAAATCATTGCCTGGCGAAGTTCTCTCTTTCCTTCTACCTGTTCTGCAATTTCCATTGCTTTTCGTTCGCTAATTCCTTTTACTTCTACCAATCGTTCCGGTTCTTCTTCTATAATACGAAAAGTATCTTCTTTGAATCTTCTTACAATACGAGCAGCCAGGGCAACTCCAACACCTTTTACAGCTCCGGAACCCAGATATCTCTCAATAGACATCAAATCCTCCGGTGCTTTTATTTCAAATGACTCTGCTTTTAACTGTAATCCGTAAGAAGGATGTGTGGTATATTCTCCCTTGACTTCGATACTTTCACCTTCTGAAATTCCATGAAAAATCCCCACGCAGGTTACTTCTCCATCTTCACATGCCAGATTCAAAACTGTGTAACCATTATCTCTATTCTGATATACTATATGTTCTACATAACCCGCTAATATTTCCAATGTAATATTCTCCACTTTCTAAAAATGTTTTTCCTATTGCATTCCCATTGCATAAAAAAGAGTCTGCTCGCCGGACTCTTTCGCGCCCGAGCGGTGTCATTTATGACTAAGTTCCTATTGCATAAGAAAAAGAATTCCGTAAACGGAATTCTTTTCTCTTTTATTTTATTATAAATTATAATTACGTTTCATTTGTTCATACAAAGTCTGGGCAATTCCAAGTCCCTGACCCTCTGTTGAATTCTCTGCCATGACTTGAACCATTTGCTCCTTATAATAATCCTGTATCTGCTTTGTATAGGAAGAAGTATCATCATCTGATTCCGGTATCATTTTCTGCATAGCTTTAAACATCTGCTCTGTAAAATATGATTCAAAATCCTTACACACTTCCATCAGTTCATCATCAGATGCATTGGAAAAATCTGACTTCAATGTTTCTTCTAATTTACTGGTATTTTCAGAAACATTATTTGTATTATATAATGCACTGATATTATCTATTGAAAGACTCATATGTATCGCACTTCCTTTCCGCTATGGAAATTATCTCTTCAACTGATTTGCCTGTCCAAGCATATCATCTGCTGCCTGTATTGCCTTTGAATTCATTTCATACGCTCTCTGTGCTACAATCAAATTTACCATTTCATCTGCCACCTGAACGTTAGAACCTTCCAAATAGCCTGCAAGCACTTTACTCGGTTTAATATTTACAGCTGTTGCTTCATTGATTGCTACACCTGATGCATCTGTAACTGCCAATAAACTTCCGGACATTTTTTCAAGTCCTGCCGGATTATTAAACTGATATACTCCAATCTGCTGGTTTAAGGAAACATAATTTCCCACTGCATCCTGATATCCGAATTGTCCATCTGTGGAAACCACTAACTTGCTGGTATTTACACCTGCCGGTATGTTAATAGGATTTCCATTGCTGTCCAATACTGCATATCCTTCGGAAGTTACCAATGTTAAGGATCTATCCGCATTTACACTTAATTTGAAATCTCCGTTACGAGTATAATATGTGCCGCCATCTGCTCCTCGTACTGCAAAGAATCCATCTCCATCAATTGCAAAAGCTGTATCACTTTCACTTTCTGTTACAGCTCCTTGTTTAAAGCTAGAAGTGATAGATGCCACTCTTGTTCCCAATCCAACCTGTGCCGGAATCGGCTTTTGTTCTCCATTCGCAGATGTGGTTCTTGTCTGAAGTGTTTGATATAACAAGGACTTAAATTCTGCCTTTTCATTTTTATATCCTACGGTATTTACATTCGCAAGATTGTTTGCAATGGTATCTACTGCTGTCTGCTGGGAAATCATTCCAGATGCCGCAGACCATAATGATCTCATCATATTACTTCGGCCCCTTTCTATACACTACCAATATTATTAACTGCTTTATCCAAAGTTTCATCTATGGACTGAATAATCTTCTGATTGCTTTCATAAGCTCTTGAGATTGTAATCATCTCTACCATTTCAGAAACTACATTTACATTAGACATTTCCAGTGAACCTTGTACCACTTTTGCCTGAGAAGGAGTTGCCTGACCTCCGTTGACTAAGTTATACATATTTTCACCATATTTTTCCAAATAGTCATAGTTTGCAAAATCAACAACACCAATTTGTCCAAGCTGTACACCATTCTGATATAAATAACCCTGTTCATCCACAACAAGCTTTACATTCGGGTCTACACGGATATATCCATTCTGTCCCGGATTTCCAGCATTGGCTGCTGCCTGGTTCAAAACATAGTCACCATCTTTTGTCACCAGATATCCTTCACGATTTACGGTAAACGCTCCGTCTCTTGTATACTTCACAGATGTTTCTCCGTTTTTATTTGTAAAGGATATTGCAAAAAATCCATCCCCATCTAATGCCATGTCATATACATTATCGGTCACTCTGAAAGATCCTTGATCATAATCGGTATAATTTTCTCCGATTTTTACTCCAAGGCTAATACCACCCAACTTTTTCGGCAAGTTATAATCGGAAGTATCTTTAATCTTAATCGCTAAAGTATCAGCAAAGGATTGTGAGGTTGTTCCCTCTTTCTTATATCCGTTTGTTGCTGAGTTTGCCAGGTTATTTGTAAGAACATCCAATCTGTTCTGCTGATTTACCATACCTGTGTATGCTGTATATAACCCTTTTACCATGTAAAAACTCCTTTCTCCTTGTTAAAAGCTTATTCGTCTCTTTTGCCTGCTAAAAACTCTACATATTTTCCAGTTCCGATTGCAACGCATGTCATCGGTTCTTCTGCAGTCATTGTATTAATTCCTGTTCTGTCTTCAATCAATTCCTCTAATCCGCGAAGCAATGCACCACCACCGGTTAATACAATACCTCTGTCTGCAACGTCTGCTGCAAGTTCTGGCGGAGTTTTCTCCAATACGCTGTGAACAGCTTCTACGATTTGAAGTGTTGACTCTCTTAATGCTTCTTCTGTTTCTTCGGATGATACAGTAACTGTTTTCGGAAGACCTGTTACTAAATTACGTCCTCTTACATCCATGGTGTCATTCTGTGCCAGTGGGAAACAGGTTCCGATTTTTATTTTAATATCTTCTGCGGTTCTTTCACCAATCAAAAGATTATGTTTCTTTCTCATATAACGTACGATTGCTTCGTCAAAATCATCTCCTGCAATCTTAACAGAAGTACTTACAACTGTTCCCTGTAAGGAAATAACTGCAATATCTGCTGTACCGCCTCCGATATCTACAATCATATTTCCACAAGGCTTAGAAATATCTATTCCTGCTCCAATTGCTGCTGCAATGGGTTCTTCAATAATCTCTACCGCTCTTGCACCTGCCTGATAAGTTGCATCTTCTACTGCCTTTTTTTCTACTTCTGTTACACCACTTGGAACACAAACACTAATGCGTGGCTTACGGAAAGTTTTCTTACCCAGTGCCTTCTGGATAAAATATCTTAACATCTGCTCTGTTACTTTATAATCTGAAATTACACCCTGGCGAAGTGGTCTTACTGCAATAATATTTCCCGGAGTTCTTCCAAGCATCAATCTTGCTTCTTCACCAATTGCCTTAATCTTATGTGTATCTCTGTCAAAAGCTACAACGGACGGCTCTTTTAATACAACGCCTTTTCCTTTTATATATACAAGGATACTTGCTGTTCCCAAGTCAATTCCAATATCTGTCGAAATCATGTCTGTTCCCCTTTCGTCTCTATCTGAACATACTAATTCTATTTTTCCATATATATCTATATTATATACAATAACAACGGATTTTTAAAGCATTTTTTTCTAAAATATAAAAAAACGTCTATTTTTAAATATCCCTAAATAGTTTCTTAAAAAAGTTTATGAATTTTTTATACTTTTTCTAGTTTTTTTTCTGTTTTTTCACACATACGTCACATTCTCCCGTTATACTTGTAAACGTACTAGCTAATAAGCTAATATAATTTTTCATAACTCATGCTTCCTGGGTTCGTAAGAACTCAGGAGGTACTCCCCGAAAGTAATGGCTGTCCGTAATGGACAGCTTTTTTTATACAATAGAAAATTGCGTCCTATTGCACAAAAACAAAAGAGTCCAGTGGACTCTTTCTTCTTATGATTTCAAATATTTTTTTATATATTTTCCGGTATAGGACTCTGGCACTTTGGCAACTTCTTCCGGTGTTCCCTTCGCTACTACCGTTCCGCCACCATCGCCGCCTTCCGGTCCCATATCAATGATATAATCCGCGGTTTTAATCACATCCAGGTTATGTTCGATGACTACTACTGTATTTCCGCCTTCTGCAAGACGCTGTAATATTTCTGTCAGTTTGTGAACATCTGCGAAATGGAGTCCGGTAGTTGGTTCATCCAAAATATAGATTGTCTTTCCGGTACTGCGTTTACTTAATTCTGTTGCCAGTTTGATACGCTGCGCTTCTCCACCTGACAATTCGGTAGATGGCTGTCCCAAACGTATATAGGACAATCCCACATCATAAAGCGTCTGTATCTTTCGATGAATGGATGGTACATTTTCAAAGAATTCCAAGGCTTCTTCTACTGTCATATTCAACACGTCGTAAATATTTTTCCCTTTATATCTTACTTCCAATGTCTCACGATTATATCGTTGTCCATGACACACTTCACAAGGCACATACACATCCGGGAGAAAATGCATTTCAATCTTTAAAATACCATCTCCGGAACATGCCTCACAACGACCGCCTTTTACATTAAAACTAAATCTGCCCTTGGCATATCCTCTTGCCTTGGCATCCGGTGTTGCAGCAAACAAGTCACGAATCTGGTCAAACACACCGGTATAGGTTGCCGGATTGGAACGTGGCGTTCTGCCAATCGGAGACTGGTCAATATCTATCACCTTATCCAACTGTTCCAGTCCTTCCATTGCCTTATGTTTTCCCGGAATGGTTCTTGCCCGGTTCAAATCACGCGCCAATCGCTTATACAAGATTTCATTGGTAAGGGATGACTTTCCGGAACCGGATACTCCGGTAATGCAAGTCATAACGCCAAGAGGAATATTTACATTAATATTTTTCAGGTTATTTTCCTGTGCTCCTTTGATTTTCAACCAACCGGTAGGTTTTCTTCGTTTCTCCGGAACCGGAATCTTAATTCTTCCACTAAGGTATGCCCCTGTGATAGAGTTTGGATTTTTCATGATTTCTTCTGCGGTTCCTTCTGCTACCAATTGTCCACCGTGTTCTCCTGCTCCCGGTCCGATATCCACAATGTAGTCCGCTTCTCGCATGGTATCTTCATCATGTTCTACCACAATCAACGTATTTCCCAAGTCTCTAAGATTTTTCAAAGTAGCTAACAACTTATCATTATCTCTCTGATGAAGTCCGATACTTGGTTCATCCAAAATATAGGCAACTCCTACCAATCCGGAGCCAATCTGAGTTGCTAATCGGATTCTCTGCGCCTCTCCACCGGAAAGTGTTCCTGTTGCACGAGATAATGTGAGGTATTCCAGCCCTACATCTACCAAAAATCCAACTCTTGCCTTAATTTCCTTTAAAATCTGATCACCGATTAAATGTTGCTGTTTGGTTAACTCTATATTTTCCAAAAATACCTGCAAATTCTTAATGGACATAGAGGTTACTTCATGAATATTTTTCCCTGAAACAGTAACAGCTAACGACTCTCGTTTCAAACGCTGTCCCCCACAGACCGGACAAGGCGTAATTCGCATAAATGTCTCGTATTCCTGCTTGATGGTCTCTGAACCAGTTTCCCGATATCTTCTCTGTACGTTTCGAATTAACCCTTCAAACGCCACATCATAGACACCTTCGCCTCTCTGTCCTTTATAGTATACTTTTACTACCTTTCCATCCGTTCCATGAATCAGCATGTGTTGTACTTTCTTTGGTAAATCCTGATAAGGTGTATTTAAATCAAACTTATATTCCTCTGATAACGCCTTTAGTGTAGCATAGGTATAGCTGGAAGGATCTGTGCAAGACTGCCATCCGATTACCTGTATGGCTCCTTCTGCAATACTCAAAGACTTATCCGGTATCATTAAGTCTTCATCAAATTCCATTTTATATCCCAGACCAAAACACTCCGGGCAGGCACCGAATGGGTTATTGAACGAGAAACTTCTCGGCTCAATTTCATCGATGCTGATTCCGCAATCCGGACAGGAAAAGCTTTGGGAAAAATGAATCGGTTCTCCTCCTATTACATCTACTGTCATCAAACCCTCTGCCAAATCCAACACGCTTTCCACAGAATCTGTCAAACGTTTTTCAATTCCTTCTTTGACTACCAGACGGTCTACCACAATATCAATGTTGTGCTTAATGTTCTTTTCCAATGGTATCTCTTCGGACAATTCATAGGTATTTCCATCTACCTGCACACGAACATAACCACTACGTTTTGCCTGCTCTAACAACTTCTGGTGTGTTCCTTTTCTTCCGCGAACTACCGGTGCCAGTAATTGAATCTTGGTTCGTTCCGGCAATGCCATGATTTGGTCTACCATCTGATCTACGCTTTGCTTTTTTATCTCTTTTCCACATTTTGGACAGTGTGGAATACCCACTCTGGCATACAGCAAACGAAAATAGTCATATATTTCCGTTACTGTTCCAACCGTAGAACGAGGGTTGCGGTTTGTGGACTTTTGGTCAATAGATATTGCCGGGGAAAGTCCCTCTATCTTTTCTACATTTGGCTTTTCCATCTGTCCTAAAAACTGCCTTGCATAGGAGGACAGGGATTCCATATAGCGTCTCTGTCCTTCTGCATATATGGTGTCAAATGCTAGAGAAGATTTACCGGAACCGCTTAATCCGGTAAGCACCACTAATTCATTTCTTGGAATATCTACGTCAATATTCTTCAGATTATGTTCATTGGCTCCTCGTATTTTTATATATTTTCTTTCTGACATTTTGTACTCCTTTTTTTATATCATTACATATCCTGTAAATTCTTCTTTAGTTCAATCATCTTGTCACGCAACTCTGCTGCCGCTTCGAAGTTCAATTCTGCCGCTGCCTTTTGCATCTTCTTTTGTACTTCTGCAATCAGTTTTTCTAATTCTTTCTTGCTCATAGACTCCGGATCTTTCTTAAATTCCACTTCCTCTTTTGCAACTTTCTTAGAAATACTAATCAAATCTCTTACAGACTTTTTGATTGTCTGAGGAGTAATTCCATGCTCCTCATTATATTTTTGCTGAATACTGCGTCGTCGATTCGTTTCATCTATAGCAACCCGCATAGAGTCCGTAATGGAATCGGCATACATGATTACATGTCCTTCTGAGTTACGGGCAGCTCGTCCGATTGTCTGAATCAATGATGTTTCAGAACGCAGGAATCCTTCCTTATCTGCATCTAAAATTGCTACTAATGTGATTTCCGGAATATCCAGTCCTTCTCGCAAAAGGTTGATTCCCACCAATACATCAAACACATCCAGACGTAAGTCTCGAATTATCTCTGCACGCTCTAGGGTATCAATATCGGAATGAAGATACTTGACACGAATTCCAACTTCTCGCATATAATCTGTCAAATCTTCTGCCATTTTCTTGGTAAGTGTGGTAATGAGTATCTTGTGCTTTTTCGCAATCTCTTTGTTTACTTCTCCCAGCAAATCATCAATCTGTCCCTCTACCGGTCTGACTTCTACTTCCGGGTCAAGCAGACCTGTCGGTCTGATAATCTGCTCTGCCCGTAACAATTCATGCTCTTTTTCGTAAACATTTGGTGTTGCAGATACAAAAAGCATCTGGTCTATTTTTCCCTCAAACTCATCGAAATTCAAAGGTCGGTTATCCTTGGCTGACGGCAAACGAAATCCATAATCTACCAGTGTGTTCTTTCTGGACTGGTCACCTGCATACATTCCACGAATCTGTGGAATTGTAATGTGGGACTCATCCACAATCATCAAAAATTCTTCCGGGAAATAATCTAACAATGTATTGGGCGGTACTCCCGGTGCTAATCCTGCAAGGTGTCTGGAATAGTTTTCAATTCCACTACAAAATCCTGTTTCTCGCAGCATTTCAATATCAAAGTTTGTTCGTTCTGCGATTCGTTGTGCTTCTAATAATTTATCTTCACTTTTAAAATACTTTACCCGTTCTTCCAGTTCTTTTTCAATTTCAACTGTTGCCTGATTGATTTTTTCCTGTGGTACTACATAGTGAGATGCCGGAAAGATACTAATATGCTCCAGGCGATTTTTCACTTCTCCGGTCAGCACATCAATTTCTGTAATACGGTCTATTTCATCCCCAAAAAACTCTACTCGAACTGCGGTTTCTCCTCTATCAGCAGGAAAAATCTCCAATACATCTCCCCTTACACGAAAGGTTCCTCGCTGAAAATCCATATCATTTCTGGTATACTGCGTATCAATCAACGCGCGAATCACTTCGTCTCTGTCTTTTTCCATTCCAGGTCTTAAGGAAACCATCATTTTCTCGAAGTTCTCCGGCTCACCCAAACCATAGATACAAGACACACTGGATATAATGATAACATCCTTTCGTTCTATTAGTGCTGCTGTGGCAGAAAGACGTAATTTATCTATTTCTTCATTTACAGAAGAGTCCTTGGCAATATAGGTATCACTGGACGGAACATAGGCTTCCGGTTGATAGTAATCGTAATAGGAGACAAAATACTCCACGGCATTTTCCGGAAAAAATTCCTTGAATTCTCCGTAAAGCTGTGCCGCCAGTGTTTTATTATGTGCAATGATTAACGTTGGCTTATTCAGTTGTTGAATGACATTTGCCATGGTAAATGTCTTACCTGAACCGGTAACTCCCAACAGGGTTTCAAACTGATTCCCCTCCTTAAAGCCCTTTACCAGTTCTTCAATAGCGCGTGGCTGATCACCGGTGGGCTGATACTGGGAATGTAATTTAAAATGATCCATATAATACTCCTAGTTCTGTATATTTGTACTATTCGTTTTAATATTTATTCTCTTAGTATTATTACCCATCTAGTATATCATTTAAAATAAAAAAAGTACAGTATTTTTCGAATGTTTGTTCTGTTTCACCTGATAAAGAAATACATAGCCGATTGATTCAAGCAACGAACCAGTCGGCTATGCATTTCTTTAATTATAAAAATCTATATCACCAAATATTCTCTTTCATTCTAATTTTATACATTTTCAGATATACGCATAGAATTTTATTGCAACACGTTTATCACCCCATTTGGTAATAGTTTCTCTATTTCCTTAATATTTTCTTTTCTTTTTTCCTCTGTCATTGTGGGACTAAAACGAATTACTAACTCATCAAAAGCATTTTCTTTCAATTTAATTGCCATTTTAGGAAAAAACAATTCTTTTGGTAATATATCATGAGTTGTTCCTATTCCCACTTTTAAACGTACCTCTTTTTCAGTTGTCCAATCCTTATCATATACCTCTGAGTTTTTCCCTTTACATAAGCCGTGCGTATTTTTTATTATTCCTACAACACTTGGTGTAATAAATCTTACCCCTTTTAAAATACCATCACCTATATCCAAAGCACATTCGCCTGACATTTCTTTTTTTAACTCATCATCATACACTATTTGATAAAACCCAAAATCCCAGAAAAAATATGGATTGCAAACCCTTTTGTGCTTTTTCAACATAAGGCATGCAGCCTCTAATGCCTCATCAAATTTACTATATATTTTAAAATCAATATCTTCAACCTTTTCTCCTGGTCTCCACATTAACTCTGCTTCTCTTAGCACCCAGTCTTGTTTAAACCCATAAAGAACACCATTTTCTCCATCACCGTATTCCCCCCAATGTTCCTTCAGAATATTATCCTCATATGTAAAACATGCCACAAAAAATGATTTTTCAAATTCCGGAACATTTATTCTTTTTACTTCCTCTGCATCATTTACAGTCTTAAGATTAGACAGCCATATTTCTTTGCTTTTCAATATATTTTTCAATGCTTCAATGTTTGTACATTGATACAACCATTTATATTTTTTAGCAGCCTCTTTCGATTCATAAATAAATTTATTATTTTTTATCAAATCCTGACTCTCCACTTTTGCACCTACTAAATTTCCCATTCTCCTTCTCCTAACTCATTTCTTTACTCTTCTTTTATAATATTTGCTATATACAGATATTTTGTACTTCAACCAACAAATATTACTAATCATTCAATAACTCTTGACTAATCTTCAAAGAAGATACTTGAAATGTAATTTAACACACCATATATAAGTTGTTTATTATAACATAATGCCAAAAAAGCAACTTGGATATTAAAATATAAATTTCCAAATCGCTTTTCTTTACTTTACATATTCAATCGAATAACTGCAACCATTATAGCTCTGAGTGAATATCGCTGCACCATCTCTACATCTAACAATTTTCCACTTTCTATATCGACTTTGAATTTTCTTCCCCAAAAATCAGTTGCACATAAACTTGTGGAATTTTTAATAACACAATATATCTATTGTTTACCCTTTCTCCCCCCTCTTAATCGGAGTGCTAATGTTTTCGTTATTACAAATTATTTTTACTCTCAATTATCATTGAATTAATGCCCTTAAAAAGAGCATCTCTAACAACTTCTGTATAATTATTATAACTTGAATCATTTTTCATAAGTAAATCAACCACTTCCTTTAATTTTCCATCTATAATAATTGTTATTCCCTGTACTTTTTCTCCTGTCTTATCATTTTCAAATTCTTCATTAAGAATTGTAACTGTATTACTCTCCATGTCCATTCTCTCCTATTAAATTTCTACCATTTTCATCAATCCAATATCTTTGATTTTGAGGTATCTCCTCTTCAAAATTTTGATATTTTCCACTCCATCCATCCGGGACAAAATCCTCAAAAGATTCTGGTTCCGCATAATTTGACTTAAGAACTTTATTTTCAAAATCTATTAAAATCGAAGGATTGTATGCTAGTTTTTCATTATAATTTTTTTCATTCAGTAGCATTTTTTTTAATTCTCCAACCGCTACTCTATACTCTTTTATATTATCCAAAAATTTTTTTTGTGTCAATTCATCAATTATTTTTATACCAAATCTAAGAGTATCATCAACAAAAATATCATATCCCTTTTTACGATATGCTTCCTCTAACTTGCTATAATCTAAAAAGCAAAAATCTTTATCAAGAATATACCATTCTATACAACCATCATGTTTAATTGCTACTACAATATTTTCTGCATATATAGGTTTCATCATATCTCATGCCTCCTTTAAGGATTTATTATTCTTGCATTTCCTCCATATTCTTCAAGCCATTCTATCCATGGTGCAGGAAGTTCATAACACTTTCCCGGAGTTGTAACGTCAGTAATTTTGGGTGCTGTTCCTCCTTGATTTAATGGATTTCTCTTATAGTTAATTTGTGGAATCGCATTTTCTTGCAAAAAATCATCAAACCATTTAGGGACTTCTACTTCTACAATTTGTGCATCTCCACCTCTCTTGTTCCAAAAATACTCAGCATGCTCACCATTATCAATACTTATACTTAAATTCGCATCTTTATTTGGTATTGCAATTGTTCCATCTTCATTAACTTCTATTCTGACTTGACTTGCATTGTTTCCCTTTCCCCCTTGTACTCGTCTATATATAATAGTATCATTATTACTCTTTACCCTATTCCCCGAAATATTAAACCTCGCATCTACTCCATTCAATCCCCGTCCAGTGGCTCCACTGGCTATCATACCTGCTACCACGCTAGCTGTCTGACTTCCGGTTACCCTCATGGTGACATCGGAAGCTCCTGCTCCCGCCATCATGGCTATTCCTTCCTTTGCCACGGTTGTCACTCCGGAACGGAACGTCAGATTTCCTACTCTCGCTGCCTGACTGATTGGGATAAATGCCGAAGAAGCAAAGGCAAATACATTTTCTGTAAGGTAATACGCATCTTCATTTCCCTGAAATACCACACTTTTCAGATAGTTAATAGAGGTGCTGTCAATATCTCCTATGCTTCCATAATAGATATCCTGTGCTCCTTCAATGGAATCTGCCACTCCAAAGGCAATTGTTCCACCTCCTGCTGTCCAGCCGGCTGCTACGATTGGGGTTGCGGCTCCACCACTGGCTACAATACATACAGTTCCACCTACCACAAGGAATACTCCTCCTACCGTTTTCCAGATTCCCTGTGTCTCTCTGGCATCTGCCGCATCCCTTAGTCCCTGTTCATTGTTCCAGATTTCATCATAGATTCCTTTGTAGGTTTCATGGTTCTGATAACAGTTCTGGCTAAGGCTGGCTAAGGCATACACCTCTGCATCCTGATAAAAGCTGTTGCTTTCGTAGTTCGTTATGTCTATACTTCCGATTTTGCTGACACAGTTTTTCAATCCACTTATCAAAAGCTCTGCTGACTGCTCCAGTGCTGTCACTGTGGTTTGCTCCTGTGTTTCAATATCCGTAAGAAAATTTAACAGTTCCTGGTCTATCTGCTGGTGTATTTTAAATACGCCATTGGTATCCGGGTGACTGACCTGATAAATATCCGATACCTCTCCCAGTTTTCGGTTTACCTTATCTGCATACTCTTCCGTATCCAGCGCATTTCCATTTAATTTGGTACGAAATGCCTTGATTTCTTCCTCCGGAAGTACAAAGTTGGTACTGCTGTCTATCTCATAATAACCTGCTTTATATAATATCAGGTTGTCCAGAATGTTCTGGGCGGTCACCTTAAAACTGGAAAGCAGGGTGATATGTACTTCGTTCATGTAGTTTTTGATAGAGTTTGCAGCTTCTCCCTGAAAGGCTGTACTGGTTATAAAATCATTGATACTGTTTTCACAGTACCCAATGTCTTCTATCAGTGTTTCCAGTTTTTCTTTATATTCCCACAACAGGTTATAAATGTCAATGTATTTGATTACAAATCCGCTCATCTGTCTCTCCCTCTGTCTTATGTTCTATGGTGTCTGTGCCGGTTTAAGTATAAAACCTAAGCTATCCACCCTTTCACTTTCCTTTCTGTCTGCCTGTTCCAGTGTATTCATGGCATTGGATATGCTCTGAATATCATTGTTTAGTAGCGTCCGATAAGCAGACAGGGTATCGAAAAAATCCTGATAAATACTTAGAAACTTTTCCAGTGCTTCTGACTGTCCTTCCAGCTCTGTACTGGTACCTGTCAGGGAAAGTTCTCCTGCCTTTGTCCGCATCATCGCCACATAGGCATTTGCATTTAACGCATCTAACTTTATTTCCATCTGTTTTCCTTCTTTCATGTCGTATGTTTTCTTTTTATTTAATTGAAGAAATTTCGGATTCTGGTACACAAATCTTCCCAGGCATTTACCAGTCCGGAAAGGATTCCATACCTTTCATTCTGGCTTTCCTTTAACTCATTGATTTTCCAGTTGATGTCATCCTCCACTGCATCAATGTTATCCACATATCCCTGATAGCTGGTTTTCAGTTCTCCGCTCTCACACATGTCATAAATATGCTGTGCTTTACTTCCTTTCCAAAAGCATTCATAAAATGTAGGCATGTTACTGTGAATACGCTTGATATCGTCTATGGATTCTTTTGCATCATCTATCCCATTGTAGGCACCACGAAGTTTGGATATCCACTCGTCTATGGTATCAATTTCTGCCTGACATGCTGCCTGTTCTCCTTCATTGCTCTGCTTTTGAGATTTCAGATTGTTATATTCCTGCTCATCGTACTTTTTCGCCATCTTAATTCTTCATCCCCTTTTTTAACTGCTTCACATCCGCATGAGAAATACGCATGTTTTCATAAGTCTTCTGAATATTTTCTACCATCATCTTGTCATCTTCATCGGAAAATCCCTGAAATACCACTTTGCTGATGTTACAATGTTGAAAATACATTAACTGGTCTCCCATCATTCCTTCTGGATACAGGCATGCTCCATAATCGAAAAAGTTATTTTCTCCGTTTATCTTTACCTGAATCCCTCTTGCAACGATAACGTACTTCTTTACGCCTCCATTTACCACAACGATACTGCCCAGTGGCAGATAGTCTATCTTTTCTTCCATTCTGCTTCTCCTCTCGAAATTAATTGTTTTTAATGATACTTTTATTTTTACTAATACTTTTAATTATTACTTTTCTCTCATATTGGAATAACTTACTGAATAAGTGGCTTATCGAACGATAATGCCTATGATAAAATGATAAATCCCCTCACCCTATATTTCTCCCTCATTTTCCAGTTTATTGTAGTATTATTGGAATATTTGTCAAATCTGAATATTCAAAATCCCCCATCTTATACTACTTAACTTCAAAAATTGGGCAGTTGCCAGATATTCCGGCACTGCCCGATAAACTTTTATACCTGCAACCGCCGGTATCTTATTTTCTTCCACAACACTGCTTATATTTCTTACCACTTCCACATGGACACGGATCATTTGGATATACTTTTGCAGCTTCACGTTTCTTTGGTCCACGCTGTGCAGACTCATCACGGTTGGTTCCGGTTACCTTCGCAACCTGTTCTCTTTCCACTTTCTGCTCAATTCTTACATGGAACAGTAAGCGTACGGTGTCTTCCTGAATATTGGCAATCATGTCATCGAACATGTCATAACCTGCCATCTTGTATTCTACCAATGGATCTCTCTGTCCATATGCCTGCAAACCAATTCCCTGACGCAACTGATCCATATCATCGATATGATCCATCCATTTGCGGTCGATAACTTTAAGTAAAACTACACGCTCTAACTCTCGTACTGCTTCCGGTTCCGGGAATTCTGATTCCTTTGCTTCATACAGTTTTACTGCCTGCTCTTTTAAGCGATGTTTTAATTCATTTGCTTTAATGCCCTTAACATCTTCCTTTGTAACAGGCTTCAGTGGAATAATCGGAATTAACAGTTCATTTAATTCATGTAAATCCCATTCATCACTTTCCTGATCAGCGGAAATGCAAGTATCTACTGTATTTTCTACACGGTCTGTAATCATCTTATAAATTACATCACGCATACTTTCACCGTCTAACACACGACGTCTTTCTGCATAGATAATCTCTCTTTGTTCATTCATAACCTGGTCGTACTCTAACAAATTCTTACGAATACCAAAGTTATTACTCTCTATCTTCATCTGTGCCTTTTCGATAGCATTTGTCAACATCTTATGCTGAATCTGCTCATTTTCCGGTACTCCAAGCGTATCAAACATTGCCATAAGCTTCTCGGAACCGAACAGACGAAGTAAATCATCCTCTAAGGAAATGAAGAACTGTGACTGTCCCGGGTCACCCTGACGACCGGAACGTCCACGCAACTGGTTATCAATACGTCTGGATTCATGACGCTCTGTACCGATAATCTTAAGTCCACCTGCTGCCTTTGCATCATCATCCAACTTAATATCCGTACCACGACCTGCCATATTGGTTGCAATGGTAACTGCACCATGACGTCCTGCCTCTGCTACGATTTCTGCTTCTAATTCATGGAACTTGGCATTCAACACCTTATGTGGAATTCCACGTCTCTTCAACATCCCACTAATAAGTTCAGAAGTTTCAATTGTAATCGTACCAACCAATACGGGCTGTCCCTTTGCATGTGCTTCTTCGATTTCCTGCACTACTGCATGGAATTTTTCCTTCTTTGTCTTATATACAGCATCCTGTAAATCCTTACGGATAACCGGTCTATTGGTAGGAATTTCGATAACGTCCATTCCATAAATATCACGGAATTCTTTTTCCTCTGTCAACGCTGTACCGGTCATACCACACTTCTTAGTATATTTATTAAAGAAGTTCTGGAATGTAATATTTGCTAAAGTCTTGCTTTCGCGTTTTACTTTTACATGCTCTTTGGCTTCAATTGCCTGATGTAAACCATCTGAATAACGACGTCCCGGCATAATACGTCCGGTAAATTCATCAACGATTAATACCTTATCATCCTGGACTACATAATCCTGATCACGGAACATTAAATTATGTGCACGCAATGCAAGAATTACATTATGCTGAATCTCAAGATTATCGGCATCTGCAAGGTTATCAATCTTAAAGAACTGTTCTACCTTTTTTACACCCTGTTCTGTCAGATTGATTACTTTATCCTTTTCATTAACAATAAAGTCTCCTGTTTCTTCCTGTTCTACACCCATGATGGCATCCATTTTAGAAAACTCAGGTAAATCTTCCCCACGTTCCATCTGTCTTGCCAAAACATCACAAGCTTCATATAAGCTGGTGGATTTTCCACTCTGTCCTGAAATAATCAATGGTGTTCTTGCTTCATCAATCAAAACAGAATCGACCTCGTCGATAACCGCAAAGTTCAACTCACGCTGTACCAACTGTTCTTTATAAATAACCATGTTATCACGCAAATAATCGAATCCAAGTTCATTATTTGTAACATAGGTAATGTCACATGCATATGCTTCTCTACGTTCTTTATTGTCCATGGAATTCAAAACAACACCTACGGTAAGTCCTAAAAACTCATGTACTTTTCCCATCCACTCAGCATCACGCTGTGCCAGATAATCATTTACCGTTACGATGTGTACACCTTTTCCTTCCAATGCATTCAAATATGCCGGCAATGTAGATACCAATGTTTTACCTTCACCAGTTTTCATTTCTGCAATACGTCCCTGATGCAGAATAACACCACCAATCAACTGTACACGATAGTGTTCCATTCCAATGGCTCTTCTTGCTGCCTCTCGTACGGTTGCATAAGCTTCTGGCAAAAGCTGATCCAGGGTTTCCCCTTCTTCTAGTCTCTTCTTATACTCTTTTGTCTTGTCTCTTAACTGTTCATCGGTCAACTCTACCATAGATGGGCGCAAAGCTTCTATCTTATCTACGATAGGATAAACTCTTTTCAATTCCCTTTCACTATGTGTTCCGAACATCTTACTTACAATACCCATATATTCGCTCCTATTTCTATCCGGCAAAACTTATTACCGCTCTATTCTGCCCATATGGACAACTTCGTTTATTGTACCACTTTATCCCAGCAGAAACAATACTTAATCCCATGAACGAATTGTGAATTTTTTATTAATTGCTCTTTCCTATTGATAATTTTTGTGCTATAATGCCAATCTAGGAAATATTTTTCTCTACAAAATATATAATTCTCAGAAAGGAGTTTGCGTATGAGTTACTTATATAAAACAAAAGGTACTTGCTCTACACAGATTGAAGTAGAATTGGATGGAAACGTTGTAAAAAACGTAAAATTTACCGGTGGATGCAACGGAAACCTACAGGCAATCCCTAAATTAGTGGAAGGTCTTACCGTAGAACAGGTAGAACAAAAAATCGGCGGTATTCGCTGTAACGGACGCCCAACTTCTTGTGGTGACCAGCTTGCAAAAGCCTGTCGTGAGGCATATGAAGCACAAAAATAAATTTGCATATAATCCGTATATTTCAAAAGGAAGCTCCCTGTCATTTATAAGGTTAAGCTTCCTTTTTCGTATGTTACCGTATCTTTATTTTATTCCATGGTCTAGTAAAAACTCTCTCCAGACCTCAATGTATTTCGCCTGAATATGTACGCCATCAAAGGAATATTCTCCATTCAACGCACCGGTCCCCGGCTCGTCCATTGCCTCATTTTCATCAATATAAAATATTGTCTGACCATCTGCCAATTCTTTTAATTTATCATTTCTTGTATTGATTTCCTGATTGTTAATGTAAGAGTGTTCTTCATCCTTACTCTGTGTCACATGCATAATAGATTCAATAAAAATAATGGCATTGGGCTGCAACTGACGTATACGCTCTACATCATTTTCAAACTGTGCGGCAAAGCTTTCCGCTGTTCCTGTTCCAAGTTCATTCACGCCCAGCATAATATAAATCTTTCCATACTGTTTCCCGGTCAACATCTGCTCTAAGGTAACCCCGTCCATATCATTATCAAATACATCCCACACACTTTGTCCGTACTTCACAAAAAAATCCGTATTTTCCCATCCGGCATATTCATACAAAGTAGAAGTGCGGGAATCTCCAATAAAAAGTGCATCATCCAGATAATCCATTTCCACACGTTGAAATTCCCTTGTTTGGGGTGTAACCTGTTCCTCCGCAGTTTCTGTTTGCTGTACTACTTCCATCTGTCCCAGCTGCTGCCCTGTCTGGTCTACCTCACTTATTATTTCGGATTGGCTTTCTGTTCCGGCTTCTCCCTGATTGGGATTTACCTTCTCAGATTCCTGCTTTTTCACCGCTTTTGTTTCTTTTCTTTTTTCTCCTATCGGCATTTCCTTTGCCGGCTGACTCACCGACACCATTTCTGTTTCTGCTTTGGAACCTATCGCCAACAGTTGACCGCCGCCATAAAGAACACTACTTATTATTATCATCAAAAAGAACGGATACTTTTTCCATTTTTTCATTTGTCTATTCTCCAATATTTTATTATTGATTAAAATCGAAAATATAAGAACGGATTGGTGGCTGAAGTGACAATCTGGTAAATACTTGCCCAAAATATCACTAACAATATACCTAAAAACCACACCTGATGTTCACATCTTTTATAAATTTTCTCCGGCAAATAAGTACACAACAACATTGCCACCAGAAAAAACACACCATACCGTTCCACAGCACTAATGGTTACATGCCAATTCAATGTCCAGGCACTCTTTGTTCCTATCCAGCCAAACATCTTCTTTAAGTAAATTCCAACGCTCGTTATATCTTCTAAGGCAAAAATTACCCATCCGGCAACCACCAGTATGATTGTATATAACCTACCTATGCCATGGTGCTTCTCCATAAACTTTCCCCATAACATTTTTTCCACCACTAACAATAGAAAATAATAAATTCCCCACAACAGGAAATTCCATCCGGCTCCGTGCCAGATTCCGGTTAAGGACCATACAATCAGTAAATTCAAAACGGTACGATACTTTCCCTTTCTGTTTCCTCCCAGCGGAATATACACATAATCCCGAAACCAGGTGCTTAATGTTATGTGCCATCTACGCCAAAAATCTGTAATGGAAACGGAAATGTATGGGTGATTGAAGTTTCTGGGAATGGTAAAACCTAACATTTTCCCAAGTCCGATTGCCATTAGGGAATACCCGTTAAAATCAAAATATAACTGTAAGGAGTATGCAAACGCTCCCATCCATGCCATACTGGTAGAAATACTTTCAATTCCAACTACTTGAATCTCATTCCATAATTTTCCTAATACATTGGCAATCAGCATTTTGTATCCAAGTCCTACGGTAAAAATCTTGAGTCCTTCCTCTAAGCCCTGCATATTCACTTTTCGTTCCTTAAGCTGTGCCGCCACATCCTTAAATAATACAATCGGCCCTGCTATCAACTGGGGAAACATACATAAATAAGTTCCCAGATTTACAAAATTCTGTTCATATTCTTCCGGTCTTCGATATACATCAATAGCATAAGCTGCTATCTGGAATGTGTAGAAACTGATTCCCAAAGGAAGCGACCATGTTAAATGTTCTTTTCCCACGAAAAACGGCAGATATTTAAATACGAATAATGTTCCAAAGTCATATAGCAATAAGAGAATCAATATCCCTTTTCGTAACTTTTGTGTTTTTCCTTTCATCAACGTGGTTCCCGCAAAATGCAATCCCAACGTAAGCACAATTAAGAAAAACCAGGTTCGTTCTCCTGCAATATAAAACCAAAGACTTCCCAAAAATAATGTAAGATTTCGGAAACGCTCCGGCACTATATAATAAATCAGTAAAAATACTGGTAAAAATCCAAATATAAATGTTTCACTACAAAACAGCATCTTTTGTTCCTTTTCTACTTTCTTTTGGTTATGCGCCTTTGAGCCGCTTGCCTATTATAGCACTCTTTTACCATTTAGATGAAACAAATTTCCAAAATGTTATTACAATTATTTTACATTAATATGAAGTTTCTTTTCACAGTTTTTATATTTTCAGAATATTCTACAGCTTATTTATCTTGTTTCAGTTATAAGTATTATTAAACTATATTTTTCTAAATATATATTGACTTTTCACCCTTTGTTAGATATAATTAAATCATCAAAAGAAAGAGAGGTACAGTCCACCAGAAACTTAAATTTATTCCCCTAATGAATTCAAGAAATTGAAGCTTTAGGTACAAGAAAGAATCTTCCAGATATAAAATTCTGGGAAACAAAGAAATCAAAAGGATTTTCCGTAGAAGCCTTGAATCAAAATATGAAAAGAAAATAGGTGTGATGTTCCAGATGAATTATTCAGATATGGATACATGCCAACAGAATTCAAAGGTAGCAAAATTTCAAAAGAAAAGAATTGAGATTTCAAGAACTCAAGAAAGTTGAGGTATTAGTCCAATGGACAACATAGTTTAGAAGGCGGCATCAGATATGGTAAATCGGATGCCGCCTTCTTTATATATTGTTTTATTTCTTTTTATTCTAGTATGCTTTTCCCCAATATACCAGTTTATGTGCAGGTTTTCCACAGCAAACACATACATCGGAAATCGGTTCCTGATCTTCTAATGGCATACAACGTGATGTTGCTGTTGTATCTTCCTTAATCTTATCTTCACATGCCATATCTCCGCACCACATTGCACGAATAAATCCCGGCTTATTTTCTACTGCATCTTTGAATGCCGGATAGGATTTCGCATCGGTAATGTGAGAATCTCTATGTGCCTTTGCTCTTTCAAACATATCTTTCTGAATGTTTTCTAATAATTCAGGAACAACTTTTGTCACATCTTCTAATGCACATTCAATCTTTTCACCATTATCACGACGAACTAATACGCATTTACCGGCTTCAATATCCTTTGGTCCTAATTCTACACGAAGCGGAATACCACGCATTTCCTGTTCTGAGAACTTCCATCCCGGGCTCTTATCTGTTTCGTCTGTCTTTACGCGAATATCAGCTTTTGCTAATGCCTCTTTTACTTCGGCAGCCTTTTCCAAAACGCCCTCTTTGTGCTGCTGGATTGGAATTACCATTACCTGTACCGGTGCAATTCTTGGTGGCAATACCAGTCCGGAATCATCTCCGTGTACCATGATGATTGCTCCGATTAAACGTGTTGTCATTCCCCAAGAGGTCTGATGTACATACTGAAGTTTATTTTCTTTATCGGTATACTGAATACCAAATGCTTTTGCAAATCCATCTCCGAAGTTGTGGCTGGTACCGGACTGCAATGCCTTTCCATCATGCATCATTGCTTCAATGGTGTAAGTTGCCTCTGCACCTGCAAATTTTTCTTTTTCGGTCTTTCTACCACGAATTACCGGTATTGCTAAAACTTCTTCTGCAAAGTCTGCATAAAGATTCAGCATCTGAAGTGTTCTGGCCTTTGATTCTTCTGCTGTTGCATGTGCAGTATGTCCTTCCTGCCATAAAAATTCTCTGGAACGAAGGAATGGTCTTGTCTCTTTTTCCCAACGTACTACAGAGCACCACTGATTATAGCATTTTGGCAAATCACGGTAAGACTGAATCTCATTTGCATAAAAATCACAGAATAAAGTTTCGGAAGTAGGTCTTACACAAAGTTTTTCCGGTAATTCGTTTAATCCACCCTGTGTTACCCATGCAACTTCCGGTGCAAATCCTTCTACATGATCTTTTTCTTTTTCCAGCAAACTCTCAGGTATAAATAATGGCATATATACATTTTCCACACCAGTTTCTTTGAATCGCTTATCCAATTCTTTCTGAATATTCTCCCAAATTGCATATCCTGCCGGTTTGATAATCATACAGCCTTTTACGCTGGAGTATGCAATTAATTCTGCCTTTTTTACTACATCGGTATACCACTGTGCAAAATCGGTATCCATGGATGTAATGGCTTCTACTAATTTTTTGTCCTTTGCCATTTTCTTTCTCCTCTTTCTTTCTACTTTCTATTTCTAACAAATGTGAGCACGAAAAAACGCCGAAACTCTAATCCCTATAAGGGACCGGAATTCCGGCGGTACCACCCTGATTAAGTAATATTACATTACTTCTCTCTTACTCTTTATCGCAGATGTACGGCATATTTTCATATGCAGCTCCAAGGCAGGTTCCAAATATTCCCATGAAGAATCTTCCACCATTGATTCTCTCTCTGTTCATGTTCCAATCTGTACTATTCCTCTTCTTCGCCTCTATCATAATTCAGTAATTGCTATTCTATTCCAATTTTCTTCTCTTGTCAAGAACCTATCCTAAAGAGTCTACACGAAAGAGCCTACACTATCCCAAAGAACGAAATGCCTTTTCATAGTACCCTTGTATCTTTCCTGTTGTTCTTGTCTTCCCATAGCAGTTCTCTTCCATATATACACAGGCACGTCCGCTTTTCTTAGCTCCATAAAGAGCTTCGTCTGCCTGTTCCTGCATCTGTGCGAAACTTCCATTTTTTCTGGCATATCCCCAGGTGACTCCTACACTTATGGATACAATGGGAAGAAAATTACTGTCTGCTTGTTGTATACACAATTTTTCTACATTTTCTTTTAATTTAATTGCCCAGTTTAATGCCTGTGCCTTATCCATATCCGGAAGAAAAATAACAAATTCCTCTCCACCTACTCTAGCCGCAAGTTCCGATTTTTTTCTTATCATGTTGTGAATCTGTTCTGATACTTTGCGAATACAATTATCTCCCTCTAAATGTCCGAAGGAATCATTGTACTTCTTAAAATTATCAATATCAATCATGATAACAGCCACTTTTTTATTGGAGCGCAGACAAATATTCCACATGCGTTCAATTCTGCGTTCTAAACCACGCCGATTCAATAACTTGGTCATCGGATCTGTTTCCGATAAAGTCTTAGCTGTGTCAATTGCTTCTGCATCCTCTGCGCGACGCAGGAAATTATAATATCCCTGTCTGGATATAATTCCACACATTAACTGGTTTGCTGCCAGATAAATGATTGTCTGCATTCCTAACTTCTGGCATATTATCAAAACCACCAATGCCACAATCTGTACGGCAAGACTTGTTAAAAATTCTCTGTTATTATACAAGGGCCCAATGGCAAGTACTGCTGTCATAATCCAGTATACAACTAATTTGAAAAAGGTATCACCTGCCACCAAAGCTCCTACAATCAGTACGGTTTCAAATATGATCCAAAAACCGGAAACCTCTAACTGTATATTTCCCCTTCTTTCTCCAGACAGCCACCGATATGCCCGCCACCCGAAAGTCATGGCATATGCCTCTTCTAACACCAATAAAACCCATAAAATTTTTGCATTTATGATTTGTTCACTGTTTATTCTCAAAACAATGGCACAAAGCAAAAACAGTATACAAAAGCAGACCGATGTCAACAACATCCGTCGCACATTTTCCCTTTGTACACGTTTCCAATACATAGAACGCGTTGTTTTTTTCCGCTTTTGTTCTTTCACGTCTTCACCTATGCCCCTATATAGCAAATATTACTACAAATTTAATCTCATTATAGCAACTTTCCGTCAAAGTTACAATCATAAATTTCTCTTATTAACACATAGGAAAATGGTCCTAGTAAAAATCCCCAAATTCCATATACATTTAGCCCCACATAAATGCTTATAATAACAACAAGAGGTGGCATTCCTAACTTGTCCCCTATAATTTTGGGTTCTAATATCTCCCGCAAAAAACTGCAAAGGGTATAGATTGTAGCATATATGGCAGCAAGCGTGTACTTTCCCTGTACAATTTCAACCAATGCCCAAGGGACAAAAATGGTTCCTGTTCCCAGAAATGGCATGGCATCGCACACACCAATGCCACATCCCACCAGTAATGCATATTGATTTCCGGATAGATACAATCCGATTACACATATAATTGTAACAAATATCATAATAATAAGCTGAGCTTTTATATAAGCTCCCCCTGCCCGGTAAGTGCGCCGTCCCACTTGAAGAATCCCTTTTCCAATGGGGGTACTATTTAATCCTTCCTTTATTTTTTCATAGTCTCGCAATATGAGAATGGTACTGATTACTATCACAAAACAAACACCGCATAGTATCAGTAGATTTCTGGCATAGATTACGGTGCCGTTTAGCAGTGAAGGCAAAAATTTCTCCTCTATTTGACTTTGAAATTTAGGAATGCATGCTGCAATCCCTGTTTTCACTTCATTTGCCTGAATACCGGTAAAGTTTTCCACCTGTCTGCAACACTGCTTCCAAATACTCCCCATTTGTTTTTGACAATCCCCCATATTCGAAATCACTCGTTGCACTTGCCCGAAAAGGCTTCTGAAAAAAAACGCCATGATTCCCACTAACAGAACAGAAAAAATACCTACCACTGCGGTGGCAATGATACTTCGCTTTATTTTTATTCTTTTATTTAATTTTCTCACCAATGGACTTAGCCATTTTGCCAGCAAAAAAGCAATAAAAAAGGGAATCACCAACGGCAGTAACCAGCGAATACACGCATATACTACAATGGCAATTCCTACTATTTTGCCTATCCTGCACATACTTTCTTTCATTTCACGTTTCATGTGATTAGTATGTACTATCTAGAAATTTTTATACTTTTTAAAAAGTGTTCCTTGTGGTTCTACTTCAAATTCCATCTGTTTTCCTGTCAGAGGATGCACAAATGCAGTTTTTACCGAACACAGCCCAACAGGCTGATATCCCGCCTCACACTGTGGGTTATACTTCTTGTCCCCCACCAACGGATGCCCTACATATGCCATTTGTACACGGATTTGATGATGTCTTCCTGTCTCTAAAATGACCTTTACCAAAGAATCTTTTTCTGTCTCTTCCAATACCTCGTATGAAAGTCTGGCTTTTTTTGCTCCCTTTCCTTCTTTTTCCGCAACGCTGGAAGTATTGGTTTTTCCGTCTCTTATCAGAAAATTTTCTAAGGTTCCGGACTTTTTCTCAAATCTTCCCTCTACTACTGCCAGATACTGCTTGTCCATCTGTCTTTTTTGTACTTGACTACTCAAGTTTGCGGCAGCTTCTTTGGTTCTGGCAAACACCATAACCCCTTCTACCGGCTGGTCCAAACGATGCACCAGGAATATTTCTGTGTTTTCCTTTTTTCTTGCAAAATAATTGCGTAATAAGCTCACCATATCCTGCTGCCCTGCCCTTGGGGATTGCACCGCAATTCCCGGTAACTTATGGCATACCACAATCCCGTTATCCTCATAAATAATCTGCAATTGCTCTTTCATCTTTTCACACCTGATTAAACCTTAAAGCGATATCCAACACCCCAGATAGTTTCAATGTACTGAGGCTTTGCCGTATTGTATTCTATTTTCTCACGAATCTTTTTAATATGCACCGTAACCGTTGCAATATCGCCTACGGATTCCAGTGCCCAGATTTTACTAAACAACTCTTCCTTGGTAAATACTCTGTTTGGATGTTGTGCCAAAAATGCCAGTAAGTCAAATTCCTTTGTAGTAAACTGTTTTTCTTCATCATTGACCCAGACTCTTCTTGCAGTCTTATCGATTTTCAGTCCACGAATCTCGATAATATCATTGTCCTGTACATTGCTGTTAATCAGTCTCTCATAACGGGAAAGATGTGCTTTCACTCTGGCTACCAGCTCACTTGGAGAAAACGGCTTTGTAATATAATCATCCGCTCCTAATCCCAATCCACGAATTTTATCAATATCATCTTTTTTTGCTGATACCATAAGAATCGGGGTGTTTTTTGCTTCGCGAATTCGTTTGCAAATTTCAAATCCATCTACGCCCGGCAGCATCAAGTCCAAAATGTACATATCAAATTCTTCACTTAACGCTCTTGCCAATCCTTTATTTCCATCGTTTTCAATTTCAACGGTAAATCCGCTTAATTCCAGATAATCTTTTTCCAGATCCGCAATTGCTACTTCGTCTTCAATAATCAATACTTTACTCAATTTATGACCTCCTGATATTTTCTTATTACAAAATACATAATTGTTCCTATGCCTTCTTTACTGTTTGCCCATATCTTTCCACCATGGTCTTCGATAATTTTTCGCACAATCGATAATCCGATTCCACTACCTCCGGTTGCCGAATTACGAGAAGCATCGGTACGATAAAAACGATCAAAGATATATGGCAAATCCTTTGCGGCAATTCCCTTACCATTGTCTTCTATTTCTACTTGAATGAAATCACCCACATCACGCACACGGATATTGATAAATCCCTGTTCTTTTCCCAGATACTTCACAGAATTACTGATAATATTATTAATCACTCTTCGTAACTGTTCCGGGTCTGCAATAATCTGAATATCTGCATCCACATAATTGATATACGTCAGTTTAATATTTTTTGCCTCTAATTCAATTCCCACTTCTTCTGCACAATCATTAAAATAATCTGCAACGTTAATTCGTTTAAAATTATAAGGAATTCGATTGGCATCAATCTTAGAATAAAGTGTCAACTCATTAATCAACGTATCCATTTCATTGGCTTTATTGTAAATGGTACGAATATACTTGTCCTGTTTTTCCGGCGTATCTGCCACACCATCCATGATTCCCTCTACATACCCTTTAATTGCCGTAATCGGAGTCTTTAAATCATGGGAAATGTTACTGATTAACACTTTATTTTCTTTTTCACTGGCAATCTTTTCTTCAGCTGATTCCTTCAGACGCAGACGCATTTCTTCAAAATTCTGGCACAGTTCGCCGATTTCGTCCTTACCATCTACTTCCAATGTAAAGTCCAAATTTCCTGCCTTAATATTCTGCGCTGCTCCCTGCAACTTATGAATAGGGTTGATGATTCCCCGATATATCCATATCGTTAACATGCCTGCTGTAAATATTAAAATTAAAACAACTGATGTCACTATATCAATCATCATTTTTTTCACTTCCGGTACAAGCTGCTTCATGCTGGTAACAATGAATATCGTTCCCTCACTATTGTCCGGATAAGTAAAATCTATTTGTTTTAAGATAACCTGATCTTCTCCCTCTACATAAACACCTGAGCCACCTTCTGCTGATTCTTTGGCATATTCCGGCAACTTTTTGGACACATCTGTATTCACATCTGCGCCATATATCAGATTATCTCCTTTTCGTATGATTAAATAAGAATATTTTTCTGCAAGCTCCCGATTTATCTCATCTAAGTAGTCCTGGTTCTCCAGTTTCTCCGGTTCTTCCTTTGCAACCTTCTGTAAGGCTTCGTAGTCTGCTTTTGTAAAATGACTTAGCACCTTAATGGAATTTGTCAGATAATCGTAAGCATTTCCGTCCATGTTATATGCCTGTCTGATTGTCCGCATTTGAAACTGTCCAAATCCCCACATCGCTGCTCCCGCCAAAACTACCGGCACAAATATGATGATGCAGAAAGAAATTATCAATCTGGTTCTGAGTTTCATAAAGAATCCTTTCTTTCCATTGTATATTTATTTTTATTATATCAGTGTTTCTCCCAAAATCCTATGGAATTTTTCTAAACTTTTATAAAAAATATATAAACTGTGGAAATATAAATTTTTTATAAAAATGAATAAAACTCGTCCTTTTCTTTTCCAAGTATGCTATACTGTGAATAAATATTTACCAACAGGAAGGTGAACTTATGAATTTAAAAAACTCAAGATTTGAATGGGTATGCAAAACCTCCGAATCTGCTCTTCAAAAATTTGTACGCATTTTTGCTCAATGGGGTTGCATTATTTTCGGCATTTTAACAATGGTTTTCATGTATTATATACCATTCCTTATTATCACAGTAATCTGCGCAATCGGATGGTTTGTATTATTCCGCAATCGTAAGACCGAATATGAATTTGACTATTTTTCAGAAGATTTAACTATTTTTAAAATTTCTAATGCAATTCGTCGTAAGAAAAAATTTGCCTGCCATTTAGACAACATTGATTACATTGTCAAGGGCATTAACAATCAAAATCCAACTAAAAAGTTTTATTTTGATCCTGAAAACGTGTACAGTATGCAGGTATCTAATTCCGAAGGGAAACAAACACTTTTAATTGAAGCCGACGAACGTTTTCTTCAGATTTTAGACCAAGAACATAAGTTAAGAAAATAAGTTTCTACTACAAAAGCCCTATGACCTTTTCACTGACAGTCATAGGGCTTTTCTTATAATATTTTCCTGTAAATGAACTATATAATTTTTGCAATGGATAAATCCAAATGCTCTGTCAAGTCCAAAATAGAACCGTCATCTAACTGAAGCATCGGCTGTGTCAGATGCTTTGGATTAATCATAACAATCGTTCCACTCTGTCCATTGCTCAACAACACACGATTATGCTGATAGGAGCTTGCAATGCGACGTAAAAAGGTAAGAATATACTGTGGATGATACTTCTGCAATCCTTCTTTTTCAAATGCATCGATTACATCAAACGGACACAACGGTGCACGATAAGAACGTGCCGCTGTCATAGCATCATACACATCCGCAATGGCAATAATCTGTGCAAACGGATCAATTTCATCATCCTTAAGTCCCTGTGGGTAACCGCTTCCGTCACAACGTTCATGATGTTGCAACGCTGCGCGCTTCACATGTACGTCCAATGGCAAATCCTTTAATATCTTATATCCCAAAAGGGTATGCTGCTTTACTCTCGCATATTCTTCCTCGGTATACTTTCCCGGTTTATTTAATAATTCCGGTGGCAATGCTGTCTTTCCGATATCATGAAGTATTCCACATAACGTAACCAGCTTCAAATCTTCTTCTGAGAAATGAAGCCATTCTGCTAAGGTTCTGGCTATCAATGCAACATTCACCGAATGAGCATAAATGCTGTCATCTATTTGACGCATATTATGTAACATATCCAATAATCCTAATGTAGTAGATGCTTTGGATAATAATTCTGAAGTTTCTGACAATAACTTTTCTGTATCCACTTCTCCGTCCGGCTTACGAATGTCATTGAAAGAATCTTTTACCGACCCAAGATGCTTGGTATAATCAATCTGAAAATCCATAAACTCCGGTCTACGCTTCACTTGCTGTGAATAAGAAGTTTTGGGAACAAAGCTCTGTTCTTCCTCTTCTTCTGTCTCTTTTTCAATCTCTTCTACCTCTGCTGACGAGATTCCATAAAAAAATAATCTGGATATCAGTGCCGATGTCAACACTGTTCCTGCCTCAATGATAAGTTGTCCATGATTACTATACACCGATTTTGTTGTCTTCATTCCAGGGCGCAACTCTTCAACAGCATATTCTTTCATTCTTCAATTCCCCCTATACGATGTCTAAGCCCGTATAATATCTGCTTAATATAACTTTTAGTATAAAAATAAATGGACTATTTGTCAATAGTTTACACGACTTTCACCACCTACTTGACTTTATATAAAAAACGTAGTATGTTATTATTATAAAAGATTTGAAAATTCCATATTGTGTGAATTTCTCTTATTCAGAGTGGTGGAGGTACATAGGACCTGTGAAGCCACGGCAACCCCATATTGGAAGGTGCCAACCTGAGCGAATCATCGAACAATAAGAGGATTTGATTATCTTTTTTGCAATATCGAGTCCGCTTATAAAAGCGGATTTTTTTTATCTTACAAACCAAGTTTATTTTACAAAATTAGGAGGAATAAAATGGAAAAAAGATTATTTACATCTGAATCCGTAACAGAAGGACATCCAGACAAAGTTTGTGACGCTGTATCTGATGCCATTTTGGATGCTTTAATGGAACAGGACCCAATGAGCCGTGTTGCTTGTGAGACAGCAGCTTGTACCGGATTTGTATTGGTAACAGGAGAAATTACAACAAGTGCTTACGTTGATATTCCAAAAATTGTGCGTGACACCGTAAAGGAAATCGGTTATGACCGTTCCGAATACGGATTTGACGGAAATACTTGTGCTGTATTTACTGCCATTGATGAGCAGTCTTCTGATATTGCCATGGGTGTAGACAAAGCACTTGAAGCAAGAGAAAATAAAATGTCTGATGCGGAATTAGAGGCAATCGGTGCAGGTGACCAGGGTATGATGTTTGGTTATGCTACCAACGAAACTCCTGAGCTTATGCCTTATCCAATCTCTTTAGCCCATAAACTTGCTTTACAGCTTACAAAAGTTCGTAAAGACGGTACTTTGAAATATTTAAGACCGGACGGAAAAACTCAGGTTTCCGTAGAATATGATGAAAATGATAAGCCGGTTCGCTTAGAGGCTGTTGTATTATCCACCCAGCACGACCCGGACGTGACTCAGGAACAGATTCACACTGATATCAAAAAATATGTATTTGACCCAATTCTTCCGGCAGATATGGTAGATGAGGATACCAAGTTCTTTATCAACCCAACCGGACGTTTTGTAATCGGTGGACCTCACGGAGACGCAGGTCTTACCGGACGTAAGATTATTGTAGATACCTACGGTGGATATGCACGTCACGGCGGTGGAGCTTTCTCCGGAAAAGACTGTACAAAGGTTGACCGTTCCGCTGCTTATGCTGCTCGTTATGTAGCTAAAAACATCGTTGCTGCCGGATTAGCTGATAAATGCGAAATTCAGTTATCCTACGCTATTGGTGTTGCACAGCCTACTTCCATTATGATTGATACCTTTGGAACCGGAAAACTTTCTGATGAAAAATTGGTAGATATTATCCGCGAAAACTTTGATTTACGTCCGGCAGGAATCATCAAAATGTTAGACCTGAGAAGACCAATTTACAAGCAAACTGCTGCTTACGGTCACTTTGGACGTAACGACTTAAATCTTCCATGGGAAGCAACTGATAAAACAGATGTATTGAAAAAATATCTGTAAAAGTATCAAAAAATGAATTTCACTTTTGAAGTTCTATACACCAAAAGAGGCAAATGCATAAGCACTTGCCTCTTTTATATTATAGCCATATAACGTTATACAGCTATATTCTTCTCTTCTGTTTATTTTCTCTTAACCTACTTTAAACTGAAACTTCTGAATCTCTTTTTCGGAAGTTGCAAGTTCAATCTGTGCACCTAAGCTTGCTAACTTTTGTTCAAAAGCTTCATATCCTCTCTGAATATAGTGGATATCGTCCACAACGGTAATACCTTCTGCGGAAAGTCCGGCAATTACAAGTGCTGCACCTGCTCTTAAATCCGGTGCGCTCACTCTTGCTCCGGTATAACCTTCTACGCCATTGATAATGGCAATATTACTCTCTACTTTGATATCCGCTCCCATACGGGTCAATTCATCCACATATTTAAAACGATTTTCAAAAATGCTCTCTGTTACCGTACTGGTTCCCTGAGCAATTCCCAATACTACCGACATCTGTGGCTGCATATCTGTTGGAAATCCCGGATACGGAAGTGTTGTAACCTGTGTATGACGTAATGGCTTAGACGCTACTACTCGTACTGCATCATCAAACTCTTCTACTTCACATCCTACTTCCAATAACTTGGCTGTTGTTGCCTCTAAATGCTTTGGAATAACATTCTTTACGGTAACATCACCCTTTGTTGCTGCTGCTGCAAACATAAAGGTTCCTGCTTCTATCTGATCCGGAATAATGGAGTATTCTGTTTTATGAAGCTTCTCTACACCTGCAATACGGATGACATCTGTTCCCGCACCACGGATATTTGCTCCCATACTATTCAAAAAGTTTGCCACATCAACTACATGCGGCTCTTTTGCTGCGTTTTCGATGGTAGTCTTTCCTTCTGCCAGGGAGGCTGCCATCATGATATTAATCGTAGCTCCTACAGACACCTTATCCAAATAGATATGGCTTCCTACCAACTTTTCTGCCTCTGCTGCAACTGCACCGTTACGAATCTCCACATTCGCTCCTAATGCACGGAAACCCTTGATATGAAGATCCATTGGACGGCTTCCGATATTACATCCACCCGGCAAAGTTACCTCTGCACGTTTATATTTTCCAAGTAAAGAACCTAATAAGTAATAAGATGCACGAATCTTCTTCATTGATTCATAATCTACCGGCACATCCTTTACAAATGCACCATTAATCTTAACGGTATGTGCATCAATTCTATCAATCTTCGCTCCGATATCTCCCATTGCCTGAAGCAAAGCATTTATATCCCGTACATCGGGTAAATTATCTATTGTTACGGTCTCATCCGTCATAATTGCGGCTGCAAGAATTGCCAGTGCAGCATTCTTCGCTCCACCGATTTCTACTTCTCCAACTAACGGATTGCCTCCTTTAATAACATATTGTTCCATATTGCACCTCTATGCTTCATTTTTCGTACAAAAAGTTATTATAGTAATACGGCTTTCCTCTGTCAAGGACTTGCCAAAAAAATCTTTATGTATTATTATAACATACTTTATTAATTTGTAAATGTCTGCTTTCCTGCACTTTGGAGATTCTATCTATCTCTATTGTATGCTTTGCCTTTATTTGGGTGTATGTCCCGCTTTGCATTGGAAAGCATTTCCAGAATGAAGTTTTCTCCCTCTTAAGTAAGTATTGACTTTTTTTGCAAAATCATTCTGCCTTTTTTAATTCTTCCATGATTCTTTGAATGGTTGCTTCCACATCCAGTCCGGTTTCATCTACGGTGATATCTGCATATTTTTCATACAAAACCACACGTTCTTCATATAAATCGTGTAAGGTCTGTCCGTCTCTTAGTACTACACCGCGACCTTGTATATTGTGGAGACGCTTATCTAACTCCTCATACGGAAGTTTTAAGTATACCACAGTGCCGATTTCCTTTAAATGCTCCATGGCTTCCTTTCCATATACTACGCTTCCACCAGTGGCAATGACAGACTGTTCTACATTGATGTTTGCATTGACACGATTCTCTATGGCGATAAACCCATCTGTTCCCTCATCGCTGATAATCTCATGTAACAGACGTTTTTCTTCCTCCTGTATGATAAGATCTGCGTCCAGAAACTGATATCCTAATACTTTCGCTAGTACTACTCCGGCTGTACTTTTCCCTACACCGGGCATCCCTATTAATACAATATTTTTCATAATTGCTCCTGATAACTTTCTTCCTATCTTAATGCTTACGCTTTATCGCATTACATTCTTTGAAAGTATACCACATTTTCTGCTCTGTGCCTACTATTTTTTCAGCAAAAATTTATGGCTGAACACCTTACGGTATCCAGCCATTTTTCTTATACCTTTTTTCTATGCTTCGGTCTTTGCTTCCCGAATATTTTTTCTTACTTTTAACACCATGGAAGGAGAAACTGACAATTCATCCACACCCATTTTTACAAAGGTCTCTGTCAACTCCAAATCAGCTCCTAATTCTCCACAAATACCTGCCCAGATACCTGCTGCATGGGCATTTTTTACTACTATCTCAATCATCCGCAAAATTGCCTTATGATGTGGCTGATAGAAATGTCCAAGCTTTGCATTCTGACGGTCAATGGCAAGGGTATATTGTGTTAAATCGTTGGTTCCGATACTAAAGAAGTCTACTTCCTTTGCCAGATCATCGCTTACCATGGCTGCCGCCGGTGTTTCAATCATTATTCCAAGCTCTACTTCCTTAAATGGAATTTCCTGTTTTTTCAACTCTTCCTTTACTCCTTCTACAATGCCCTTGATTTCCCTTACTTCTTCTACGGAAGTAATCATCGGAAACATAATGGCAATCTCTCCGTAAGCAGAAGCACGATACAAAGCTCGCAACTGCGTTTTGAAAATTTCCGGCTGTGTAAGGCAAATACGAATTGCACGATATCCCATAGCCGGATTTTCTTCCTGCTCCAGTCCAAAATAGTCTACCGTTTTATCTGCTCCAATATCCAGAGTACGGATAATAACCTTTTTCCCTTCCATTTTCTCTGCTACCGTTTTATATGCCTGAAACTGTTCTTCTTCTGTTGGAAAATCACTGCTTTCTAAGTACAGGAATTCACTTCGGAATAATCCGATTCCTCTTGCATCATTTTGCAATACGCTCTCTACATCCTTTGGATTTCCTATATTGGCGTAGAGTTTTATCTTTCTTCCATCTGCTGTCACATCTTCTTTGCCTTTTAACTGCTGCAAAAGTTGTTTTTCTTCCTGGCACTTTGCCAGCTTTTCTTCCATAAACTTGAGTGTCTCTGCATCCGGGTCTACATAGACGGTTCCTGTGAAACCGTCTACGATTACTTTTTTCCTGTTATACTCTGGCTTCATTTCAATATCGGTCTGAATCAATGCCGGAATATCCATAGTTCTTGCTAAAATTGCTGTATGGGAATTTGCGGAGCCTTCTCTTGTGACAATGGCCAACAGCTTATCCTTTTCAAACTGCACCGTTTCACTTGGTGCTAAGTCCTGTGCTACAACAACAACCGGTTCTTGAAACATATCCATTGCCTGTTGTGTTCCGGATAATATCTCTATCAGGCGTTGGGAGATATCCCGAATATCCGCCGCACGTCCTCTCATGTAGTCATCATCCATCGCTTCAAACATTGCTGCAAATCGATCACGCACCTGTGACACCGCATATTCTGCATTTACATGTTCTTCGGTAATCATATTGCAGATAGAATCTACATAATCTCCGTCATCCATCATCATCTGATGCACTTCAAAAATCATGGCTTCTGCTTCGCCCACATCTTTCAATGCTTTGTCATACAATTTTTTTAACTGAGAGATTCCTGTTTCCTTTGCTTTCTCAAATCTTTGTACTTCCTGCGCGGCATCCTCTATCTGCCGACGTTCAACTTTATTTTCTTTTTTCTGAAAAATACACAAGCTTCCAATTGCGATTCCACCAAATACGCTGGTTCCATTGAATTTCAACATTAGAGAACTCCTTTCTTATCCCTCACTACAGATTTTCTTTGAAGAATGCCTCTAAATCCTGTGCTGCCTGTTCTTCTCCTTCACCTTCTACTTTTATGGTGACAGTTTCGCCATTCTTAGCCCCCAGACTCATAACACCCATAATTCTTTTGGCATCTACTTCTCTTCCTGCTTTTTCAATTGTTACTTTTCCTGCAAATTTTGCAACTTCTTTTACTAATAATCCTGCTGGTCTAGCGTGGATTCCTTCTGGATCTGTGATTGTGTAATTAAATGTTTTCATATTCTTCTACTCCTTTACGTCTTTTTTTAAGATACCTAATAATACTGCACTAATAATTGTTCCTACTACTAATGATACTACATACATCATAGTATTTCCAACTACCGGGAATACGAAAATTCCACCGTGTGGTGCCATCAATGTACAATTAAATGCCATGGATATTGCTCCTGCAACTCCGGAACCTACAATCAAAGCCGGTAATACATGCAATGGATCGGAAGCTGCAAATGGAATGGCTCCTTCGGAAATAAAGGACAGTCCCATAATAAAGTTTGTCGGACCTGATTTTCTTTCTTCTGCGGTAAATTTCTTTTTAAATAACAAGGTTGCTAATGCAATGGCACATGGTGGAACCATACCGCCAATCATAACTGCTGCCATGATATTGTAATTTCCTGCCGCAATAGATGCTGTTCCAAATACATAGGCTGCCTTATTGATCGGTCCACCTAAGTCTGCTGCCATCATTGCTCCTAAAATCAATCCCAATACAATGGAGCTTGCACCGTTCATACTGGAAAGTCCATTGTTCAACAGGGTATTTAATGCTCCAATTGGAGGTTCTACCACATACGTCATAACTACTCCAATGATGAATACACCAAACAAAGGATACAGCAATACGGTTTTGATACCATCTAAGCTTTCCGGTAGTTTTTCAAACAGTTTCTTCATACCAATGATGAGATATCCTGCTAAAAATCCTGCTACCAATGCGCCAAGGAAACCACTCTTTCCATTTGCTGCAATTGCACCACCTACAAATCCCACTACCAGGCCCGGACGGTCTGCAATACTCATTGCAATAAATCCTGCCAGAATCGGAAGCATAAATCCGAATGCGGTTCCACCAATGCTCTTAAACATAGCTGCAATCGGTGTAATGGTACCAAAGTTTGCTCTTTCATCCGGAGCAAGTGCTGCCAAGTCTACGCTCATACCATCAATCAAAAATGCAATGGCAATCAAAATACCGCCGCCTACTACGAATGGAAGCATATGTGAAACTCCATTCATCAAGTGCTTGTAAATCTTATGTCCAGTACTTTCTTTTCCGGAAGTACTTTCCTGTTTTACTGCTTTGCTTCCGGAATGGTACACTTCTACTTCTCCGCTTTGCGCCTGACGAAGTAATTCTTCTGCCTTATTGATTCCATCTGAAACCTGACGAATAATTACTTTCTTTCCATCAAAACGTTCCATTGGCACGTTGGTATCTGCACATATGATGATACAATCGGCTGCTGCTATTTCTTCCTCTGTCAGCACATTTTTGGCTCCGCCGGAACCTCTGGTTTCCACCTTAATACTATGCCCCAATTCCTTTGCTTTTTTCTCCAAAGACTCTGCTGCCATATAAGTATGAGCAATTCCGGTAGGGCATGCTGTAACTGCAAGAATTTTGCATCCCACTACATTTTGTTTTGCATCCTCTTCTGCCAGTTTTTCCCGTTCTGCCTCGTCTACATATTTCAAAAAATCTTCTTTTGTTTTTGCACTGCGAAGCTTAGCGGTAAAATCCTCGTCCATCAATAATACAGATAAACGGCTGAGCACATCCAGATGTACATTGTCTTTGGTATTCGGTGCTGCAATTAAGAAAATCAAATCTACCGGCTCACCATCCAGTGAATCGTAATCCACACCGTCAGGAAGTACCATTGCTGCCAGTCCCGGTGCTTTCACTGCATCACATTTTCCATGAGGAATCGCAATCCCTTCTCCTGTTCCTGTGGTTCCCTCTTCTTCTCTTTTCATTACCTGTGCTTTGTAAGCTTCCTTGTCGGTAAGCTTTCCGGTAGCTGCCATAAGGTCTACCATTTTTTCAATAGCTTCTGCCTTTGTTTGAGCCTTTCCATTCAGCTCAATTCCTTCGCTCATGAGTAAATCCGTAATCTTCATGGCTGTTCCCTCCTTAACATTTTATAGTTTTTTTAATATCTCTTCTACTTCTGGTTTCGTTGCCAACCGTTCGGAAAATGCGCTTGCACTTCCGGTTGCTATTCCCATACGAAATGCTTCTCCATAATTTCCTGTGGTGAGATATCCTGTTAAAAATCCCGCTACCATGGAATCTCCTGCTCCCACAGAATTTACTACCTTACCCTTTGGTGCCGGGCTCTGTCTTACTTCTCCATCTTCGGATACCAGTATCGCTCCATCTCCCGCCATAGAAATCAAAACATTTTTCGCCCCCATTTGCTGTAACTTCTTGGCGTGTACAATAATTGTATCGTTACTGTCCATTGGTGTGTGAAAAATTTCCTCTAATTCATGATTGTTTGGTTTAATCAAAAACGGATGATATTTTAATACATTTACCAGTAAATCTCCTGTGGCATCTACTGCTACCTTCATATTCTTTGCAGCCACCCGCTCCATAATCAGTTCATAACTGGAATCCGGCATACTTCCCGGAATACTTCCAGCCAGTACCAGCACATCTTCGGAAGTCATAGCATCTAGTTTCTCATATAATTGTTCCAGTGCTTCTTTGGAAATCTTTGGTCCCTGACCGTTAATCTCACTTTCTTCATTGGAACGAAGCTTGATGTTGATTCTGGACATTCCGTCTTCCACCCGGATAAAATCTGTATAGCATCCCCAACGCTGTAACGCCTGTTCAATCTCGGTTCCGGTAAATCCTGCGGTAAACCCAAGGGCGGTACTTTCCATTCCGAGATTCTTTAGTACCAGGGAAACATTGATTCCTTTTCCACCGGGGTATACCAGTTCTTTGGTGGTTCGATTTACTCTTCCCAGTGTGAAATCATCTACACTTACGATATAATCAAGACATGGATTAAATGTAACGGTGTATATCATATGCTATCTCCTTTCTTTTCCTTTTTTGTTAATCTCAATAATGTTTTTTGCTCCTTTAAAGGCACTACCTCTTACTTCTGTTGTTAATATGGTAGCATCTTCAAATGCTGCAAAAGTGATTGGTGATATTTGATTAAACTTTTCTGCATCACACAGAATATAAGGTCTTCTGCATTGCATGATTGCTTTTCTTTTTACCATGGCTTCGGTAATATCCGGTGTGGAAAATCCGGATTGACGGCTCACCCCATTCGTTCCGATAAAACCTATGGTAAAATTATATCTTTCCAAATCTGCAATCGTTTCATTCCCTACAATGGCTTCTGTTGCAAGTTTAAATCTGCCGCCCAGGATATGAGCTTCACATCCTGCTTCTACCAACTTCTTGGCATGACTGATTGCATTGGTAACATAAACTGCGTTACGTTCTGTAATAAAGTCAATGACTCTTTCTGTGGTAGTTCCTGCATCCAAATACACTAAATCATTGGGCTGTATAAGAGATGCTGCATATTTGGCAATTTCTATTTTTTCTTCTTTATTTAGGTTTTTTCGAGATTCCACATCTTCATCCTTATCATAATAAGAATTGATGGCAGTAGCTCCTCCATGTACCTTGTTTACTCTTCCTTCTTCTGACAACAATGTTAAGTCACGTCTTATGGTTGATTCTGAAGCACCTAACAATTCCGTCAGTTCCTGGACCGAAACACTTCCATTTTGTTCTACCAGTTTTAGTATTTGTTCTAATCTTTTCTCTAACAGCATCCTTACACCTCTTACTGATTTTGATTGTTTTTGACTGCTTTTGATTGTATCTAAATAATATCATCATTTCCCGTCATTTTCAATCAAAATACTTCACAAAAAAAGCACACATATTTTGTGCGCTTTTACTTAACTCTATTCTCCTGGGTAATTAATTTCCGAAATTGTTTCGGTGTGATATGCTTATATTTTTGAAACATCTTAATAAAATAGCTGGTAGTTGCAAATCCCACCTCTGCCCCAATTTCCGTGATTGAAAGTGTAGTGGACACCAGCATCTGCTCTGCTGCTGCAATCCGAATATGATTGAGATATTCCCGAAAGTTCATTTTCATAATCCGATGAAAACTTCTGGAAAAATAACTGTAACTCATATGACAAAGTTTTGACATTTCTTCTGCTTTTATATCTTCTACATACCGCTCCGATACATATTGTAGGACTGATTGCAGTTGATTGCGCAGATTCCGGTCTCCTGCATTTTCCTCATAAACCTCTTTTTCATTGGCATTCCAATAACGAAGTATCCACAAGAATATTCTTCCGATATGATTTTTTATTGCCAGCTCATACCCGTATTTCTTGTCTGATTCCTCTTGTATAATTTCAAAAAACAGATGAGGGATTTCTGTTTCTACAAGTGCTTTTGCCGGTATTACTTTTTGATTGGAGCTGTTTTCCGTTACAAAGGGCAACATGTATTTCATTTCAAAATGATTGGATGAAATACTGTTATAAATTAATTCCGGTAAAAAACGAACTACCACATATTTTCCGCCTGTTTTGGAACGTGCATCTATCTGATGTACTTCTCGTGAATTAATCAATACCATGTCACCACTGCCAAATTTATGATACTGCCCTCCTAACAATACCTGAAACTCTCCGGAAACTCCATAAAGCAATTCTATATAATAATGATAATGTGCCGGAAATACATTTCCCACTTCTTCACACTCCTGCATATGGCATAAGTACTCACATCGTACCCCATCGATATATGCCTGCTTTTCCTCTAAATAATTCATGTTTTCTCCTTATGACAAATTTTTCGTATTTTTGTATAAAAAAATTATATCATCTTTGACTTGATTCGGCTATACTTTGGTTAAAAGTAAGAAATAAAACGCAAGAAACAACAGCTATTAAGGAGGTTTTTACCATGAATCATACAACATTTGCACAGCTTTGCCGTACTGCTGCTGCTGAAGGAGCCGTACTTTTAAAAAACGAAAACCATGTACTTCCATTCCTTACCGACGATACGGTTTCCGTCTTTGGCCGTTGCCAGTTAGAATATTATAAAAGCGGAACAGGCTCCGGTGGTGCCGTTCACGTTCCTTACCGCACCAACATCTTAGATGGTTTGCGTGAAAATCACATTTCCGTCAATGAATCTTTAGTAGAAACTTATGAAGCCTGGCTGAAAAATCATCCTTTTGATGACGGTGGCGGAGGTTGGGCTGCCGAGCCTTGGAATCAGCAGGAAATGCCTATTTCCCATGATCTCGCTGCAAATGCAGCTTCTGTTTCTTCTAAAGCATTGGTGATTATCGGAAGAACTGCCGGAGAAGACCATGACAATGCAGATGTAGAGGGCAGTTATCGCCTTACCCAAGAAGAATTACAAATGTTACAGACAGTTACCGCACATTTTTCCAAGGTTGCCGTACTATTAAATGTTGCAAATATCATTGATATGAATTGGATTAACGATTCTTCCTACAAACATCCCATTTCTTCTATTATGTATATTTGGCATGGTGGAATGGAAGGGGGACTTGCCGTGGGAGATGTCCTTTCCGGTGCGGTAACTCCTTGTGGAAAATTAAGTGATACCATTGCTTACACGCTTGCCGACTATCCGTCTTCTGCTAATTTTGGCGATAAAAAGGTAAACTTTTATCAGGAAGATATTTATGTTGGATATCGTTACTTTGAAACCTTTGCACCGGACAAGGTAATGTATGAATTCGGTTATGGTCTTTCCTACACAGACTTTTCCACAGAAATTCTTTCTGCCAGCCTTTCCGGTTCTGCCCCGGACGGTTCGGTTGAGCTTACTGTAAAAGTAACAAATACCGGAGACTGCGACGGAAAAGAAGTTGTTCAGGCATATTACAGCGCACCCCAGGGACTCCTTGGAAAGGCGGTAAAAGTGCTTGGCGGATTTGCTAAGACTAACATTTTGAAGCCTGGCGAATCTCAAACCCTTACCATAAGTTTTCCACTGAAACAAATGGCTTCTTATGATGACAGTGGCATTACAGGGCACAAATCCTGCTATGTTTTAGAAGCCGGTACCTATGAGTTTTATGTTGGAAATAGTATTCGCAATGTAACAAAAGCTCCAACTGCTCTCACACTTTTCTCCCTTGTGGTAGTGGAAGAATTAGAAGAAGCATTGGCACCTACACAGGAATTTACCCGTTTAAAACCAGGTACCGCCAATGGAAATGGTGTATTTTCTACCGAATATGAACCGGTTCCTTTGCAGAGCATTTCGTTAAAAGAACGAATTGAACATGCTTTACCTAAGACACTTCCTCAAACAGGAAACCGGAATCTTACTTTAAAAGACGTTGCTTCCGGTAAAACATCTATGGAAACCTTTGTTGCACAGTTTACCAAGAAAGAATTGGCTGCCCTGGTTCGCGGGGAAGGTATGAGCAGCCCAAAGGTAACACCGGGCACCGCTTCTGCATTTGGCGGAGTTACAGATGAACTTTTCGCCCTTGGACTTCCAATTGCCTGCTGTGCAGACGGTCCTTCCGGAATCCGTATGGAAAGCGGACAAATGGCTACCCAAATGCCTATCGGTACACTACTTGCTTGTACCTTTAATGTGCCATTAGTGGAAGAACTTTACCAATTAGAAGGAAAGGAACTGGTGGAAAATCGAGTAGATTCTCTTCTTGGACCGGGTATTAACATCCACCGTAATCCTTTGAATGGCAGAAACTTTGAATACTTTTCAGAAGACCCTTACTTAACGGGAGTTATGGCATGTGCTGTGACTAAGGGAATTGAAGCCGGTGGTTCTACCGGTACAGTAAAACATTTCTGTGGAAATAATCAGGAAACTGCTCGTTCTGTTGTAGATTCCGTGGTATCTGAACGTGCACTTCGTGAAATTTATTTAAAAGGATTTGAAATGACGGTAAAAGAAGGGCATGCTTCTTCCATCATGACCTCCTATAATCCGGTAAACGGACACTGGGCAGCCTCTAACTATGACTTAAATACTACGATTTTGAGAAATGAATGGGGATATGATGGAATTGTTATGACCGACTGGTGGTCAACCATGAATGATACGGTTTCAGGCGGAAAAGCTACTCTTAAAAACACTGCCGCCATGGTTCGTGCACAAAACGATTTATATATGGTTGTTCCAAATAATGGTGCTGCAACCAACGGAAATGAGGACAATACCCTAGAGGCTTTGGAAAATGGCACTTTAACCATTGGCGAACTCCAACGCTGTGCTATGAATATCTGTCGCTTTTTAATTCATACCCCTGCTTTTGCCCGCGTGGATTCTAATGAAGGACAGTATATGCACTTTGATGCCTTAGCACCTTCCCATGAATTTGCTCCTGTTCCATTGGAAAACGGCTGTGTAACCTTGCACTGCACCAAAGATGCCCCTTGTAACTTCCAGCTTTTAGAAGCCGGCACCTACTCCGTACAGGCACACTTTGTTGCTCATGGTTCTGATATGGCACAGAGCACTACCAATATCCTTTTAAATGACTCTTTACTTGCCACTTTACAGACAAATGGCACGAAAGACCTCTGGGTTACCCAGGAACTCTCCCGCGCCACTTTTGGAAAGGGTTGCTATCAATTATCACTACAAATTATGAAAGCCGGAATTGAAATTGACCAATTTATTTTAAAACAGATTTAGTCAATGCCCTTTAACTCCTGATATAGACGTTTGGCATAACTGTCTGTCATGCCACAAATATGATCCGTTACTAACAACAGTCGCAGGTACAGCTTTTCATCCTCTGCTGCTCCTGCGGCAAAGTGACGGTAAATTGCAATATAATTATCTGAAACCAACGACATCATTTTTTTCTGCACATCTGTTAATTTTCGTTCTGTGTCAAAATAGATGGCAGCATCAATAAACTTATCTAACAAAAAGTCAAATATGGACTGGGCTGCAATCTCTAACTTCAAAATAGGTTTTATCTGGAATGCATAGCGAAATGCAATATCCCCTAATGTTTCCATCATGTATGCTCCTTCTGTACTGGAAAACAAATCCTCACCGTTTGCTCCATAACTGCCATCCATAATCTCGTTATAATGCCAGATAAAGCAATCTGTTGCCGCTTTTATCATCCAGCCTTGTACATAAATCACCCAGTTTTGTACTGCATTGCTCTTAGCATTTTGCAATTCACGCTTCTTGGCTTTCCCATAATAATATTGCAGTTTATCTACCATTTTGTGGAAGCTTTCCTTCCATCTTCCCTCTGGAATCTTTTCCTGGGCAAGCTCCAATTCTTCTACTAATTGTTCATAAGTAATACAGCCTTTTTTCACCGCATCTTCAATATCTGCTGTTTTATAGGCAATATCATCTGCCGCCTCTAACACAAATGCCAGCGGATGACGATTTCCATTGGTTCCCAGACTTTCCTGCAAGTCCTTGAACAACTCTCGTTCCGCATAGTAATAGCCCATTTTTTTATTCTTAATGTGTGGTGTAGCTTTTATTTCCAGTGAAGATACCGGATATTTGATAATGGTTCCAAGTAATGCCTTGGTAAGATTCATTCCGTTTTCATCTACCAGATAGTGAAGCTTTGTCACCAATCGAAGTGCCTGAGTATTACCTTCAAAGTGATAAAAATCCTGCTGCATCTGTTCATTTAACACTTCACTAATCGGTTGTGCCTGTTTCATTCCAGGCAATTGCACCGTTTTTTTCGGAAGATTTATAAAAAACCATTCTCGAATGGCGGATTCTCCAAAATGTCCGAAGGGTGGATTTCCAATATCATGTAATAAGCCTGCACACTGTAAAATTTCACAGATATACCCCTGATATTCCGGTAAAAAGCCTGCATCCTTTTCTTCCTTTAAAATCCTCTGACTAATATTCTGCCCCAAAGACTTTCCAAAAGAAGAAACTTCTAACGAATGGGTAAGTCTGGTTCTGATAAAGTCACTTTTATCCAAGGGGAACACCTGTGTTTTATCCTGAAGTCGGCGAAAAGATGCACTTCCGATAATACGATGATAATCCTTTTCATATTCGGAACGCAAATCATTTGAACCGTTCTTTCTAAAGTTGCGAACTCGATCATCGCAAAGCAATTGTTTCCATTCCATCTTTATTCCTCCTTATGCATCCGCTCATGTTCTTCCTTGATTTCTTCAAAAAGCTTTCTTACATTCCAATGTTGATTGGTAGGAGTTAGCGATGCTTTATAAGGAATATTTCCTGCTCCCGACTTACGCAATGCCTTTAATACCTGATCTATTCTGGCACTGGAAAGTCCCGCCATTACCAACATTTCTCCTTCTAATTCTTCTCCGGTATATACTTCTTCCACTGCTGACAGTTCTTTATTTCCCGCTAAATAGCCTATGGAATTAAGGTAATCCTTCTTTTCTATTTCTTTTATTTTTATACGCAAAGGGAATAAGGCCCTTGTGACTTTATTCCGCTTCTCTTTCTCGGTAAAATTAAATAGCAATATGACTTCTCTCATAGATACTCCCTTCTTTAAATATAGTAAATGTCCAATCCTCCAAAAGATACCTCTCCACTAATCATAAGGATATTTTCATCACTTCTGGAACAAGTTCCATGTTCTTTAAAACCACCAAATGCACAATCCAGATTCGTAACAACTTTCCATGACTTTGGAATATAAAGTTTCATTTCACCGAAAGATGTCTCTAAGTTTACTACACCTTTTCCGCCTGCTAAAATGGCATTGTCAAAATACACCATTAAACTTCCAAAACTGCACTCTAATTCTGCCCTTTTAAAACTGGTACTATTAATATATTTGGTAGCTGAATTAAAACTTACTTCGCATCGTACCCATTCATCACTTTCTTCATCGATGATTTCCTGATAACTTTCGTTGTTCCACTCAAAGTTTTTTTCATATTTCCAGTTCTTTTTTTTTGATTTGAAAATCATATTAAGTCCGATTGTTCCCAACAATGCCACTCCTAAAATGGGCCATGGGGTAAGTGCTTCAATCCCAAGCTGCTTGTCATAAAGGATTCCTAAAAATGCCAAACAAAACAAAATTCCACCAAAACTTCTATGTGCTACACTGTCAATCAAACCTGCTGCTACTGCAATGGTAAATATTACGGTAAAAATTCCGATTCCCTGAAAATATCCCAGCTTACTTACAACAATAAACACTGCACAAAGAATCAATGCAATCCCCCAAAAAATATTTTTTCCTCTTTTCATAACTTTTTCCTCTTTTCTGCCAGTCTTTCCACCAGCGGTTTATAATAATTTCTGGATACATAAATTTGTTTATGGCTGTGCACAAATTCCACCACACTGGAGGCTGTCAAATTACGGGTAATGGAATAAATAGGATCAAGATTGACAATGGCTGATTTAGAGATTCGCATAAAAGAACCGGGAAGTAATTCTTCTAATTCATACAGCTTATATTCTGTTTCTAGCATTTTCTCTCTGGTATGAGCAAATACCGTTTTATTTTCTGTTTCAAAAAACAAAATATCTTGTAATGGCAGATAATACTCTGTATCACCATTTTTCAAAGAAATCTGTTGTTTTCCTCTGGTCTGCTCCAGAATAGCTGCCTGGATATTTATAATCTGTTCATCCATCCTGCTACAACGGATTACCACTTCATCTTCCTGTAATTCTTCTTCAATCTCAATTCTAACTTTCATCACTCGTTCCTCCCATGAAACCATTATAGCAAGCCTCCTATAGATGTAAATAGAAAATGACTAAGGGGTTTGTTTTTGAAACTAACAGGTAAGTTTTTCTTCCCCAAAGTGCTCACTCTTTGAAATCTTTCGCATAGTATACCAAGACGATACCTTTGGGAGGCCTCTTATGGCAATATCACAGATTACGCTTCTTGGCGGGGATCTTCGCCACGCTTACACCGCTGAATATCTAAACTCCTGTGGCTATGTGGTCACCTGCTTTGGGACACCGGATTTTCCTTATCAGAGCAATATACAGCTTGCGGCTTCTCTGGAACAGGCACTACATACAGATGCGCTTTTTATGCCTACTCCTTTTTCTAAGGACAACACACATCTGTTTCAGAAAAGTTCATCTGTTCCACCGATTCCTATATCCCAATTGTCCGGCATGCTTTCTCACCCCATGGTGATTTTTCACAATGGTATGCCAAATATTTTTCAGGAACAATTTGAAAATGCAGATTGCAAACTCTACGCCCTTTCGGATTCTTCCCGATTTGCCACCGAAAATGCAAGATTGACAGCAGAAGGGTTACTATCCGAAGTCATCCGCTACACTCCCTTTTCTCTGGAAAATACCCGTATTCTGTTACTGGGCTATGGGTATTGCGGTGCTGCTATCGGTACATTATTTTCCACCTTTGAATCCGGCATCTATGTATTAGAGCGGGAAATTTCCAAACAACTTCAGGCAGAAGAACATGGCCTTCTCGCCCTTTCGGAAAAAGAAAAAAAGACTATTTTACCCCGGTGTAACTTAGTCATCAATACCATTCCACAACAGATATTAACCAACGAAGATTTAGCGTTACTTCCGGGAGATTGTCATATTTTTGACATTGCCTCTGCGCCTTTTGGTTTTTCAAATGATGTTAGTTCCCAGTTCGCTATCCCCTATTTTCGCCTGCCGGGACTTCCGGGAAAGTTCCACCCCAAAACCGCAGGTATCATTGCCGGCAAAGCCATAGAAAGGATGATAAATCATGGTTTATAATTTTAAAGGAAAATCCATTGGAATCGGATTTACCGGTTCTTTTTGTACTTACGAAAAAATATTTCACGCTTTAGAGGATTTAAAACGAACCGGTGCCAACCTGCTCCCTGTTTTTTCTGAACATGCGGCTACACTAAATTCCCGTTTCGGCACCAGCGAAGAGTTTTTAGTACACGCTAAGGAGTTAACCGGAAATACTCCTATCACTACCATTCCACAGGCAGAACCCATTGGTCCAAAAGGTCTTATGGATATTATGGTTATCGCCCCTTGTACCGGAAACACCCTTTCCAAACTGGCAAACGGCATTTCCGATACACCAGTCCTAATGGCTGCCAAGTCACACCTTCGCAATAACCGCCCGCTGGTTATTTCCCTTTCTACCAATGATGCACTGGGAATGAACTTGAAAAATATTGGTATTTTACTGAACACCAAGAACATTTACTTTGTTCCTTTTGGCCAGGACAATTACAAGGCAAAACCCAACTCTATGACTGCTTTTACGGAACTTCTACCGGAAACGATTGCATTTGCCTTTAATTATCAGCAAATTCAACCGGTTATCCGAAGTCCCCATACGTCTTAACTTCTACTCTACCAACTGCAAATCATACAGTTTTTTATACATGCCGTCCTTTGCTAGCAATTCCTGATGAGAACCCGACTCCATAACCTCGCCTTTATGCATTACCAATATTTTATCTGCATGCTGGATGGTGGAAAGTCGATGAGCCACCATAATGGTGGTTCTTCCTTCCATCAGGGTTTCTAATGCCTGGGTAATCAAGCTTTCTGTTTCCGTATCAATATTGGCGGTTGCCTCATCCAACACTAAAATTGCCGGTTGATATGCCAGTGTTCTGGCAAAGGAAAGTAACTGTCTTTGTCCGGCAGACAAAGTACTTCCTCGCTCTGTTACCGGCTCGTCATACTTTTGTGGCAATTTTTCAATAAAAGAGTCTGCATGTACCGTTCTGGCAGCCTGTATTACATCTTCTTTGGAAATTGCCGGGTTATGCAGAGAAATATTACTCTTAATATCTCCCGTAAAAATAAACACATCCTGCTGCACCTGTCCAATAGCACGACGCAACACATCCGTATCTATTTCCTGAATATTCACACCATCAATGAGAATTTCCCCTTTCTGAATGTCAAAATACCGTCCAATCAGATTCAAAATGGAAGATTTTCCCGCTCCGGTTGCTCCCACAAATGCCACTTTCTCTCCCGGCTCAATGACAAAGCTGACATCTTTTAAAATATAGTCCTCTTTTTCATAAGCAAACCACACATGGCGAAACTCAATTTTTCCCTGAATATTTACTTCTCTTGGCTGTACCGGAGTTACAATCTGAGGCTTCTCTTCTAAAATAGAGAAGATTTTTTCCCCGGAAGCTAAGGAAGACTGCAATGTTCCAAACTGTTCTGCCAATTCCTGAATTGGTTCAAAAAAAGAACTGATATAACTGATAAATACAAACAAGGTTCCAAGTGACAGTGTACCGGAAAGCACAAAGTAACTTCCTGAACCGATTACAATTACTGTTGCAATCACAGACAAAAAGTAAATAGATGGTCGAAAGACTGCAAATGTCATCACTTCCCGCCAGTTTGCCTGATACAGCTCCATGCTCTTTTGTTCAAATTCCTGATATTTTTCCTTCTCTTTGGCAAATATCTGTATCAACTTCATACCGGAAATATGCTCTGACAAAAATGTATTCAGTTCTGTAATTTTATTTCTGGTAATGCGATATGCCACTCTGGACATATGGCGGAAAAAGAAGGTTAAGCCCGTCACTAATGGTAACATAACAAAGGAAAACAGTGCCATTTTCACGTTGATTGAAAGCATGACTACTGCAAATCCAATGATTTTCACTGTGTTTTTAAAGAGCTTTACCAAAATGGTGGAAAACAAGTCATTTACCGCCTCTGTATCGTTTGACACACGAGTAACTAATTTTCCTACCGGAGTGGTATTGAAAAAGTTTAATGACAAGCTGTGGATATGCTCAAACACTTCTTCTCGCATTTTAAAAATAATATCCTGTCCCATTTTTTGAAGCATCCATGTATCCGCCACATTGAGCACAAATCCCAACAATAATACAAGCAAGTACAAGGCTGCTGCCTTTAAAATTCCGGAAAAATCGTATTTTCTCAGTTCCCTTAACTGGGACTTATCAAGCTCCTGTGCTCCTGCTTCTAATTGCTCTTTGATTTCCTTAGCGTTACCGTTTTTCAACTTCTCACATTGTTTTTCTGTTAAATGCTCTGCCATATAATAGTGATTCTGATAGAGCATGATTTGGTAGTACTCTTTAGGGCTACCGGAAATATTTCTTGTAAGCCAAATTTCTCCATAAGATACCGCCCCTGCCGCTTCCTGCGTAGTTTCTACATAAGGCTGATAGTAGCCGTTAATATAATCATCAATAGCATCACCAATAATGATAGGGCGATACAGCTCAATTCCAATAATAAATAACACCAGTACTGTAGCTATTGTCATGGTCCACTTATGAGGCTTTAAGTATTTTAATAGTCGTTTCATACATTGCCTCCTTCAAATGCTGCTTCTAACTGCTGCTTTTCAAACATATCACGATAAATTCCATGAAGCTCCATCAATTCCCGATGCGTTCCACATTCCTTGGCTTCTCCTTCATCTAATACCAGAATCTTGTCCGCATTTTGAATGGTAGAAATACGATGCGCAATGAGAATGGTTGTCTTTCCCTTTCGATTCTCTTTGAGATTTTTCAAAATATGTTCTTCGGTATCCGTATCTACTGCCGACAATGCATCGTCTAAAATTAAAATCGGAGCATCTTTCATCAAGGCTCTTGCAATAGAACTTCGCTGCTTTTGTCCGCCTGACAAGGTAACACCACGCTCTCCCACGATTGTCTCATATCCATCCGGAAAAGAAACAATATTCTCGTGTATACATGCTGCCTGTGTCGCCCGTGTAATCTGTTCCATATCCTCCTCTTCTACTCCAAAAGCAATGTTAGACTTTAAGGTATTGGAAAACAAAAAATTATCCTGTGGCACATAGGCAATATTTTCTCGCAAGGTTTTTAATGGAATGGTATTAATATCTCTGCCATCAATCAGTATCATCCCCGGCTTTGTATTATAAAGATGTAACAGCAAATTCACTAATGTAGTTTTTCCATTTCCGGTTCTTCCGATGATTGCAAGAGTGGTTCCTGCTTCCACCTTAAGGCAAATATCCTTTAACGTTGGTTCACTGTGTCCGCGATGAATAAATGTCAAATGGTCAAAGGTAATATCGCCACGAATCCTTTCCACCGGCTCTACTTCTTCTCGGTCAAATATCTCTGGTTTTTCTTCAAATACTTCCTGTATACGCTTTAATGACGCACCGCCCTGTGAAAACATGGTAATCGCATCTCCACAGGCAAGCATTGGCCATACCAGCATACCGATATACTGATTAAAGGCGACAAAACGTCCCAGGGTAATTTCTCCTATCAACGCCAGATAACCGCCATACAACAACGTGATCAAACTGCTGACTCCTATAATCACATCCAATAGTGGCATCACCACCGCCTGAAGTTTTACTACTTCTAAGTTCTTTTCTTTTGCCCGATAATTGGAACGACGAAACGCTGCACATTCTGCTTTTTCCCGTACAAATGCTTTAATTACTCTTACACCGGAAAAACTTTCCTGCACGAAATCTGTCAGGTCTGACACTGCCTCCTGACGTTCTAAAAAACGTTTTTTCATTATTTTCCCATAATAAAGTTCACCTGCCGAAATAAAGAGCATAGGAATAATCGCAAGCAAAGTAAGTTTTACACTAACATAAAACATCATCTGACAGACTACCATAACTGCCATTACAGAAGCATCAAAGGCTGATATCACAGCAGGGCCAATTGCCATACGAACTGCATTCAAGTCACTGGTAAAACGTGTCATCAAGTCTCCTGTTTTATGTTCGTTGTAGTATTCCACGCTCATTTTTTCCAAATGTTCAAACATTCCATTTCGTACTTCTCGCTCGATATTTCGAGAAGCTCCGAACAAAAAGTATCTCCACAAAAATCTTCCGATGGCAATGACTGCGCCTACCAGAAGAATCTCAACAATATACCGGGCTACCCCTTGCATATCCAAGGTATGCGCCGTTAGTCCATCTGTCACCATTCCTGTAATTTTCGGAATAAACAGATTGGCAAAATCCACCACAAACAACGTGATAATTCCCGCAATATATTGCTTTTTATGCTGTTTGATATATTGAAAAATAAATGAAAAAGAACTCATTTTCTAATCCTATTCTCCTTGTTTTACTTCCTTTGCAAGAGATACTATATCTGATATTTCTTCCTCTGAAATTTTGGTATACTCTGCAAGTTGACGAATGGAAGGCTCCATTCCAAGTTCCTTTGCAAGTGCTTCTTTTGCTTCATGTACTAAGCTTACTTTTGCAAGAATGGAGTTTTCCTGTTCCCCTTCTCCACTTTCTTCGTCTACATATCCTTCAATGGCTGTTCGAACCATTTGTTCCAATACCTTTTCCGGTTCTGCTTCCTTTTTGCCTGCTAAAGACTGTAATCCCATAAGCAATCCGATATTTCCCTCTTGTACCATATCGTCCAACAGTACATCCTCTACTTCGTATGCTGATGCAATCTCTACTACTTTTTTCAGCCACTGATGGGAAAGCTCTGCAATAACGCTCTCTTCTCCTGCTGCCAAACGGTCATATAAGCTCTGTTCCTGCTCTTTCGTAAGATTAGGAATATCTCCAAGCTCATCTAAGTACATTTGAAAACGGGCAGACACCGGCTTGGGCTCTGCTGTATTTTCTTCCTTCTTTTCCTCTGTCTCAGTTGTCTCTGTTTCTGCTTCATTTTCCACCTCTGCCGGCTGTTCTTCCTGTGGATGTAACAGATATTGATATACCATATCTTCCTGTTCTTTGGTTAGTTCCATATCCTTGAAATAAGTTTGTATTTCTTCTTTCGTTAATGGGGTCAGAGAGGTTCTTGCCACCTCCTGTACCGAATGAAGTGTCTCCATAAATGCAATCTTGTCTAACATATTTTCCTCCTAAAGATTCTATCTATTCTATTTTTCTAAATTTCTATATAAAGTTTCAAAATTATTGTATTCCTCATTTTGTTAAAACATGTCCTAATTTTATCATAATCTGGGATACTTTTCCATGTAAACTATTGGCAGTATTTGTTTATCTGATACTCAAGTACTTCTCTTTCCCGCGTCCATTTCTGAGTATTCAACCATGATAAAGCACTTTCTGCATCAATTTCTAATCCTTTGCCAAAATACTCTACCATTTTTTCATGGGAACCGGAAAATGGTCTTGCAACCACGCGCTTTACATTATCACTAACCGGGAATTTCCAATTAACACTTCGATTTCCTGTGAGTAAAGATAAGCCATTATCAAAAATCGGAGAAGGTTTAAAAGCATTTCCATCAAAAATAAGTGCCAGATTATTCAAATGCCTGTCTTCATTTAAAATAATCATATCCACTGTCAGTACCTTTTTCAGATATTCAAAAATATTTATGCCACAGCTTTTTTCCACAAAACGAATCACATAATCAATGCGGTCTTCCATCTCATCCATTTCATTTATCACCTGCGACAAGTCTCTTCCATATTCATTAAAATATAACCGATATAGTGTTATCAATTCTTCATTACTCTTTAAAAAATTTTTACTTCGACACCCTTTTTCCCCATTGATAGTACCATACTCATACACCACATATTCCTCTGCATTTAAATTGGTGTATCCTAAAAAATTTGAAACTAAGTACTCCACCAATCCTTCGCATCCACTTTTATCTTTTTTGTACCAATAATCTCCCTTTTTATATTTTATCTGTGTTCCCTCACTGGTTCCTTGTTGCTTTACTATATATTCCTTTGAAATTTTCTCCGAAAACATAATATTACCTCACTAAAACATCTTTACTTGTCAATTTTTCACCCGGAAAACGTATCCATATATAATCATTAAAAGATACTCCATGGGTCTTTCTGACAATTTCCTGCGGATTGTACTCCTGCAATCCAATGTTTTCTAACAGCTCATTGATATCTGCTCTGTCTCGCTCCCAACACCTTAATTCTAAAATACGATTCAACTGATACCTTGTCATTTTCTTTTGTGCAAAAATCTGCTTTAGGGGATGGTCTGTAAATCTTGAAACAGTAACATCATGCTCTTTTACATAGACTCTTGCTGTAATCTCATCCTTCCAATAAACTTCAAATGTGTAGTTATTTATAATTTTCCTGCTACTATTTATTTCATGAGTAATTCGTGTTAGAGTTTCTTCAAGATAGGACAATAATCCCTTTTTGATATTGAGTTCTTCTTCCAACTCATTTTTTTTAAGAATTTTTTGTTCAAAATCTGCGATTACTCCGGGGGCTACCGGTCCTAATGATTTACACCGGAGTTTTTTATTTTCCATCCACTGATTATAATAATAACATTTTCCACTGATTTTCTTTATAATTATGGTCTTTTGCACATTACCTACTTCAGCAAGTTCTTTATTTATCTCCGTAATTCTACTTTGTACCATTTCTTTCTCATAAGATAAAATACGTTTTAGCTGTTCTAAATCTTCCATATTTAACCATCCCATTCTCATTAATTCGCTACTCATGTAAATACAAAAATAGATTAACATATATTTTTCATTTTTTCAACAAATATATGTTAATCCATTCTTGCTAATCTCATTTTTGATTTACGTATAGCCATTTGCAATATTCTTCTATGTAATTTTTTCTTTAAAACAGCCTCAAATACATTCCAACCGGGAAAATGCATCCAATATATCCTAATGCAGGCACATACTGGGAAATATTGAGAAATACCGGGCAAAGTAACAAATTGCCAATTACCAACGTCATAATCCAAGATGCATATGTGGTTCCATTTCGAAAAAGTTTTCCGATTAGAAACGCCCATATTGCACACACAATTATAAATATGACCATTCCCAAGATTTCTTTTAAGAAAAATACGCCATTTCCTGTTATCATTATCAAACCTGCACTGGCAAGTGCCGGAATTGTAGCTGTTGATACATAGCGCAAAAGTTCAAATGCTATCTTTTCTCTTTGCGTCAGGGCTTTTTCAAATACACAGTCCTTTTGTTCAAATTTTTTTCCATGTTCCAACAATATCATTACAAAAATAAGTAATGCCGCCATTCCTCGTACCGGGAATGTATCTGCTCCTGTTGCAGCTTCTGTTCCCTTTCCTGCAACTTCTTCAAAGTCCAGACGAAAAATCTCATCACTTTTTAAATATTCCTGATTCTTTTTTAGCAATGCTTCCGAAATTTCAGCATCTTCTCTTCCAAACACCGTTTCTTCCTGTTCTAAGAGAATATCTTCACTATACCGTTCAAAAAAGGCGGCAAATACGGTTTCCTTTGCTACTGCTCCCTTCGTCGTTAATGGAGTTGTAATGACCGTAATCAACTTTTTCCTTTTGCCTTTTTGTAAATCCTTTTCCAATCCCTTTTCAAAAATAAATCCGCCTTCCATTTCTCCGCGAATCACTGCCTGCTGCATTTCTTCACTATCCGAATAGACCTGAAATTGAAATACACTTTCCCCTGTTTGAAGGCTTTCTATGACTTCTTGTACAAATGCTCCATCTTCATTACAAAGACCGATTACCGTATTGTTAATATCCGGAATCTTAACCTGTCCTACCAAAGCCACTACCAACAGCAATCCTGCTAACTGAAGCCAACTGCTTTTCCGTTTCATCCAACTTTTTATCAAGAGCCTATACCATGTTATGTATTTTTCCATGACACTGCCGCTCCTATCCCTGTTGCAACCAATATAATTACTAACTGCACCAGTAAAAATTCTCCACTCACCTGTCCAAATACTGTCTGGGCGCAATACTGATTCCAGAAGCTCAAGGGCAGGCACCTTCCGATTTTCCCGGCAATCTCCGGCAAATATGCTATGGGGATTACGGCTCCGGAACATAAAATCATAAAAACATTTACTGCAAAAACAATGACTGCTCCTTGTCCATTTTTTCCGGAAATTGCATATATCATATGAAAATATGCTGCAATGGCAATGCACAGTGGAATCATGTATACTACCGTCCATCCATCAAAGAAAAACCATGTTAAATGTAACTTATCAGAAATTACACATGCCACACCGTAAAATAATACACCAAGTAACCATAACAGATTCGCCATAATTCCTACTTTTATCACTGAAACCCGCCATGCTCCCACACCGGATATTTTCAACTTATCTTCCACTGCTTTGGTGCGTTTCCGATATAAAAAGCTATAATTTAACCCGCTCATCAGAAGAAATATCACAAGAGCGGAACTAAAATAGTATTGGTGCAAATCCATTTCCCCTAATGCAGAACATACATTAGATGAAAAAATTCGGTCACGATAAAATGCCTCCTCAATGTAAATTTCTGAAATTACATCTCCTATTTTCCGTTGCGACAACTGGGCTGAATATTCTCTTCCTATCTTCAGCGTAGCATACACTCCCGACTCAGACGTTCGTAACAGGGAAACTCCATCTGAAAGCAACTCCTGAAATACTTTTTGATTTAGTGTCGCATTCTTCGATACATAAACCTTCACCGGTGTATTATATCCGCTATCCACATCTTCATAGAAGTCCTCCGGCAACACAATGGCTGCTACCAGCTTGTTTTCTGCCAGCAATTCTTTTGCTTTTGTTTCATCTACATAAACAAATTCACAGATACTCTCTACACTTTCCATAGCAGATACTACTTTGGTAATCAGCTTTACCTTGTCGTCTTCTTCATCGATTACTATTCCCACCTTTACCGGTTCAAAAATCCGAGATTGAAATACAAAGTGGCTCACTGCTACTGTTCCTGCAATTACCAACAATAACATCATCAAGGTACTGCCGAATGATTTCAACAGTACCTTGATGCTTTTCTTATATTCAAGTAAAAAATAAATTAAAAATGTTCTCATGACTAATATAAATTATCACTGATTTCTGTCATTAAATCCATTACTTCGTCTTCTGATGCATTTCCGATATCAAACTTATCACCATCTAATTCTTCAAAATCTGCACCTTTTTTCAAGGAAATACTTCCTTCAAAGTCATAGTCATCATATTCATCACTACATTCATCAATGGTAATTTCTAATCCGTTCTTATCAGATTTAATTGTTCCGCCAAGGCTAAACTCATCACTCTTGAGACTAAATGCACCACTCTTGCTGTCATACTCAAGACTTAATACGCTTTCGTCATCTACTAACAATTCCGTTGTTTCGTTAGAACCGGCTTTTTCTCCGGTAATTTCAAATACAGTATTTCCATCCGCATCTACAACACGCATATTCTGTGCTCTTCTGTCTCCTCCGAGAAACTGAATCTGAATTGCTTCATCACCCTTTGGCTGTAATTCAATACATGCTAACTTGTTATCATACACATAGAAAGTTGCTGATACATCCGGCATTTCTTCTAAGGCATCTCTTAATTCATCAAAAGATTCTGCATAGCTTCCTACGGTATAAGTAGGGTCTAACTGTACCATTAAATCTTCCATGTCTGCCAAGCTTTCACTGGTAGCTTCTTCGTATGCATCTACAAGCTTCTGAATATTTTTCTTTGTGATAACTGTTCCATATCCTTTACAGGATCTTTCTTTTCCATCTACTTCAAATTTTTCTTCTTTTACACTTTCAAATTCTAAAGTTTTATATTCATCTACGAAAGCATCTTTTAACTTCTCGCTTGCACCATCATTATATTTGCTATTATAGCAGTATTCTAACAGCTTATTCAAAGCATCTACTTCATCGGAATCAAGCTCTTCCATTAAATATCCGGTGTTGTCTCCGGTATAGTTATAGGTAAAAACTTTATCAGAAACATATGGTACCTGTAACTGTAATTCGTCTTCTGTAAGATTTAAAGCAAAATCAATATCGGTAGAATATGCATTTACACTTCCGTTTATCTGCTTTCCTTCTTTTCCTACCAAACAAGAACCATCTACACTAACTCCATCAGACTCTACAGAAAATCCCATTGTGTACTCATTTGACTTTGCAATATCTCCGATGTCAAATGCCTGTGTTAATTCGCTCTTGTCATCTAATGTGTTCTGAATCGCCTTTAAAACCTTATCGGAATCACTTCCGAGAATACCACTATGGAATGCGTATGCTACGCCTCCACAAGCAATTGCCGCTACAATAATAAGTGCTAAAACCACTTTAGAAGCTGTACTCTTTAAAAATCCTTTTTTCTTCTTTGGTTGTACACCGATTGGCTGACCGGTCATTGGATCAAATCCCATGGTTGGCTGCTGCTGTGTTGTATTATTTGTCAACACTTCTGTTGGTGCATCTGCTGCCTGATTTACCGGTGCTGCATTTTCTTCCGGTGTTGTATTTTCCACCGATGCTGCATTCTGTACCGGTGTTGTATTTTCTACCGGTGCCACATTCTGTACCAGTGTTATATTTTCTACCGGTGCTGCATTCTGTACCGGTGCTGCATTTTCCACTGGTGTTTCTGCTGCAACATCATTATTAATTGGTTCTCCTGTCATCGGATCAAATTTCTTTTTAATTGGTTCTCCTGTCATTGGATCAAAATTCATCTTCTCTCTCCTCTTCCTTCGTTCCATACTACTCACTAAGATATGTTTTCACCATGTCTATGGTTCCCTCTTCTTGTGGCAGTTCGGTTAATTTTCCTTCTTTCATGATAAGGCATCTGTCGCAATCCATGATTTCCTGTTCATCATGGGTTGTCATAATAATAATACCATTCATCTTCTGATAACTTTCCATCCACTTATGTATTCCCTCTTTGTAATACAAGTCCAATGCTGTGGTTGGCTCATCCATCAATATTACCGGAGGCATATTCATCAGCGCACATGCAATACTTACTCTGCGCTTCATTCCTCCTGAAAGCTTCTCAACAGGCATCTTCATCATATCCTGCAAATTCAAAAGCTCTGTTAGCTTTTCCGTTACTTCGCCGTTATAATTTCCCCATAACTTTAAATTATCCTTTACTGATAATTCTTCAATCAGCGGATTTTCCTGAGGAACATAACCACAATACTTCCGAAAAACTTTTTTCCTGCTTAATGCATTTTCTCCAAAATACAGAATCTCGCCATTATCCGGCTTCATAATTCCAGATAAAATTCGCATCAATGTGGACTTGCCACAACCGTTTTTTCCAACGATTCCTATGCGTTCTCCACATTCTGCCTTAAAACTAATATCTTCTAAAATTACTTTTCTTCCGTATTTTTTCTGTAAATGTGAAACTTCTACCATTACTGCATCAATTCCTTATTTTTATTTTTTATTATGACTCCCTTCTTCCGTTATTTAACATTTTTCTAAGCCTTTCTATTTTATCGTTCTTTCTAAGTGTTGTCAATTATAACACCTTGGGGGAGAGGAAAATGTTGCACTTTCTAAAAATTTTTTAATTTTAATATATCTATAGCTTATATCTTGCATTTTAATTGTGTCTCTATTTTTGAATCTCGATTCCGGGAAACTTATTTTGAATAAGTTCTATCTGTTCCGCATTCTCTGCAAGCGGTGTGTCTGTAATATTTAAATATTTCAAATTTTTAAATTTTAATATATCCTCTGCCTGCGAAATATTAGTTTCTGTCAAATCTAAATTCTCTAAATTTTCCATCCCTTCTAATACGCCAAAATCAGAGATATTACATTTCCATAATTTTAATGTCTTTAATTGATGGCACGCTGAAATCGCCGAACAATCAACTTCTGGATATCCTACAAGAGTAAGTTCTTCCATTTTCTCTGCTCTTTGAAAAAAGTTCCAATTACTTAACTCACCATTTCTTTCACCATATGCCAACGTTAACTTCTTTATATCTGGACAATTTTCTAAAATAAGGTTTAACTGCTCTTCATTTCCCGCAAGGGCAGTATCTGCAAAAACTAATTCTGTCAATGATTGCAATTTTAATATGTCTCCTGCTTCTGAAACTTCACTCTGTATTACCTCCAGATGCTCCAATTTATTAAGATGACTCAACATATCTAATTCCCACATCTCACACCCTTGAAAAATCAAGGTACGCAAATTGGAGCATTCCGAGAGTGTGGAATAATCCAACTCTGGCTGACACCGAAACGCAAGACTCTTCAATCTTTTCCCATTCCTAAGAAAGGATACGTCACCCAATTCGAAATATTTTTTCTGTCCTATTAAGTCCAATCTCTCTAATTTCGGGCAGTTTTTTAATATACTCGCTAACTCTTTCTTTATCTGCTGGATTCTCTCTTCACTTTCTGGTTCTAAATCATGTTCTTTATATCCATGCTCTTCTGCATACAAACTGAAAGCCCTACCAATTTCCAACTTTTCTAATTGCTTACACTTCTCTATATCTACCAATGTACTATATTGTCCTGTATATCCAGTTTTAAGCCACTCCACCTTATCCAAATCTTCTTCACGAAAATCTTCTTCTCTCATCTTCGCATATGAAACTATTCTATTGCCCATTCGTTCATCTGCAAATGTAACCTTTCGTGCGTTGTCTCGAATGATTGGCAGGGTAATTATAGCCGTCACACTCAATACAGCCACTACCCCAAAACCAACTATAATTCTTTTGATTTTTTTGTTCATTACTTCTCACCTATTCCTTTATCATACCTGTAAACAGGTCATTATACATTTGGTCAAGCTTTTCATCTTGTCCCACGTTTTCTCTAAATTCTAATACATCTTGCGGATGCATCAACAACATCTCCCGTGTCAAATCTGTTGATAAAACGGTTCCAAAACACCTATTTATCAAAGATATTTTATCATCAGTTGTATTCCCTACATACGGATAAAATACATGACTATTATTTTCTTGTAAATCAAAATCCACAAAATTTACACAACAATCAAATTCACTATAGATATCTGCTATACAACAAGTACTATAACTCTTACCACTGCTATTACAATCAAAAAAACTATTTGCTTCCCTCTTTTTATATGTCTTATATCCTGCATTCTATGTTTCTCTCTTTTACTTGTAAGTATTTTCCTTTAGAAATTTCTTTTGAATAAGTTCTAACTGTTCTTCATTCTCTGCTAATGGTGTATTTGTAACAGATAAACTCTTTAGATTTTTTAACTTCAAAATATCTTTTGCTTCTGATACATTCGTTCCATCTAAATTTAAGTACTCTAAATTATTCAATTCAGTTAGCATACCTACATCAGAAATATTACATCCACTCAATGATAAATTTTTTAATTTTAAACACTCTGCTATCGCTGAATAATCTGTAAGCGATTGATTAACCAGTATAAGTCCTTTTAAATTCTCTGCATTCCTTAAGAAATTCAAATCTTTTAAGTTTCCCCCATCAACAGATACATTCAATGTTTCTATATTTGGACAACTTTCAAATATAATTTCTAACTCTTCTGCGCTTCCGGCAAGCGGGGTATTCTCAAGTTCTAAATCTTCCAAAGATTTTAGATTTACAATCTGCCCTGCTTTGGAAACATCACATTCCGTTATCCACAAACTTTCCAGTTCTGTAAGACCATCTAACATATCCAACTTTGATATATTACACCCATCAAAAGACAACCCCTTCAAATGTGGTATTTCTGAAAGCGGCGAATAATCAATATCCGCCTGATAATACAAATTTACAACGGCAAGTTTTTTTCCTTTTTTTAGAAATTCTATATTATCCAGTTCACAGTTTCCATTTTCATTAGACAAATATATCATTGTTATATTTGGGCATTTTTCTAAAATACTTCCCAGCTCTTTTTCTATTTGTTTCACTCTTTCCTTACTTTCCGGTTCTGGCTCTTCTCTTCCTGCAAAGGGATAATATGACATTGCACAATCCGGATAACCGATAATTATTCTTCTCAAATTGGTACATTTTTCAATATCAACCAATGTATCATAATATCCTGTATAACCAATATTTAATTCTTCTATCTTTTCTAAATCGTTCTCCCGAATTTCATCCACAGTTTCCACTCCAGCAGACTTAGATATCATTTCTGCCATTGTTGCATCTTCAAATGCAACTTTATGGAAATTATCTATCAAAACTACTATTATATGTGCTATAATTGCTATTACCATCGCTATTGAAATAAAAATGACCCTATTTTTTTTCACATCTTTTATATTTCGCATCCTATTCTCCTTACCTACTCTGAAGTATTTTTCTAAATTTTCCCCCTACCTTATTATCACCTTGTACTCTTTGCCAAAATTCTACCATATCTTCCGGATTCTCTAACACCATCTCCCTAGTCAATTCTGTTGACAGTGCTTCCTTCAATACATCTTCCTTATTAAAATCAGCTATCTTCGAATCTGTACTTTCTCCCTCATATGGATAAAATTCATGATTATTATTATTCGCTAAATCAAAATCTACAAAATTTACACAACAATCGAAACCACTATATAATATTGCTACATTAATATCCTCTATCTCTTCTGCAATAAACTGCACCTTCCGTTCTGCATCTTTTTTATTTTCAAATGTATCTACCACAAATTTTACTCCTTCTCCCACAAAAGGAATATAACCAATTGCCTCTCCCAATTTCTCTTTTCCCGGTATTCTTTTTATTCTATTAGACCAATTTCTAAATACTTGCTTATCTATTTTTACCTTTCCTTTCCCTTTATTTACTGCAAACTTTCCCACATCATTTCCTAGTGAATAACCACCGAAATAATTGGTAAGTGCATAACCAGCGTAATTGCTCTGAACCAATCCAATATCTTCTCCATTCACAGTCTTACTAATTATAACCGTAGAATTTCTTAATGTAGAACCAGTTGGCTTACCACCACTAACAACCAAGCCTTCACAAAGTCCAAGTACTAGTTCTCCTCCCTCACTCTTCTTAACACTTATTGTTGGATAATCAACTTCATATTCTCCACTAAAAGCTCCGATTTGACTGATAACATCCAATAATGTCATACGTTGCAGCATAGCTCCTCGCTCTATCTCACATTCCAAAGCCGCATCCCCATTTCCTGCTGCACTATATCCTTGAATCACTTGTAGCTCTGCCTCAGCATACGCCTTCATTCGCACCCTTATCTCATTTAATTTTTCTTTGTCTATTCTCCATTCAGAATAAACTTTATAGTTCATCGTTGACGCATACCATGAAGTATTATAATCCACCCTTTCTCCCATCATCCCCTGCATAAATACAGCCAAGTCTTCATCATCCGCCATCAAATATGCCAATGCAAGTACATCATACTCTGCTGATGTGATTTTTCCTGCATCTTTTCTAAGGATTTTCTCCACTTCTTCCATGTCAATGGTAAGTTCTCCACTCTCTGATATGCGAAACACTCGATTAAAATAAATATCGTAGATTTCTGACCGCCAACCGGCATTCATATCCGGATGATATTCTCCATCATAAAATGAACTGGTGATATTGTCCAGTGCACTTTCTACCGTTGCCCGTATGGCTGTTCCCTCCGCAAACAAACCACTGGTGAGGGAGACTCAATTCCATCGTATTGATTTTCTTTTTCCTGCCAGACATCATACAATTTCTGTTCTAACTCTGCCATTCCTTCATAATGAACCACTTTCGTATTATAATTAAAACGAGTGGTTGCGCTGGTTGCTTTTCGTGCTTTTTCTCTATATATTGCAGCTTTTTGCTCATTGAACTGTTTGGCAGACATCTGCATCTGTTTCTTTGCCAAAATAACTCCACCATTTAATTCTTGAAAGCCTACTGCTATTTTTAAAAATTGAAAATCATGGATATCACAATCATTTGCTGTCCTCATTGTCTGTAGGACTGTCTTATAATCCTCCATTTGTAATTTTAATGCATCAAATGCTTCACTCTTTATTTGTGCATCTTCCTGAAATGCACTTAACTTTTCTTCTAATGCATACGTTGCTTCACTGTCATTTTTTAATTTTGTAATTGCCGCATCACATTGTGCCTTCATATTTGCCGGATTTAAATAGGAACTTTCATTCATACATATTTCCCCTCTGTGTCTTCTCGTCTCTTTCTTTATTTTCTAGTCTTCCTGTTCTTCTTGTCTGCGTTTTATTTTGGACATTTAAAGAAATTCTTTTTTCCGTTTTTATTCGGCAATTTCAGTTTTTCTTTTTTAACATTTTAATATTCCGTCTCAATTTTAAGTTCCGGAAACTGTTTTTGAATAAGTTCTAACTGTTCCTCATTCTCTGCAAGGGGAGTATCTGCAATTCTAAAAAAGCTAAGATTTTTTAATTTTAATATATCCGTGGCTTCTGAAACATTCGTTCCCGTCAAAACTAAACTATCTAAATTTTCCAATTCACCTATCATACTTAAATCGGAAATATCACAACAATGCAAAGATAAAAACTGTAATTTTGTACACTCTGAAATAACTGAATAATCTATATCTGATTGATAATACAAGTTAAGACTTTTTAGTTTTTTTGCTTTTTTCAAAAATTCTATATTATCTAACTCACAATTCCCCTTATCATTAGATAAATATATAGTGGTTAAATTTGGACACTTTTCTAAAATACTTTCCAATTCTTTTTCTATTTGTTTTACCCTTTCCTTACTTTCCGGTGCCGGCATTTCTCTTCCTGCAAAGGCATAGTATGCCATTGTATATTGTGGATAACCAATAATTAATCTTTTTAAATTTGAGCATTTTTCAAGATCAACCAATGTATCATAGTAACCTGTATACCCAATATTCAATATTTCTATTTTTTCTAAATCTTCTATACGGAGTTTATCCACCGATTCTACTCCTACATTCTTTGCTATCAACTCTGCCATTGTTTTATCTTCAAAAACAACCTTATGTGAATTGTTTATCTGTACCATTACTACAATAGCTATAACTATCACTAATACTATCCCCGCCGCTACAACACCAATTCTTTTTTTTATATTTTGCATCCTATTCTCCTCACTTATTTGCAAGTATTTCATCAAACATACTACTCAGATCATCGTCACTTTGTATTCTCTGCCAAAATTCCACCACATCTTCCGGACTTTTTATTATCATATCACTTGTCAACTCCTTCGAAAAGGCTTCTTTCAACGCTTCCTCTTCATTAAATCTAGTTATCTTAGAATCCGTTTGTTCTCCTTTATATATATAAAACTCATGACCGTTATTGTCTGTCAAATCAAAATCTACAAAGCTTACACAACAATCAAAACCACTACATAACATTGCTATATTAATATCACTTATTTCCTCTTCTACAAACTTTACATTTTTCTCCGCTTTTTCTTTATTTTTCCATGTGTCTACCCCAAACTTTACTACACTTCCAACAACTGGAATATAACCAAGTGCCTCTCCCAATTTTTCTTTTCCAGGTATTTGTTTTATTCTATTTGCCCAGTTTTTAATTGATTGACTATTAGGAGTTACTTTTCCCTTCATTTTACCAATTGCAAACTTTCCCGCATCATTTTCAAGGGAATATCCACCCAAATAATTAGTAAGTATATACCTAGCATATTTGCCTTGTACTATTCCAATATTTTCTCCAACCACAGTTGCGCTAATTACTACCTCCGAATTTCTTAACGTAGAGCCAGTTGGTTTGCCACCTGTAACAATCCGCCCCTCATTAATCTCTAACATCATCTCTCCACTTTCTCGTTTCTTGATGGTTATTGTTGGGTAGTTTGCCTCATATTCTCCGCCAAATAATCCAATTTGATTAATTACATCTAATAATGTCATACGTTGCAGAATAGCTCCTCTCTGTAATACTCCAGCTCTTGCAGACTCTTTATCTTCATCAATTCGGTATTCTTGAATTACTTGTAGCTCTGCCTCAGCATACGCCTTCATTCGCACCCTTATCTCATTTAATTTTTCTTTGTCTATTCTCCATTCAGAATAAACTTTATAGTTCATCGTTGACGCATACCATGAAGTATTATAATCCACCCTTTCTCCCATCATTCCCTGCATAAATACAGCCAAATCTTCATCATCCGCCAGCAAATATGCCAATGCAAGTACATCATATTCTGCTGATGTAATTTCTCCCGCATCTTTTCTAAAGATTTTCTCCACTTCTTCCATGTCAATGGTAAGTTCTCCACTCTCTGATATGCGAAACACGCGATTAAAATAAATATCGTAGATTTCTGACCGCCAACCGGCATTCATATCTGGATGATACGCTCCATCATAAAATGAACTGGTGATATTGTCCAGTGCACTTTCTACTGTTGCCCGTATGGTTGTTCCCTCCGCAAACAAACCACTGGTAAGGGACTCAATTCCATCATATTGATTTTCTTTTTCCTGCCAGACATCATACAATTTCTGTTCTAACTCTGCCATTCCTTCATAATGAACCACTTTCGTATTATAATTAAAACGGGTGGTTGCGCTGGTTGCTTTTCGTGCTTTTTCTCTATATATTGCAGCTTTTTGCTCATTGAACTGTTTGGCAGACATCTGCATTTGTTTCTTTGCCAAAATAACTCCACCATTTAATTCTTGGAAACCTACTGCTATTTTCAAAAATTGAAAATCATGGATATCACAATCATTTGCTGTCCTCATTGTCTGTAGGACTGTCTTATAATCCTCCATTTGTAATTTTAATGCATCAAATGCTTCACTCTTTATTTGTGAATCTTCCTGAAACGCACTTAACTTTTCTTCTAATGCATACGTTGCTTCACTGTCATTTTTTAATTTTGTAATTGCCGCATCGCATTGTGCCTTCATATTTGCCGGATTTAAATAGGAACTTTCATTCATACATATTTCCCCTCTGTGTCTTTCTCATTTTCTGCGTTTTTTTGCTTGCATTGTATTTTGGATAATCGGGTATGGAGTTCTTCTATATCGTTTTCCATACGACTTCTTCGTTGTTTCACTTCCTCACGGAATTGACTGTCAAATTCTATTTTCTTTCTTCGAAATGCACTGAGCATATCTTGCTTTTCATATAATAAACGCTGTATCTTTTCATCTTCAGAAGAACATTCTGCCCGCATCTGTTCCACGAGCAGATGCGACTGCGTAATCCACATATCTTCTTCCTCTTCCTCTCTTAGGATACTTTTAGCTTCATATTCATAACTTTCTTGTTCTTTTTCTAATGTTTTAATTCTACCTTGTAATACTTCTATCTCTCGTTCGTCTTTCTTTTCCACTCTATACTCCCTGATTTTCTATTTTGAAGTTGTAACTTTATTATTCCATATCTCTTTTAACTGCTCATCGTATTGCTGAAAGGTTACACCCAGGCTCTCTATATTATGAGTCTCCTGTACCATCGCACTTTGCATGCGTTGTAAGACTTGTTGCGATTTTGTGTAAACCTGTTGTGCTTTTGCATTGGCTGTAATTGTAGTTTGTGTATCTGATGGATTCAATGTTACTGATTCAAGGTAATGAACTGCACCTGAAATGGTTGCGATACCGGCTTCTACTGCCGCATGATTTACTTTGATTTCTTCATTAGACATACTTATATCCCCTCCTTTTTTATCATGCTCCCATTTTTTCTCTAACCAGTTTAACAAATCTCTTATATGGTGTCAAATTTTTCCAAAGAAATCTGCAACACTTTCGGATTTCGGAAAATGTTGCACTTTTATATTTTTCTCACTACAAAAAAGAGAACTACCACAAACATGGTAATTCTCTAAATAAAAATGCCGCAGACCGGAATCGAACCGGTACGATGTCACCACCACAGGATTTTAAGTCCTGCGCGTCTGCCAGTTCCGCCACTGCGGCATATATGCTATAGGCGATTACATTGGACATACGTGCATGCACTGTTCCAATTGCCCTCATCAGCATATAATGGGCGGAGAAGGATTCGAACCTTCGAAGGCATTGCCAGCAGATTTACAGTCTGTCCCCTTTGGCCACTCGGGAATCCACCCATATGTCATGCAAAAGTTTTGCCCTGACAATGACTTATTATATCATATGGCTGTTTCTCTTGCAAGCATAATTTATATTTTTTATCCAATATTTTTTAATACCACGGAAGAATGTGCCGGAAGTGACAAATTCAAATAGCCGCCATGCACTTCATAAATTACCGGTGCTACGGAATAGGAATCTCTTGTTGTATACATAATCTGTTCTAACTTCGTTTCCTTTTTCAATCCCGCTGCCCATACGGAAACTTTCATAGTTCGTTGTACTTCATCATTATTAAGCACTACCACAAACTGTTGCTCTCGGTTAAATCTTCCATAGCACATCATTTGATAGTCGCCGCCCATAAACTTCACTGAGCCTGTACGAAGTGCCTGATTTTCCTTATGAATGCGAATCATTTCCTTGTGAAATTCCAACAGTTCTCGATCCTCGTTGCCCCACGGGTAGGTTCTACGGTTATCCGGGTCTGTAAATCCACAAACACCCACTTCATCACCATAGTATACCGTTGGTGCCCCCGGCCACGTCATCTGTACCACTACCGCTTCTTTCATAATCCCTTTATTGATATTTTCTGACGCTGCACCGCTACCCAGGTTATCCACTCTTCCCACCTTATGGTTGGTTCTGGTTAAAAATCTGGAGTGATCGTGGTTGGACAATTCATTCATGGAACACTGTAACGACGGAGTTAAAAATCGCGCCATATAATAGTTCATGGCTCCTTCAAAATTCTGATAATTTCCCAACATATCCTGTCGGTAACCATCACTGTGTTTTTCCATTCCTGTCAAAAACCAGGTCAACGGTTCCATAAAGGCATCATAGTTCATAACCGTATCCCACTGGTCTCCTGCCAGCCAATCCACCGGGTCTCCATAATGTTCTGCCAGAATAATTGCATTCGGATTTGCTTCTTTTACATTTTTACGAAAATCACGCCAAAACTGATGATTATATTCTACAGAATGTCCCAGGTCTGCTGCAACATCCAAACGCCAACCATCTGCATTATAAGGCGGAGATACCCACTTTCTTGCGATTTCCATAATATAATCGTATAAATCTCTTGAACCTTCATAATTTAGCTTTGGTAAGGTGTCATGCCCCCACCAGCCGTCATAAGTCGCATTATAAGGCCACTGTCCTTCATCATGGAATTGGAAAAAATTACGATAAGGACTATCCGCAGAAATATATGCGCCTGTAGCATATCCTAATTCTTTTTCATAAATCAATTCTCTATCCAGCCATTTATTAAATGAACCACAGTGGTTAAATACACCATCCAGTATTACTTTCATGCCACGTTTATGTGCTTCCTCTACCACCTTGGCAAATAACTGATTGCTGGCTTCTAAGTTCTTATGATCTGTTACACGTTTAATATATTTACTTGCCTTAGAGTTATCTGTCTCACCCTGTGGCAGTACTTCACCACCGTCTTCTACAATCACACCATAATGAGGGTCGATAGAATCATAATCCTGGATATCATATTTATGGTTGGAGGGTGATACAAATAATGGATTGAAATAAATCACTTCTATTCCAAGTTCTTGCAGGTAATCCATCTTCTGCAAAACACCTGCTAAATCTCCACCATAGAACTCTCCCACGCCAAAACTTGCCGGGAACTTATTCCAACTATCTACCTGCTGACTGTAAATTCCGATATAATGATACTCATTTGTTTTAACATCATTGGTTGGATCTCCATTGTAAAAACGGTCAACCAATATCTGATACATAACCGCTCCCTTTGCCCAGTCCGGTGTAGAGAATCCCGGTACAATGGCAAAACTATATTCCGGTCTTACCTGTTGTGATACTCCCATTCTGTCATAGTAACAATGGAGCATTCCGGTGACCACTTCAAAATAATAGGAAAACTTTTCTGTTCCAAGCTGTACGGTAACCTGATAATAATCAAATTCGCCTTCACTTTCTGTCTTTTCCATCATAAATTGCTGTCCGTTGCTCCACAGCAGTACAATATCTACATTATCCCTGGCTGTACGAAATTTCAGTGTTACCTTTTCATTTTCCATTGGCTCCACCGGCTCTCGATAGTCCTTGGTACCATCTGCAAACAGCGCATACTTTCGCAGTAATGGACGCATCTGCATCATATATTGTTGTCTTTGGTTTAATTCATAAATTGAAAGTTGTTTCATAGACATGACCTCTCAGCTTACAGGATTTCCACTCTTTTCTTCATTCTAACGAATATTCTATTCTAAATCAAGTTAAAACCTACGATTTTACCATATCATAGGAAAATCATAACTTTCACACTTTAATGTAACACGGTGTTTCCTATGATATAAAAAAGGCAGCCATCGAACAGCTGCCTTTTTAGGAGAAGGTATTTTTACTATGGGGTGTAGCAAAAACTATATAATGTATTGGGGGGTTTTTACGTTAATTATAGTACCATACATCCATAAATAAGTGTGCACAAAGTTCACAAAAACCACCACTATTTTTTGTGCATGTTCTACAGTACCTTTTTCCTAATCTCAAAAATGCCCTCTTTATTTTGCACAACTTATGCTTCAAACAGTGCCTCAAACTCTTCTCTTCCAATTTTTTCCTTCTCAAGAAGAAGCTCTGCGCACTTGTGAAGAACATTTTCATTTTCGTTCAAAATCTTCTTCGCTTTTGCATAACACTCATCGATAATTCGTTTTACTTCCTGATCGATAATAGTTGCAATATTTTCCCCATATGCTCTGGCATGCGCAAGGTCTCTGCCAATAAATACTTCGTCATCATCATTATCGTAATTGATAAGACCTATATTTTCAGACATACCATACTTTGTAACCATTGCCTTAGCTACTCCGGTTGCCTGCTTAATATCCTGAGATGCACCTGTGGTAATATCATCGAAAATCAATTCTTCTGCCACACGTCCACCTAAATCTACAACAATTTCTTGAAGCATTCTTCCCTTGGTGTTAAACATTTCTTCACGTTCCGGTAATGGCATGGTATAACCTGCTGCACCTACACCGGTTGGAATGATAGATACAGAATACACCGGTCCCACATCCGGAAGCAAATGGAATAAAATTGCATGCCCTGCTTCATGGTAGGCTGTAATTTTCTTTTCCTTTTCCGTAATAATACGACTCTTTTTCTCTGCTCCGATTCCTACTTTTACAAAGGACTTACGGATATCATCCTGCACCACATAGGCACGGTCTTCTTTTGCTGCATAAATTGCTGCTTCATTCAATAGATTTTCCAGGTCTGCCCCTGTAAATCCTGCTGTTGTCTGAGCAATCTGTTTCAAATCCACATCATCACCCAACGGCTTGTTTTTGGCGTGTACTTTTAAAATCTCTTCTCTTGCCCCCACATCCGGTCTTCCAACATACACCTTACGGTCAAAACGTCCCGGACGCATAATTGCCGGGTCCAGAATATCTACACGGTTAGTTGCTGCCATCACGATAATTCCTTCGTTTACACCGAATCCGTCCATTTCTACCAATAACTGATTCAATGTCTGCTCACGCTCATCATGTCCGCCACCCATTCCTGTACCTCTACGTCTTGCTACCGCATCGATTTCGTCGATGAAAACAATACATGGCGCATTTTTCTTTGCTTCTTCAAATAAATCTCTTACACGAGAAGCTCCTACACCTACAAACATTTCTACAAAGTCAGAACCGGAAATACTAAAAAACGGAACTCCGGCTTCTCCTGCTACTGCCTTTGCCAGTAATGTCTTTCCTGTTCCGGGAGGTCCTACTAATAATACACCCTTTGGAATTCTTGCACCAAGCTTTGTATACTTTCTCGGAGCTCTTAAGAAGTCTACTAATTCCTCTAATTCTTCTTTTTCTTCTTTTAAGCCCGCAACACTTCCGAAGTTTACCTTTTTATTTTCATCCGTAGTCATTTTCGCACGGCTCTTACCGAAATTCATCATTTTATTGCCGCTACCGCTAGCTGCCGCCATACGATTAGACATAATAATATAAAAGATAAATAATATTCCAAATAAAATCAATGTAGGGAGAATGGATATCAACCAATTTTCCTGTGGCATTTCTTTTACCTGATACTGTGAAAAGTCATGCTCTTTCATAGTATCCTGAATTGCATTTACATCAGATAAATATAAGGATACATCTGTGGTTTTATCATCCTTATTTTTTATTGTAATGGTGGCTTCTCCACTAGGCACTTCACGATTCTGGGAAATGATGACAGACTTTACATTTCCTGCATCCAAATCCTCTTCAAACTGTGCATAAGTATAATTGTTTGTCTGACCCAAACCGGCAGAACTGTCTTTCAACAGCCACAATAAAGCAAGGATTACGATGACACCGATGTATAATCCAAATGCCTTATTTCTTTTCTGTGTATTCATGTACACACCTCCTCTTTTTCTATCTATATTTAAGCTTCTAATTCCACAATTCCAATGTATGGGAGGTTTCTGTAATGCTGCATATAGTCTAATCCATAACCTACTACGAATTCGTCAGGTATTGCGAATCCGGTATAGTCCACCTGAACTTCTACCACTCTTCGTTCCGGCTTATCTAAAAGTGTACAAAGGTGCAAGCTCTTTGGCTTTCTACTCTTTAAGTTCTCCATCAAATAACTCAGGGTTCTTCCGGAATCAATAATATCTTCTACAACCAGAACATTTTTTCCTTCAATTGCCTCATCCAAGTCTTTGATTACTTTTACTACACCACTGGACTTTGTATCATTTCCATAACTGGATACGGACATAAAGTCAATAGAAACCGGAACTGTCAGCCGTTTTGCCAATTCACAGGTGAAAAATACCCCACCCTTTAACACACTTACCAGGTGTACTTCTTCTCCCTTATAAAACTCACTGATTTCCTTTGCCATCTCCAGAATTCTTTTTTCTATTTCTTCTTCTGAAATTAATACGCGAATATTTTCACTCATGAATATTTCCTCCGTCAATCTGTATTTCCAAAATTCTTTTTGTATGCTCTGTTACTTTTACATCTTCGCCAATGCGATGTCCAATCACCCAGACAAGATGTTCTTCATCCGCTAACAGCAATATTTTTTCCCGCTGTTTACAAGGTACCTTTTCATCTATCAGATACTTTTTCAATTTTTTTCTTTCTCCCCGAGTATTAATAATAAAATAATCCTTTTCTCTACGAGTTCGTAAGTGCATACTTCCTTTTATTTTATCATAATCCAACCATTTCGTATACATTTTTTGCGGAATTTCTTGATTTTGGATATTTCCTTCTATGATTCTTGTATGAATGCAATATCCCAATTCCGGTATCTCCACAAACTCCCCCGGCACAACTTCCCATGTATTTTGAAGAATTTTCTCAACATCCTCCTGTATCTTATGAATCAAAATGCCTTCGTATGTCCGCTCTGCTTCTAATTCATAGGGTAAATTCACTTTTTTTCCTACTTGTTTTTCCAGTAATTCCAAGACCTGGCAGATATGCACATTGGAAATATCTTTGCTGCTCCCTGCCCTTCTTGTAATTGCCTGATATAACACCTTTTTCTGTATCAGATATTTTTCTTTCCGTAACCGCTCTGATACCAGAATATCGTTATCTTTTTCACAAACGCATCGTTCCCACGCTTCCCGGGTAAGCTGTTCTACCAGTTCTTCTAACTCCTGTGCCTTTTCTGCCACCTGATTCATATGCCCTATTGCCTGTTGATTAATTTGAACCAATTCCGGCAACACCTGATGTCGGATACGATTCCTGCTGTACTCTAATTCCTTATTGGTCTCATCCATGCAATAGGCTTGCCCCTGTTCTTTCAAATAAGCCTCAATTTCTCTGCGTTCCACACATAGCAATGGACGTATCACGTTTTCCCTCACCGGGAGAATTCCGCACAAGCCTTTTAGGTCTGTGCCTCTCGCCAAATGAAACAGCATGGTTTCGGCAGAATCATTTTGATGATGTGCTACTGCAATTTTATCTGCTGAAAATTCCTTTGCCGCTTCTTTAAAATATCCATAACGCAGCTCTCGCGCCCCTTCTTCTACGGTCATCTTATGTTCTTTTGCGTATTTTTCTGCTTTACAATGATATACCTTACATGGAATTTTATGTATTTTACAGAAATTTTCTACAAATTGGGCATCTTCCTCGCTCCCTTTCCCACGAATTCCATGTTCTACATGCACTACACAGATTTCAAATTTTTGCGTAATACACAGTTGAAACAACACCAATAACAGGCACATAGAATCTGCCCCTCCGGATACCGCAACTAATATGCGTTCTCCTTCTTTTATCATATGATGTTGTTCCATAAACTCCAGTACTTTCTTTTGCATTTATTTCTCCCATATGCCAGCTACCAGCACTGTCATATCGTCTGGTACCCTTCCTGCTGTAAATAATAAAATCCGTTCCAACACTTCCTTTGCCAATTGTCCCGGATGATTGGTTTCTATTGTTTCTAATATCTCTCTTAGCGTTTCTTCCGGTGCCGGAACCCGCAGGTAATCCAGCACTCCGTCTGTTACCAATATCACAAAATCTCCATCTTTTAACTGCCTTGATGATTTTTCTATCTCTATTTGCTGAAAAATCCCTGCCGGCAGCGTTGTAGAAGAAATACACTCTACTTCTTCCCCGTGTTTGATAAAGGTGGTAGCCGCTCCTATTTTATAAAAATCACATTTCCCACTATATAAGTCGATATCTGCCATATCTACCGTGGAAAACATTCCGTCTTCTCCCTGAATTACCATGGCTGAATTCATCATACGAATTGCCGTTTCTTTCTGAAATCCCGTCTCCACAAACTTCTCTATTAACTCTATCACCATTTCGCTTTCCTTACAAGCACTGATTCCGGAGCCCATTCCATCGGACAATGCCAGCACATAATCTCCCCCATCTAGTTCCAACACGGAAAAACTATCCCCTGACACCTGGGCATTATCCTTGGTAAGTCGCGCTACTCCATGCAAACCGTGAAACACGGTATCCTCCTCAAAGGTCAAATATGCCTCCTCTTTTCCCACCAGAGAACGCACATACTTGCCCGGTACCATGGTCCGCTTCATTCCCTGAGTTACCCCTTTTGCAATTTCCTTTATGGTAACACAGTTTCCCCATTTGGAACACACTTTCATTTGCAAGGATAATCTTCCATTTTGTCTTTCATAGAGATGAATATCATTTACAACGATTCCTCGCTCTTTTAATCGATATTTTACCGAAGCCAACACTCTGCCTTTGGATTCGCTTACATCAATATATTCCTTGGCACAGTCCTCCATGATATCTGCCATAGCATCCAACTGCTGTGCTATCACACCTCGATTTTCCAAAAGACGGTTGTACCAGGAAAGATTCAGCTTTGCCTTTTCAAATACTCCGGTTGCTTCTTCAATAATGGTATCGGAGTAGGGGCAATAGTGTTTTAAATCCTGTTGCACCTCTTCTTCTGCTACTCCTCGTTTTTCCAACGAATGTATCAAACGATAAAATACCTCATACATGGGGCTGGTATCTTCCTGCCAGCAGATTGCACACTGATTACAGGACATGCAGATTTTTCCGGCAATCTCCTGCTGCATTTTCCCCATTTCTTCCGGCTCAAAATTGCTCTTATATTGATTCATTCTGGAAAATATCTGAGACAACCCGCTAAATGATTTCGCATAGGATTGCAACTTCTCCCCATGTTCCGGCGTAGTGGTTCCCGTTTTCGCTTCTCTGCTTTTTTTCCAGGGAATACTTTCTTCTAAAAAATAATGGATTATCGGTGATGCAAGCAATACAACGCCTGCAATCAGCAGGGACTCCAGTCCTCCCATCCAAACCACGGCACGATTTCGTATCTGAAGCACTTCACCTGCTATGGTTATCAAAAACATACTTGCCGCCATGGAGATTGCCCCCACCCATGTACGGCAGGTTTTGTCTGCCCACTCAATCAACTTTATGACTACTGCGGTTACTAAAATTGCCATGGTATACTTCGCCATAGCTTGTACCGGTATAAACAGCGCCATTCCAAATATAGAAAAAATCAACAGTAGTGTCCGATTGATTTCCTCCATATATGCAACTGTGAAAAATGCCGGTATCATTGGAAAGCATCCTACAAACTCCACTTTTCCTACCAGCACTGCCAATGCATAGATTCCAATTTCTTTCCACTTTCTTTTATTCATTTTGTCTATCCTCCTTCTGCCCGTTTTTGACGTGCAGGAGTTATTATAAAAAGTCTTTTCTAAAATCTTTGTCAAACCAAAGACGCTTTTTCAAAAACTTTTAGACAAAAAAATCCTTAGAACCGCTGGTTATGGCGATTCTAAGGAACTTATGCTGTTTAAGAAATTCATCTATTTCCCCTTATCTGAACTTTCCTTGAAAATAACCTCATTGGAATATACCAATCCTAATTTTGTCTTCGCAATCTGCTCTATGTACTCCTTGGTGGTTACATATTGCTCATATTCCTGAATCTCTTCCTGACGTTGCTGTTCCGATTCTAACTGAGCCTTTAACTGTGTCTCTTTCTTCTTATATCCTTCATTCTTTTCGTACAAGGAAATAATTTGAACAGACATCACACCTAGCAAAATCATTACAATTAAGGTAATGGATACCATTCCTGCTTTATTTTGTTTTCTCTGACGGCGCATGCGCATTCTCTGCACACTGGAACTTCTTGCCCGTTCTCGTTCTTTCATCTAATCGCCCTTCCCTCTTTTACCGTTTACATAACCCTATTTTAAACGTTCTCCATACTTTTTTCAATTGCTTTTTTAAAAAACGTACTACTTTTTTCCTAGTTTTTCTTAAGAAACTTAATGGTCTATGAAATAAATGTGCTATCCACGCAAAGGGTCTGCTCACAATGAAGAGTATTTTTTTCAGTAAAAAAACACTCCCTTTTACTACAAAACGGCTTAAGAAACTATTGTATATTACCATTCCAACTAAAACGCCACCAATGACAAATCCTCGAATATATCCGCTATTTTCCTGATAAAGCATGGCAAACAACGCCAATGCACTGGCAATCCAAAATAGCATATCTTCGATTCCTACCCAAAGAACTCCATGGGAAATAAGTCTTCTGAAAATCCGTATCTGGTCATACACCAGTAAAATTAACATTCCCATCACTACGGAAATTCCCAGTACATCTGCTTCTTTTATAATTGTTGCACTGATTTCCATTATTTAAACAGTCTTCCCAAAAGGGATTCTCCCTGTTTTGCTGCCGTTTTTACATCTGAATAGGTCAGGCTGTCGATTCTCCCTTCAATATCTATCTCACCTTTTTCCAGGGTTAATCGCTTTACATGAAGGTCTGTTCCCTTAATCATCAACATTCCCAGCTCTGTTTCTAACAATATTTCGCCTACGTCAAAAGATAGTACATCTATCACACCATTCAGCACTCCACTTTTCCGATTGGATATTATAATTTTATGTGCTTTTTGCGCTGACATCCGTTCTTCCATAAAAAATCCTCCTTCCATATTTTCGGCTTTGGATTGTCCCTTTTAAATATATGAAAGAGGTATTTTTTTATGCCTATGATTTCCTACACATAACGAAAGAGCTCTTTTGCTTCTTCCTTCTTGCTGGTATCCTGTAAATCCAATACTTCTACTTTCACATTCTTGGTTCCGAACATGATTTCAATAATATCTCCCACTTTTACATCCAAAGATGCCTTGGCAACCTTGCCATTTACAGTAACTCTTCCTGCATCACAGGCTTCGTTTGCTACTGTTCTGCGTTTAATAATACGGGATACCTTTAAAAACTTGTCTAATCTCATATCTGTTCATCCTTTCTATGTTTTTCCTATTACATATAAAAAAGAGTCCGCTTGTCGGACTCTTTCGCGCCCGAGCGGTGTCGTTTACGACTAATTTCTTCTCCGCGAGGTTCGCTTCCTTAGCGGAGCGTTTTTCATGTAATAGGACGCAATTTCCTATTACATGAAGAAAGGACCTTCCACTCAACTTGGAAGGCCCTTTTAAATGCTATTTTAAACAATTAATGTATTATGCATTTACCATATCTTTTAAAGCTTTTCCTGCTTTGAACTTAGGAGCTTTAGAAGCTGCGATTGTCATTTCTTTTCCTGTCTGAGGATTTCTTCCTGTTCTAGCTGCTCTTTCGGAAACTTCAAAAGTACCGAATCCAACTAACTGGATTTTTTCACCCTTCTTTAATTCTTCTGCAACTACGTCTGTGAAAGCCTTTAATGCTTTTTCTGCATCCTTCTTAGATAATTCAGTTTTTTCAGCCATTGCTGCAACTAATTCTGCTTTGTTCATGACAAAATTCCTCCTCTGGATTCTCTTCTCTAATATAAATTATATTTAGGTTATACTCTCTATCAAAGTAAATACTCTTCTAGCTGATTACCTACAAACATATTTATACTTGTTTTCCTCTGCTTTGTCAAGAAAAATTCCATATTTATGGGCTTTTTAAAGGTTTTTATGAAATCTGCCGAAATATGAATTTTTACTTTGTATACTTTTTCTCTTGCTTTTTTTGATATTTTAATGTAGTTATGCCCAATTTAGAGCATTTTATCTATCATTGCAAGAACTTCTTTTCCTAATTTTTCAGATTTTTCATCTGCATCTGCAAGAGAAGTACCCTTTACACCATAGTAAAACTTCACTTTAGGCTCTGTACCGGAAGGTCTTACACACATCCATGCATCATCTGTTAAATCATAATACAAAACATTTGAACTTGGCAATCCGGTTGCTGTTACTTCTCCTGTTTCCATATTTTTAATGGTATCTTTTTTATAATCTCTTGCAGAAACCACTTTATATCCACCGATTTCAGATGGTGTATTTTCTCTTAAAGTATTCATGATCTTCTGAATTTTTTCCAGACCTTCGATACCTTTTAAGGTAATTGCCTGCACATCGTCCTTATAGTAGCCATAACGCTCATACATTGCAATCATAGCATCCCACAAAGTCATATTTTTTGTTTTATAGTAAGCCGCAGCTTCACATAAGGTCATTGAAGCAACCACTGCATCCTTGTCCCTTGCATAGGTTCCGGTAAGGCAGCCATAGCTTTCTTCCATACCGAATAAGTATGTTCCATTTCCCTTGGTTTCAAATTCTAAGATTTTCTGTCCGATAAACTTAAATCCGGTCAACACTTCTACTAATTGAATACCATAATATTTTGCAATAGCATCTGCCATATTCGTAGAAACGATGGATTTGATAAATGCGCCATCCTTTGGCAATCCTTCTTTTTCTTTTCTCTGGCTGATGACATAATCACCGATTAAACATCCTGACATGTTACCTGTCAAACTGTGATATTCTCCGGTCTTTGCATCTTTTACATAAACTCCAAGACGGTCAGCATCCGGGTCTGTTGCTAAAATCAAGTCTGCATCTACCTTTTTGCCAAGCTTTAATCCTAATTCAAAGGCTTCTGCTGCTTCCGGATTTGGATAGCTTACGGTTGGGAATTCTCCATCCGGAAGTTCCTGCTCCGGTACTACATAAACATTGGTAAAACCAAGTTCTTTTAATACTCGGCGTACCGGAATATTTCCGGTTCCATGAAGTGGTGTGTATACAATCTTTAAGTCTTTTCCTACTGCATCAATGGAATCCTGATGCAATACAAGACTCTTTAATTCTGCAATATATGGATCATCAATGTCTGCTCCAATGGTCTGATATAATCCTTCTGCCTTTGCAGCTTCTTTATCCATGGTCTTTACCGTTGCATAATCGGTTACTTTTTTTACTTCATCCATGATTCCCTTGTCATGAGGTGGTGTAATCTGTGCACCGTCTTCCCAATATACTTTATAACCATTATATTCCGGTGGATTATGGCTTGCGGTAATGTTGATACCTGCAATACATCCTAATTTGCGTACTGCATAAGATAATTCCGGTGTTGGACGTAAGGACTCAAACACATATGCCTTAATTCCATTTGCATTTAAGCATAAAGCTGCTTCATCTGCAAATTCCGGAGACATTCTTCTGGAATCATATGCAATTGCAACACCTTTTTTCTGTCCATTCACAGATGCAATATAGTTTGCCAATCCCTGTGTTGCTTTTCTTACTGTATAAACGTTCATGCGATTGGTTCCCGCGCCAATCACACCACGAAGTCCGGCAGTCCCAAACTCCAGATCCATGTAAAAACGTTCTTCGATTTCTTTTTCGTCGCCTGCAATATTCCGTAATTCTGCTTTGGTAGCTTCATCGAAATACGGATTATTCAGCCATTCTTGATACATCTCTTTATATCCCATTTCTTCCTCCTATTGATTTTATGATATACTATTTTATGATATACAGATTCATAATACTTCAAATTCGGGATTTTCTCAATAGGTGTTACCACAATTTTTAAAGGAAGTTAGTTGGTACTACTGCCCTGGGAGGTGGATAATGTACCATTTCGGATTTGTTGAATCAGTTGTTGTACTGCTTCTTCCTGTGCTTTTGCACTATCCGTGGTAGAACTTTGTGTTCCTGACTGATCTGTGTTTTCTGTACTCGACTGTGTAGCCTCTGCGGCTGCTTCTTCTGCCTCTTCTTCCTCTTCTGTTGTCAAAAGCTGTATCTTTAAATTAGCACTTTCTGAATTTACCACTAATGTTCTTTGCCAGTCTGCATATCCATCTGCCTTAGCGGTTAATGCATACCTGCCATACTTTAACGTTAACGGCTGAGACAAATCCACTTGTTGTCCATTCAGATAAAGCACTGCATTTTCAGGCTCTACGGCAAAGGTAATCGAACAGTATTTTGGTCCCTCACCTTTTAATTCTTCCAAGTTTACCGTTGTCTCTCGATTTGCTTCTATGGTCACTTCACAATTTCCACCATACCCATCATTTGCTACAGATAACAAATACGTTCCTTCCGGTACTTCAATTCGCATATCTTTCTGGATATCCACAGACAATATGTTTCCAATGGTAATGTTTCCACCTTCAAACATCTCTGTATTCTGTAAAACTACCGTTCCATGTCCACTTGTTACCTGAATCGCATAAATTTTTTTATCAATTCCTTTTAAGCAAAGTGTATCCCTTTCACTGATCTCTGCCATAGAGATTCGATTATTATGATAAAACACCTGAACATCATCATCATAGTAATAACTGTTCTTTCCTACAGTAATGGTTTTTGCATCTGTATCTACGGTAAAATTATGCACATCTGCATAGGTAAATATTTCGTCTGACACCTGTATGGATTTTACCGTATTTTTCTGTAATGCTACGTTTACCATTTCTCCTGCTTCTAACTGGTTCATGGCAATACTGTTTCCATACTTATCCTTGATATAAGTAGCTCTGGTATAATCATATTCTTTTTCTTGCTGCTCCTTATATCCTTTTAGCACAATCTTACTTTGTTCTGTATTAAGTCCCGTAATAATAAATAATTGCTCTTCCTGTGTGGTATTTTCTTCCTCTTTGGACTTTTCTTCCTTCTGGTCTTTTACATACACTTCTCTGCCATCTGTCAGCCCCTGACTTTTATTTCCACAGCCAACTGCCATCAAACATATACTTAATAATAACAAACTTCGTATTTTTTTCTTTTGCAACATTGTTCTCCTCTTTCCACTTGCACATGTTAATACATATCCCCAAAAGCAACTACGCACGCAGTACCCGTTCAAAAAAGCTATGCTTACATTATACCTTTTTCTTCATTAAAAGTAAAAAGTTTTCTCGTGCTTCGTTTTGTCCTATGATTTTTTCTAATTTTTCTAAATTTCTCCCACATACCCATGCTTTACTGGAATTAAAATAGTGATTTGCAATCTTCCAGAATTTCTCCGGATATGCCAGGCGAATATATAATTGCTTTAATTCCTCCGAAGTCATCGGTCTTACTTTTTCATAGGCTGCAAGCATATCTACCCCCAGTCCCATATTCCAGTTATGCTTTTCCATGATTTTTCGCATAAAATTTCCCAAATCTCCTGCCTGCACATCATAAGAGGCTCTTTCAAAATTCAGTACAACCAGTCCCTGGCGGGTAAAAATCACATTATGCTGATTATAATCTCCATGACAGATGCCATATAGCAAACTGGTACCCGCCTGTTGCAATTCTTTTTCCTGTAATTCCATTACCTGTCTGGCTTCTTCATAAAACATAGGATAACTACGCAAGAACTCTTGCTCAAAGCGGTTTTTCTTTTTTCTGGAATACACATAGTTACGGACTTTTTTTAATTCTCTGGTGTGTTTTTCATTTTCAAGCAACAGAGTATTATCCTGTACCTGAAGGTACTCCGGTATCTCCAGTGGAAATTCACGCATTACTTTATGTAACTTCGCCAAACGCTGTACCGCACATAATATGTCTTCTCGGTTCTTGGTATCACATTCTCTTCCTTCGTACCAGTCACGCACCATGTATGCGGTACCGTCCGTATCAATTGTAATTGTCTTTTCTTCTTTATTTTTTACAATACAATCAATGCTTTCTTGTCCTTGCTCCTTTAAAAATTCCAGCAAACCATATAAAAATTCTGCTCTGCCTTCTGAACCTTTATATTCCTTTAAAATTTTAAGCCCTTTGTCGGTATCACAAATCAGAGCTCCTCTGCCTTTTATTGTCTGCTTTACTTCAAATGGATACTGTTCTAAAATCTGGTTTTCTCGATTATACACACAAAACCCCTCCACATCGTATTCACAGTTTATTTCCTGCGTCTTTCTATACATATGTAAAGGGGTTCTATTCTATTCAATTTTTTATCCGCTTCATCAAAATTTCTTTTTGATTATCTTCCGGGTACTCTAACACATGGGAAAGCATCTGATCTAAGATATTACCAACTTCTTTTCCCGGTTTAACTCCTGCTGCAAGCAAGTCTTTTCCTGTTACTGCAAGGTCTTTTAAGGTTAAACACTGTCCTTTTTCCAGAATTTCTTCATACATTCTCTGATATTCTGCAATATAAGCAAGTTTCTCATCGCGCTTATAAAGATTTTTCCCCATTGTATCTGCCCGTTTTACCGCAAATAATGCGGGATATTGTTCTAATCCCGTCTTATGGATGGCTCTGCGAATTGCTACCGGCTCTAATGAAGGCATGTCATCATGATGCTTTATCAATGCAGTTACCTTGCGAATGGTATCGTTGTCAAACTTTAATCTTCGTAATATGTCTTTTGCCATTTCTGCACCCTTTGCCGGATGTCCATAAAAATGATATATGCCCTGTTCATCTACACTTTTGCAAACAGGCTTTGCCACATCATGCAATAACATGGTCAAACGAAGTATCTTATCCTGCGGACTGTTTTTCACTGTTTCTATGGTATGCTCTCCTACATTATAGCAATGATGTTTGTTATTCTGGGGTGTCTTTATCATGGCATCAAATTCCGGCAAAAACACCTTAGTCAGTCCCGTTTCATAAGCCGTCATAAACTCTTCCGGATGGTTAGATACCAATAACTTCACTAACTCTACCTGTATACGTTCTGCACTGACTTTTGAAAGGTTTCCCGCTAATTCTACAATGGCTCTTTTGGTATTTTTTTCAATGGAAAATCCAAGCTGTGCCGCAAACCGTACCGCCCGCATCATGCGAAGGGCATCCTCCCCAAAACGTTCTTCGGGATTTCCCACACAGCGAATAACTTTTTTCTCCAAATCCTCGATTCCGCAAAAGGCATCCACCAAGCCGTCCTTTTCATTATACGCCATGGCATTAATGGTAAAGTCCCGTCGTTTCAAATCCTCAATTAGATTGGAAGTAAACACCACTTCCTTCGGATGCCGTCCATCTTCATATTCTCCGTCAATACGATAAGTTGTGACTTCAAATCCTTCTTTTTCCAGCATAACGGTTACTGTTCCGTGCTGAATCCCGGTATCTATGGTTCTTCGAAAAAGCTCTTTTACCTGCATGGGATTTGCCGAGGTTGTGATGTCCCAATCCTCTGGTTTTCTTCCTAAAATAGAATCCCTGATGCAGCCGCCTACTGCATAAGCTTCGTAGCCGGCATCCATCAGGGTATCAATTACATATTTTACTTTTTCAGGCAATTCAATTACCATTTATACTCTCCTACTGACACAGAGCTGCCACCACTTGATTGATGACTTTTCCGTCTGCCTTTCCTTTTAATTCTGCCATAACAGCTTTCATAATCTGTCCCTTATTCTTAGTTGCTACAACATCTGCAAACTTTTCTGTAATGTATGCTCTTACTTCTTCTTCTGACATCATAGCAGGTGCATACTCTTTGATTACATTATATCTGAACTCATATTCTTCCTTTAAGTCTGTTCTTTCTGCCGGACAGGTATCAATCTGTTCTTTTGCTGTTTTTAATTCCTTTAAAATAACACGGTCTGTTAATTCGTCCGGAATATCTTCTCTGCATCCTTCATCAATTGCTACCTTTTTTACTGCTGAAACCAGGGAAGAAATTGCTTCTTTTCTATTTTTATCCTTTGCCTTCATTGCTGCAATCATGTCTTTTCTTAATGTTTCAATATTCATTTCTATTTCCTCCTAAACTATTTTAAACATCTTCTTATAATACACGCCGTACGGTAATAATCGGTCGGTATGTTGCATTGTCATAAGCCACAATTCCATATGCGGTTCCTTTCGCATGTACAATCTGTCCATTTCCCATATAGATTGCCACATGGCCTGCATAACAGATTAAATCTCCCGGCTGGGCATTTTCATAACTTACTTCTTGTCCTACAGAACGCTGTGCATAGGAATAACTTGGAATACTGATTCCAAAATGACCGTACACATAGCTGGTAAATCCGCTACAATCTGCTCCGGTATTTGGGTCTTTTCCTCCCCATACATATGGATTACCCACAAAGTTCAGCGCATACTGTACCACAGCACTTCCGCTGACACTGGTAGTATGTGCCGGATTTAAGTTCTGTCCTCCGGAACTTCCGGTGTTACTGTTTCCACCGGAATTACCGCTACTGGAGCCTGTCCCACTGTGACTGTTATTATTTTGATTTGCTGCCGCCTGTGCTGCTGCACGAGCTGCCTGCTCTCTTTCCTGGGCTTCTCGTTCTTCTTCTTTTGCAATTACGGTATTTTGCTCACTAATTGTATCCTGATACTGAGCGGCAAGTGCTTGTGCCTGTTTTAACTTTTCTCCAAATCCATCCATGCTGTTTTGCTTCTTGGCAATGGTGTTCTGGTAATTCGTAGCTGCTGTCTGATAATCTGCCTGTGTCTGCTGCAACTGGGCAACTTCTGTCTCCTGCTGTTGCTTCAAGGCTGCAACCTGTTCCTTTGTCTGCTGATAAGTTACTAGTAGCTGCCTATCATAGCTATACATTTCATTAAAGTATTCTACACGATTCAGCATATCAGAAATGTTATCTGCTTCTAAAAAGCTGGTAATCATAGTAGAATCTCCGTTTTCGTACATAAACTGGATTCTCTTTTTCATTGCCTCATACTGATTTGCCTCATCTGCCTGTGCCTGAGCCAATTCTTCCTGCGTCTGGGCAAGTTCATCCTGTTTGGTAGCTAATTCTTCCTCCAATGTACTCAAGTCAATCATAACTTGTACCAATTGGGAATCTAATTGATCTATTTCATTTTGAATTGACTGCTGCTCCTTTTGGATTTTATCAATCTCTTCGTTCTTTTTATCTAAATTTTCCTCTGCCTCTTTCTTCTTGTTCTGTGCATCGGTTTTCTTATTCGCAAATGCTACCGTAAACTGTGAAAAACACAATACTACCACTAATAAAGCGGCTGCAAGTCTTTTGGATTTCATTTCTTTCCCCTTTCTCACATCTACATTTCAAAGTTTCATACGAAACAATTATAGCATTATCTTTTATTGATAGCAACCGAACCTGCTTTGAAAATTGTGGAAAATTTATTACATACGTTCTAACCGCTCCATTGCCTTTTGCAACATTTCTATGGTAATTGGATACGGATAGTGTCGCACATCAGACATTTTGGGAATTCGTTCCATGGTTTCTTCAAACTCTTGGGTAGTAATTCCGATGTCTTTTAATTTTAACGGCAATCCCAATTCTTGATTCAAATGGTATATTTTTTCAAATTCTTCTTCCTGTCCATCACACAGCAATGCATATAATACACCGAATCCCACTACTTCTCCATGCAAATGCTCTTTTTCAATAACCGGATATACTGTCAATGCATAGAAAATGGCATGGGCAAGCCCACTGTTATAATCCGGGGTAAAGTCTCTGGTTAAGAAAATAGACGCTACGCCTGTGGTTACCACAATAGAGAGGACTGCCTGCTCTAATTCATAGGAACAGATGCCCTTTTGATTATCCTGATATGCCTTTCCGCCATATTGCACCAATGGGTCTAAGCACATACGACTGACCGCTACTCCAAGTGCTGTAAAATGTGGAAGTTCTTCTCCTCTTGAAGAAATCGTTGCTTCGTAATATTTTGCATAAGTATCTCCTATGCCTGCCCAAAGATACTTTTCCGGTGCTTTTGCAATAATTTCCGTATCGATAAAGGCATGATTAGATGGTTTTGTAAAAAAATGTGGCTTTAAAAAAGTACCATCCTCATTGTACATAATAGACACAGACGTACACGCAGCACAATTGGATGCAATGGTTGGAAAGGTGAAGATTGGCTTATTATCATCAATGCAAAGGCATTTGCAGGTATCTAAGCATTTTCCGCCTCCTACTGCAAACACCATATCTGCCTTTTTGTATTCTTCTAAGGTTCTTAAATGCTCTACATTTGCATAGGTACAATCATTTCCGTAATACTCATGTCCTACCGGTTCAAATCCTGTTTCTTTCATTGCCTTTAACAACTTCATTGCAACTGCTTCATAGGATTTTACTCCGCTGATAATAAGAACTTTTTTCCCGAAAGGACTACATATTTTTTCTATTTGATTGTAAATATCACTGCCGATAGAATAACTTGGCAGGTGCATCTCATAATTTTCCAACTTCATCTATGTCTTCCTCCACTTCTTTTCTATGATTACTCTTCGCCGGAGAGCAAAATTCTGTCGTTATCAAATTCCTTTTGCTTTTTCATGGAATACATTTGAATTAAGTCTTCCATGGACATATTTTCACGTTCTTTTCCGTTTACATCCAAAATAATCTCACCGGAATCCAACATAATGGTTCTGCTTCCGGTGCTTAATGATTGTTTCAGGTTATGTGTAATCATCATAGTAGTAATGTTATTTTCTGCCACGATAGTCTTTGTAATCTCCATGACCTTTTCTGCTGTTGCCGGGTCCAAAGCTGCTGTATGTTCATCTAACAGCAATAATTTCGGAACAGACAGGGTACACATTAAAAGCGTTACTACCTGACGCTGTCCACCTGACAAAAGTCCGATTTTTGTTTTCATACGGTCTTCAATTCCCATGTGATATCGTGCCAGGTTTTCTCGGAAAAATGCCGTCTTCTTTTTCGTAATTGCAGAGGAAAACGGATTGGCATGGCGTTGGGATCTTGTGTAAGCAAGTGCCAGATTTTCCTCAATTGTCATGTGTGGTGCTGTTCCCTTCATAGGGTCCTGGAATACTCGACCAATTTCTCTTGCTCTCTTATGTTCACTTTTATAAGTAATATCTTCGTTATCTAATAAAATTTTTCCGTCATCTACCATAAAGCTACCGCAAATAGCGTTAAACAGCGTACTTTTTCCTGCCCCATTGGAACCTACTACGGTTACAAACTCTCCTTTTTTCAAAGAAAGACTCATGTCTTTGATTGCCACATGTTCATTGACTGTTCCTTTTTCAAATACTTTGGTAATATTCCGTATTTCTAACATTATCTTACCGCCTTTCTTTGTTTGCTTTCCGCAGCTTTTTGTTTGATTGCAGGAATTGCCAGTGTAATGGCTACAATCAGTGCACAGGTAAATTTCATCAGGTTCGCACTCTTTTCTCCGAAAAGATTCTGTCGAATAACAAATGCCACGATTAACTTATATAATACGGAACCAAGTACCGCAGATAATACACCAATTGCCGGACCACGTTTTCCTAAGATTGCTTCTCCAATGATTACTGCTGCAAGACCGTAAATCAATGTTCCGTTTGCTGTGTTAATGTCGGAGTAACCAAGGCTCTGGGATGCCATCGCTCCGGCAAGCCCAATTAATGCATTGGCAATCATAAGTCCAATGATTTTTGTTCTGTCTACGTTTATAGAAGAAGCACTTACCATATCCGGATTATCCCCGGTTGCCCGTACACAAAGACCGATATGTGTACGGAAAAACCAAACAATAATACATAATACTAAAATTACAATACCAAGACTTACCACTGCTTTTACCACGCTGGTTTCGTATTGTCCACGAATCCCCAAAAGTTCTTTTACCTTTTCAAATACGGTATTTTTATCATAACTTAAGTTTGTGGTTGCCCCCTTTTCTGTTAAGGAATAACAAACCAAATTGATGGAATACAGACCACTCATGGTAATAATTCCTGCCAATACCGGATGCACTTTTAACTTTGTCTGCAAACATCCGGTAATGACTCCTGCCAAAGCTCCTGCTAAAATTCCTGCTAAAAGTGCCAATACCGGATGTCCCTGCAAGGAAACCAATACGGACACCACTGCACCAAAGCCAAAGCTTCCTTCCGTTGTCAAATCCGGAATATCTAAAATTCGAAGGGATATATAAATTCCCATTGCCAATAATCCATAAATCAATCCATCCGGCAGATTTGATAAGTAATATTGTAATTCAATCATCTTTTTATCCTCTTATTCTAATACATTTACTTCATAGGCTGTTTGAATTGTATCCTGAGTTAATCCAAGTGCTTCCATTGCTGTCTTATTTACAGAGCAATAATCAATTCCGATTACTTTTGAAGGTATCTCTTCTAACTTCTTTCCTTCTAAATACTCGATTGCCATATCTGCTGTTTTTCTTCCGATTCCCTTGTCATCAATTGCTAAGGTTGCAAAACATCCGGATGCTACTGTAGTTGCGGAAGAACAATAAGTTGGGATTTTCTTTTCATTACAAATCTCGACTAATTTTTCTACTCCATCCTGAATAATAGAATCGTTTGGTACGAAAATTGCCTGTGCGCCATCACTAATCAAAGCATTTACTGCTGTTTCAATATCCGCAGATGTTGGAGCTGTTGCTACGGTATAAGCAATCTGCTCAGAATCTAAATATTTCTTACACTGCTCTATAGTATTTGTTGCATTGTCTTCGTTTCCGCTATAAATCAATCCGAATTTTTCTACCGGTGTAGTTGCTTTTGCAAGTTCAAAAATCTCAGATACCGGAATTGCATTAGATGTTCCGGTTGCATTTTTATCTGGGTTTTCCATATCACTTAATACACCTGCTGCCACTGGTGCAGATACGGCACAGAAAAATACCGGTGTATCAGACTCTGCGTTTACAAATGCCTGTGTAGATGGAGTTGCAATGGTAAATACCATGTCATAAGTTCCGTCTGTCATATTATTTACAATGGAAGTAAGTGCAGATGCATCTCCTGCTGCACACTGATAATCAAACTCTGTATTTTCCTCCGTGTAACCTTTTTCCTTCATCTCATCTAAAATGCCTTCTTTCATATCTGTGAAAGCACCGTTTTCTACCATTGTGACAATTCCTATTTTCTTTTTATCCCCACTGGATTTGTCAGTACTCTTTCCATCTCCACATCCCACTACTAATGTAGCTGCACAAACAGCTGCCAATAAAACACTCAACACTTTCTTTTTCATTTCTTTTTCCTCCTCTGAATACGTTTTCTTATCATGTAATACTATGGTGAATAGATTTTCTTATTTGGCATTAAGTAAGTTTTTCTCTGATTATCTCTGATTAAGCAGACTTAGAATTGCAAGCAATTCTAAGTTCGCGTTGCTCCTGCCCATGTCACATTACAAAATTTTCTGTAAACAGAAATTTTGTAATATTCCACGTTCAGTCTGCTTAATCACGCAAAAAAGTCCTTATTTCTACATCATGTAAAAATAAGGACAAGTTATCAATTAAACCTGCGGTACCACCTTGCTTGATTCTTATGGAATCCACTCTCTTAGTAATGCCATCACATCACCTGTCTTTAACGCAGACATTACGTCTCAGATACTCAGCCTATGCCTTTCCCTTCGCCCTCTACAGCCCATGTATCCAAACACTACCTACCGGTTTCCACCATCCCGGTTCTCTGTACGGGCCCTTTTGTATACCTTCTCTGTATCAGCGGTTTCATTTTTTCACTTGTGGGTATTATAGTCTGTAAATTTCCATTTGTCAATACTATTTTTTTATTATCTTTATCCTACTGTCTTTATAATGAGAATCTTATCTCCTGCTTTTATCTGCTCGGAAGACAATTGATTGGTGCTTACAATATCTGAAATAGTCGTATAATTTTCCTTGGCAATATCCCACAAACGATCTTCATCCTTAGCAATATATCCAATGATTCCCGGACTTTCCTGCAATGCTTCCATATCTAATGGTTCTTCTTCTACCTCGGTCATTTTTTTCACTTCCTGTTGCTCAAATACAATACTGTTTAAGTTAATGACCGCCTTTACTTCTACCTGTGTACTATCCGTCATGACAGTTGTCATTTGATCAATTCCTGCCTGCAAATGATATCTGCAATTTTTGCGAATTCCCGGCACTTCAATTAAGTAATGAAACGGCAGCACATCCCGCATGGAAGCCACCGGCATCTTATCATCCGTAGTCACATAAAGAATTCCTACCTGAAGTGTTCCTTCTACCTGAATTCCATCTGTTACAATTTCAGTCTGCTCTACTACTGCCTTTCCTTCGCTTGCACATATCTGTAAAATCGGCTCCTGATTTTGATCTGTATTCATCTTTTCTGTAATTCTGCATTTGGAAAAATTCCGAAGCAACAACTTTTCAAATACAGCGTCTTCATAAATAGGTGTTAGCTTGGATTCAATGGAATAAATATCTTCTACCATACGATTTTCTTCTTCAGAAAAAATCTTAAGCTCCAAATCCAATACCAGCTCTAAATGAAGCATTCGCTCTTCCCCGTCATAATCCGGCTTTGCTTCTAACTCAACCCCGGAAATATGATAAGAAATATCACTTATCATATCTTCTGTACTGCCGGGACAATCAATCATTCCTACAAACGGCAAAGCATTTTCTACCCATTGCAGACGTTCTTCTTCATCTTCTCCCTCATATAATACAAAAATCAGTGCCTCGCCCTTGATATTTAACTGATTTTCCCCTAAACGCATTTCTACACCGCGAAGCTGTACACTTTTCCATAATATCTGGTGAATATTAGGCTTGTTAGATGGAAGTACAATTTCTTCTTTAAAACGATAGGTATCTTTTTGAGATAATAACAGTGCCATGGCTGTCATGGAATTTTCCAATACCTGAAGCTTCTCATTTTCCTCTGCCCCTGTCACCAATTCTTCATCGTAATTTTCGTCTACCACTGCCTTCAGCATCACAAGTGCCTTCACGCTTACTTTTCTGGAGTTGATGATACCAAGGGATAAATCTTCCATTTCCCATGTGATTTTTGCTGTATCGTACTCATTGATACCCTCCATGGTAAGACTTTCCTGAAAAGGTATTTCTCCGGTAAGGCTGTCAATTTTCCCTGTATCCTGATCGCTCCGATACAACATGGAAAATTTTAACACCCCCTTTAGCCACACATGATCCTGTGTAATATTTGTCTCATCAAACCGAATTTCTCCTCTATCCATAATAATTCGCAGCAAATCCGGCTTTACATCGGGAACATTAAAATCATCGTCTAAGGTAATCTGCGTCACCGCTTCACCCTTTTCCCGACTCATATGTATATATTTTTTCTGTAATTCCAAATTAAAAACGCTCCTACTCTGAACTTTGTACATTCTATTCAAAGTAGAAACGTTTTATTCATTCTAACACAACTTCATTCTAACATCCCTTGTAAGTACATCGGCATAGCTAAAAGACAATACCTGTGGATTCTCATTCTCATCATTGACCTGAATGGTAAATACACAAGGATACGCGCCCTTAATGACCCCTTCCTGAACATCTACCCTATTTCTTCCACGGTCTAACTGAATCAGAACTTTGTTTCCTAACTGCTGCAATACAGATGCTCTTACTCTGCGAATATCTTCCTGCTTTACAATCATATTTCCACCCCATTCTTTTTTGGTCTTCTAGCCCCTTATTATGTCAATTTCATTATTTAGTATAGCACTGTAATAAAGTATTGTCAATTAAAATTTTCATAAATGTACTAAAAATTTTACAACTTGGTTAGCATTTTAAATTTTCTGTCGCTCGCTTGTTTTACAACCGAACAAATGTGTGGTATAATTTTTCTAAATCCAGTACAAATGTTTGTATAAAAACAGGAGGTTTCCCATGGAACGACTTATTTTTCATATTGACGTGAATTCTGCTTACCTTTCTTGGACAGCAGTGGAAAACTTAAAAAATGGAGATTCCGTAGATTTGCGGGAAATTCCTGCGATTATTGGTGGCGATATGGCAAGCCGTCATGGAATTGTATTGGCTAAGTCTATCCCTGCTAAGGCCTATAAAATAACTACCGGAGAACCTGTTGCTCATGCACTGCAAAAATATCCAAAGCTGGTAATGGCTCCGCCTAACCACAAGCTTTACAGTCAGTACAGTCACCGCCTTATGGAACTTCTAAGGACTTTTTCCCCTGCCATTGAACAGGTAAGTATTGATGAATGTTATATGGATTTTACGGATTATATAAAGAATTATAACAGCCCTATAGACGCTGCCACCAAAATTAAAGATACCGTGCGTAATACCTTTGGTTTTACTGTAAATGTTGGTATTTCCAATAATAAATTACTTGCTAAAATGGCCTCCGACTTTCAAAAACCAGACCGTGTACACACTTTATTTCCGGAGGAAGTTCCTAAGAAAATGTGGCCACTTCCCGTCCGTGACCTCTTTATGGTAGGTAAGTCCGCTGCTGCCACTTTGGAAAAGCTGGAGATTCTTACCATTGGTGACTTAGCACATACCGATGTGTCCATCTTAGAAAGTCATATGAAAAGCCATGGCAGACTCATTTGGGAATTTGCCAATGGCATAGACGATTCCCCGGTTCAAACACAAGAAGTGGAACTAAAAGGTGTAGGAAATTCCACCACGCTTTCTAAGGACGCTGAGACTTCTGCCGATGCCAAAAAAGTGCTTCGTGCCCTGTGTGATCAGGTCTCTTCTCGTCTTAAAAAGTACGGACAACTTGCCGGAATGGTTAGTACGGAAATTAAATACGCCACTTTTACCAATGTGTCTCACCAACGGCAACTTCCTAATGCCACTGATGATGCAGCCACTTTATACCATTACGTCTGTCTTTTGTTTGATGAGCTTTGGAATGGAGAACCCGTTCGCCTCTTAGGGGTACGAACCTCAAAACTCACTTCTGACCCAGAGCCTGTTCAAATGAGTCTTTTTGATTTACCGAAAACCCAAAAGGAACAAAAGGCTGACAAAGCCGCCGAAGAATTAAGAAAACGATTTGGAGATAGCATTATAAAAAAGGGCGTATAAAATACCCAACAAAAAACTTCCGAGAAGTTTGACTTAACACAACCTTCTCGGAAGTTTTTTATATCATAGTAAATACCACATTATAAAATGTGAACTCTTTGTTTATACCGCAAACTGACTGTTATACAATTGTGCATAAAATCCATTTTTTGCAAGAAGTTCTTCGTGATTTCCCTGCTCCATAATCTTTCCGTCTTTCATTACTAAAATCACATCTGCTTCCTGAATCGTAGACAAACGATGCGCTACAATAAAACTGGTGCGCCCTTTCATCATTTTGGCAAATGCGTTCTGAATCTTCATTTCGGTTCTGGTATCAATAGAAGAAGTTGCTTCGTCCAATATGAGCATCGGTGGCAAACACAGCATTACTCGGGCAATGCATAACAACTGCTTTTGTCCTGCGGATAAACTTCCCCCATCTTCTCCAATCACTGTATCATATCCTTGCGGCAAACGCTTGATAAAACTGTGAGCATGTGCGGCCTTCGCTGCTTCTATCATCTCTTCTTCCGTAGCATCCGGTTTTCCCATAATAAGATTTTCTCGTATAGTTCCTGCCTTTAACCAGGTCTCCTGCAATACCATTCCATAACTGCCTCGAAGACTCTTTCTTGTAACATTACGAATGTCGTTTCCTTCTACCTGAATACTTCCGCTATCTACATCATAAAAACGCATCAAGAGATTGATAATGGTAGTTTTTCCACATCCCGTAGGTCCTACAATTGCCACTCGCTGTCCCGGCTCTACCTTTAAGTTAAAGTCCTCTATTAACTTTTTGTCTTTCGTATAGGAGAAGTAAACATCTTTTAACTCCACCTTTCCGGAAACATCTGTCAGTACCTTCGCATCTGCACTTTCCGGAATCTGCGGTTCTTCTTCAATGAGTGCAAAAATTCGTTCTGCACAGGCAAGGGCATTCTGAAGCTCTGTAACTACGCCTGAAATCTCATTAAATGGTTTGGTATACTGATTTGCATAACTTAAAAAGCAGGAAAGCTGTCCTACCGTTATCATTCCATTCATAGCACAAAATGAACCGACTAAACCAACTCCCGTATATACAAGGCTGTTTACAAATCGGGTACTTGGATTGGTAATGGAGGAGAAAAAGGTTGCCTGTAGGGATGCCTTTTCCAACCTTCCGTTAATCTCATCAAAGTTTTCTAACACATCTGCCTCTTTGGAAAATGCCTGTACCACTTTTTGGTTTTCAATCATTTCGTTAATCAGTGCTGTCTGTTCTCCTCTGGTGCTGGACTGTAATAAAAACATCTTATATGTCCGCTTTGCAATAAAACTTGCTACAAACAGCGAAACCGGGGTAATCAACACTACTACTAATGTTATTTTTACATTGATAGCAAGCATAAACAGAAGCGTTCCAAGAATGGTAATTACTCCGGTAAATAATTGAGAAAATCCCATTAAAAGTCCATCTGCAAACTGGTCTACATCTGCAATCACACGGCTTACCAGTTCCCCGTGGGAATGTCCGTCAATAAATTTTAATGGAAGAATCTCCATTTTTGCAAAGGCTTCACGTCGAATATCCTGAATCACTTCATAGGTAATCTTGTTGTTACATACATTCATCAACCACTGTGCCAGTGCTGTTACGCCAATCACAACTCCGATTTTTATAAGAATTGCAAAAACTGCTGAAAAATTCACCATGCCTTCATCAATAATATAGTCGATGGCATCTCCGGTAAGCACCGGAATATACAAGGTCGCTGCTACCGTTATCACAGCAAAAAAGAGTGATAAAATTAAATACCAACGATAACGTTTAATATAACGTAATACTTTTTTTAATGTTTCCGATTGATTTTTCTTCTTTTCTTTTTTCATGCTACTGTTCCTCCCTTCCTAGTGTTTCTTATACTGGGATTCGTAAATTTCCCGATATACTTCACAGGTTTCTAACAGTTGCTCATGCGTTCCGATTCCTGATACCACACCATCATCCAACACAATAATTTTATCTGCATGCTGGATAGAAGAAGTTCGCTGGGATACGATAAATACCGTTGGCTCTCCTTCCATCTCACGAATAGCTTTTCGAAGTCCGGCATCCGTAGCATAATCCAGTGCTGATGCACTATCATCCAAAATCAAAATCTGCGGTTTACGCACCAATGCTCGGGCAATGGTAAGTCGCTGCCTTTGTCCACCGGAAAAATTCTTTCCACCCTGCTCTACCGGAGCATCCAGTTTTCCATCCTTGCCATCTACTACTTCCCTTGCCTGCGCTGTTTCTAATGCCTGATACAGCTCCTTTTCCGTAGCGTTCTCTTTTCCCCAACACAGGTTTTCCCGTATGGTTCCCTGGAATAAAACTGCCTTTTGCATTACAATTCCTACCATTTGGCGTAGTTGCTCAATTGGATAATCCTTGACATTTTTCCCGTTGATTTTCACTTCACCTGCTGTAGCATCATAAAAACGTGGTATCAAATGTACCAAAGATGTTTTTCCACTTCCGGTTCCGCCGATGATTCCGATAGTTTCTCCCTTTTTCACCTGAAAATCAATATCTGTTAAACTTTCTGCCCCTGCCCCCTGATAGGTCAGTCCTACATGGGAAAACTCTACCATATACTCAGAAGCTTCGCTCTTATTTCCTGCAACTTTTCCTAACTGCTCCTTTTGTACATCAATTGGCATGCTGCTCTTCATTTCCAATACAGATTCAATACGATTTCCGCAAGCAACCGCCTTAGTGATAGTTACAATCAAGTTTGCAAGCTTTATTAATTCTACTAAAATCTGAGACATATAGTTTACCAATGCAACCACTTGTCCCTGTGTTAAAACTCCTATATCTACCTGAAATGCACCGATATAAAGCAATGCAATAATACCGCAGTTAATAATGGTATAGGTAACCGGATTCATAAATGCACTGATTCGTCCTACATGATTCTGCATACCAGTAAGTGCTCCCAGGCTTTCTTCGTATCGATTTTTCTCTTCTTCTTCCTTATGGAATGCACGAATTACACGCACTCCGGTAAGATTTTCTCTGGTAATTCCAAGTACCTTGTCCAAACGCTCCTGCACCTTACGGTAAAGAGGAATGCTGATTGCCATGATTCCAAATACTACAATAGATAAAAGAGGAATCGTAACTACAAATACCAATGCCGCCTTTACATCTATGGTAAATGCCATAATCATAGCTCCGAATACAATAAATGGGGAACGTAAAAACAAACGCAATACCATGTTTACCCCAGACTGCACCTGATTAATATCGCTGGTCATTCGGGTTATTAATGTTGCCGTTCCCACCTTGTCAATTTCTGAAAAAGAAAAGGTCTGTATATGAGCAAATAACTGATGACGCACCTGTGTTCCAAATCCAACAGCTGCCTTTGCCGCAAAGTATTGCGCTGTTATGGAACAGGTAAGTCCTATCAGACCTAATGCCACCATAATAAGACACATTCTTAAAATATATCCACTATCCCGATTTGCAATTCCCACATCGATAATCTGTGTCACTACTAACGGAACAATCAGTTCAAAAGATGCCTCCAGCATTTTAAACAGTGGTGCCAGCACACTTTCCTTTTTGTAATCTTTTAAGTATATCAATAATTTTTTCATGGAATAAGTCCCCCATATGATTATTTTATCTTTCCCTATTATAATCCCACTTTCCTTGGTAATTCAATACATAATACATGAAAAAAGGAACATATTACTCTTATGTAATATGTTCCCTATTTTACTTTTTTAACTCTTACGTTATACTATTTTCTTGTCAATTTCCATACAAATCCAAGTATACCGCCAACAATTGCTACGATTGCTCCAATAACAGCCAGATATGCACCGATACCAAAGCTTCCAAATCCCATAGATGCACTGCTTACCTGGGAAATATCATAAATGGTTATTACCAAAGCAATTGCCGCTGGAATTACTCCAAACTTTTGCAAGTTGAATACTGCCAATACAATTGCTACAATAGCCAAGATGACAACGATAACACCATCACCGGTTTGACCTGTTCCGCCACCTACATAATTGATTGTTTCTGACAGAATGGTGTAAAATGGCATAAAACATGCAATAGCCATAACAGCAGAACCTATAATTGTAAGTAACTTTGTAATTTTCTTTCTACTGTCTACTGTCTGAGTAGCCCCACCGGTTACATTGGCTGTCTGGAAATTATTCCCCTGAGTTGCCTGAAATTCTGTTTTAGGAGCCTGTGCCTGACAGTTACACACCTCTCCATCATTAAGTTTTCTTCCGCATTTTATACAATATGACATTGTTTCCTCCTCCTTTGTCCTTCCATTGGTTTGTATTGTTGCGTATCATAATTTAATTATAACACGCTAATGTAGTTCGGACAATACAACATCTTTATAAAAACGGCAGAATCTTCTTAAGTGATGTAGCATTTCCGTTTTTCATCATGGGTTCTGCTAATTTATGAAGGGTTTTATCTGATAGGAAAGGATATAATCCGGTATAATCCTGCAATTCTCCCTGTTTCATTGCTCTTTCTATCAAGGTATCTAATGCCTCATCTGACAAAAATGGTGCAAGTCCTACAATCCCCTTACCGCCCTTTTCCAGGTTAATTCTTTCTACCAACTTATCCAATGTGTAATCTGCCAGAAACGTTGCAATTCCAATTAGTTCTTTTAAATTGGTATCTACATCTATCTGCTCTACTAATTTATCCAGATATTCTTCTTCTAAGTAAGGTGCTAATTCAATCAACTCTTTTATAGAAAACTTTGATTTCTTCGCAGATTCTTCTTTTCCTTCATCTTGTTCTTTTTTTTCTTCCTTTTCAATCACTGTCTGTACCATCTCTTTGGTCTGTTCTGGTTTCACTAATGGAGCCACCTGCGTAATTACATCTGCACCAGTATCTGTTTCTTCTATATATTCTCGTTCCGTTCCCTGAATCAAATGTTCCACCAATTTAGTTTCCTTCGATTCTCCTAAAATCTCATCTATACTACAACCTAACACTAATGCAAGCTGTGGCAATTTTCCGATATCCGGCATAGAATTTCCACGTTCCCAGTTGCTGACTGCCTGATAGCTTACCCCCATTTCATCTGCCAGTTCCATCTGTGTCATATTTTTTTCTTTTCTTAATGTTGCGATTTTCTTTCCTGTTTTTCTTGTGTCAAACATATCTATTCCTCTTTTCTTATCTCAAATTGCGTAACTGACTACTTAATAATTGTAACTGCATGGTCTGTTGTTCCATAACCTGAGTTGCCTTTTTCTCTTCTTCCTGATACCAATAAGTTCTTTTTCTTTCCTGTTTCTGCCTGTTCATTTTTCTCCTCCTTTTCACTGTGTTTTTCTCCTTTCTGCTACAACTTCATCCTAGCAAAATAGATAAAAAAACAACAGCAAGCAGTAATTGAATTGAACTAAAGCAGTACTTGAGATGCCCTATTTACGCACAATACGCGGCAAATCCCACTTATAATGCGCCGCCAAAAAACGAATCAAAATGGTGATGACAAATCCTGTAATCATTGCACCATTTTGTCCTAAAATTTCCCATACATATGCAGTTGCAATAGCCCCCAAAATAGATGCACAGGCATAAATATGTTTTACAAAAATATATGGCAACTCATTTGCCATCATGTCTCGCAATACTCCGCCGCCTACTCCTGTAATTACACCAAGAAAAACTACCAGGAAAATATTCTCACGAAATTCTGACTGCATTCCTGCATTTACGCCATCTACCGTAAATGCTCCCAAACCTAATGCATCAAATAGAAATAATAGTTTTTCATAAATATTTACATAACTGCTCTTTATATTTTTCTTATTCCAATATGCGCACAAAAACACAATGTTTGCCACGATTACCGCCATCAATGTATAGATGGGATTTTGAAACATTTCCGGTGGTACATCTCCAATTAGAATATCCCGCAACATTCCCCCTCCAACTGCTGTGGTAATGGCTAAAATATTTACACCAAAAATATCCATTCCTTTTTTTACCGCAACCATTGCCCCGGATATTGCAAATGCTATGGTTCCAATAATATCCATCCAGAAAATAAATGAAAGTGTCATCTGTTCTACCTCATAGATTTTTCTTAATAATTATAGTTATATGAATTATATTGAAGTTCCCACCATTCGTCAACATATTATATTTTGTAAAAATCGTGATTGTGAATCTTCAAAAAACATGCTAAAATAAATGAAAAGCATATTTTTCTAAGGTTCTTGGGTATCATTACCCTCTATAGATAAACTCTTTATATGCGTTTTCTAAATGCATTTCCAATGCAATACTGCTATGTATTTAGAACGCACTTTCATCGCTATGGTGTAAACAAGGGTGGAAAGCTCATGCAAGAGCCTTCCACCCAATTATTTCGCAGAAAATCTTAATTTACAGACTTTTCTTCTCGTATTTTCTTTTTCTATTATTTCAACATATCTGCTAATTCATAGACACGTTCTCTGGTTAACTCTGCTCCCTTCAGGTTCTCTAACATCGGTTGCATAGAGCCTCCTTCACATTCTGCTCCAGCCTCTTTTATTGCCGCTTCCTTTTCTGCAACCCATTGACGTTCTTCTTCGGTCAACTTTTTCATAGTGTCCTCATCCAAGGTTTCTTTTAAACGTGCCCATATTTGGTTAAGTTCATCATCCCATAATTCATATTCTTCTGCTGATGCCTCGTTCAAGTCCACCTGTGCGTATGCTTGGTCTAATCTATCCTCAATTTCTTTTGCTCGTTGTTCTACTTCTTCTAGCTCTTTATCAATTTCAGATAAATTATCTTGTGTCTCATTATCATCATATAAAGAAGCATCTTCTCCTACAAATCCATTTTCTTCTGCCTCATTATATAAACCATAAAAAGGAAGCTCTGTTTCTGCATCTATATCATAATTATATTTCACCCATGATAAATATCCTTCCGGCAGTTCATCAATTGGTGCACCTTTTAAGTAGAAAAGAATCTCCTTTGCGCCGTCAATTCCATATGGCTCACTGTACACATACTTAACATCATCTGCATATTCTTCCGTATCAGGTTCTTGTTCTAACTCAATACTTTCGATTTTAGCCGAATAAGTATAATCATTTACCTTTTTTAATTTTCCAAACTGTCCGGAAAACTGTGAAACATAACGTGTTCCATCCGGATAATCATCTCCTGCATCACCCATATCTGAATCATTATATAATCCGGAAAAACTTCCATCTGCTTCTACTTGTAATGTAGTACTCCATCCACCTGCTCCACTGGTGAAACAAAATTCCACATCTTCCAGATCTTCATAGGAAAACTCTGTTTCCTCCGGTTCTTCTTTTTCCTCTTCTTTGACTACTTTTTTTGAATTATCAAGTGTCTTCTTCTCTTTACTGTCCTTTTTCTTTACATCGGAAGTATTCTGAGTTGTTTCTTTGTTGCCACATGCTGTCATGGTTCCTATGAGAACTCCGCTTAATCCCAACATAAGCATTAATTTTCGTAACTTTTTGTTCGCCTTCATCATAACTATTTGCTCCTCTCTCTTTTGAAATAATTGTTACGTTAATCATATTAACACTTTTCAAATAGAAATAATAGTAATAATTTTATTGTTTTGCTATTTTTTCCATTTCCTGTGCAATATTCAATGCATGATCCCCTATTCGTTCAAAGTCAGTTAACATCTCGGAATAGATGATACATGCTTCTTCTGCACATTCTCCCAAGCGCATACGTTCCATAAGCTGTTCCCGGTATTGAAATGTCATGTCATCTATGCTCTGTTCCATCTGTGCAATACGCATCATCCATTCCCCGGTTCCCCGTTTTTCATTTCCCAAGGTTTCAAACAATACACGAAGTACCTGCTCCATATGTTCCATTTCTACCTGTGCCTTTTCCGAAAAAACAATATGATTTTCTTCTAACTTTTCCGTATATTCGGCAATGTTAAGTGCATGGTCTCCAATTCGTTCGATGTTTCCAACCATTTTAAAATACTGACTGGCATTATAAGTTTCTTCTTCATTTGCTTCATTTACAATCGTTCTGGAAATGTAATGTGAGATTTCTTTATTCAAATAATCAATGTAATCTTCTGTTTTACATACCTCCGGCACCTGTTCTACATCTCCGGTACGAAATGCCCAAAATGCTCTATCCACATTTTCCTGCGCCATTTCCAGCATACGATATACCTCTTGTGCCAACTGATTGGTATAAATTGCAGCCACACCAATGGTACGCTCTGCTGATTTTCCCAGTGGATGCAAATACTCCAAATGTAACTCCTGATTTCCCTCCTCCGGACGTTCTGGTAAAATCTTCTTTGCTAATCCTGCCAGTCCATTTCCTGCCGGAAGTAGTATGAGTGTTGTTACAATATTAAACAAGGTATGCACATTGGCAATCTGTGCTGCCGGATTAGAAGTTACACTTTCCATAAAGGACACCAATGGCGTTACCATGCACAATATGGTAAAAATCACTGTTCCGATTACATTAAACATAAGATGTATCAATGTAGTACGTTTCGCATTTCGATTGGTTCCTATGGATGCCAAAACCGCTGTAATACATGTACCAATATTCTGTCCAAACAATACATATACCGCTCCGTCCAGTCCTATTAATCCGCTTACTGCAAGTGCCTGTAAAATTCCCACTGATGCTGATGATGATTGTATTATGGCTGTAAATACTGCACCTGCAAGTATTCCAAATACAGGATTGGAAAATGTAGTCATCAAATGAATAAAGCTATCTGACTGCTGCAATGGTGTCATGGAACCACTCATCATTCCCATTCCGATAAACAGCACTCCAAGTCCTGCTAAAATCTGTCCAAAATATGTATATTTTTGTTTTTTAAAAAACAAAATCATCACCACACCGGCAAAAGCAAACAAGGGGGCAATTGCACCTACATCCAGTGCTATCAACTGTCCGGTTATGGTAGTACCAATATTGGCACCCATAATAATCCATACTGCCTGCTGCAACGTCATCATACCGGAATTTACAAATCCCACTACCATCACCGTTGTTGCCGACGATGATTGTATAATTGCTGTAATTCCGGCTCCTACGGCTACTCCTAAAAAACGATTCGCTGTCAGTTTTTCTAAAATTTGCTTCATTTTATTTCCGGCAGCCGCTTCTAACCCCTGACTCATCATCTGCATACCGTATAAAAACAGTGCTAATCCGCCTAATAATTCCAATATATGCGTCATTTCCATTGCTTTTTCTTCCTTCCTGTGTACCTTTACATTCTGTCATAAAAACAGTTATTTTTTCTTATACTTTTCGTATTTACGTTATAAAAAGGAGCTTCCCATACGAAACTCCTTTTCTTATACTGCTACGAGCATACCAACTATTTTATTTACCGTCAATCTAAACAGACTTTCCTTAACACTTTTTGAGCAATGTCTTAACGCTTTCTTAGCGTCTAAAATATATCCTGTTTTTGTATGAACCCTGACAATCGTTTCACCAAAACAGCTCCTACCATGCCAATAACCACACCAAAAACCACACCGGAAACAAGGAGTACCGGAAGATAATAAAACAAACTGCTGTTTTCTACTACAATTGCTGCCACTATAATCTGTCCTATATTGTGAAATACTGCACCAAGTACACTGACCCCTGTAATGGAAAATAGCTTTGTCTTTCGTGCGATTACCATTACCAACAGGCTTAGCATACCACCTCCGAGACTATACATCATCATTGCCAGATTTCCAAAGGTAAATCCCGTCAATACAATTCGCACAAGGGATAACACAACTGCCGGAACTACTCCTATCGTATATAACGTTACAATGGTTACCATGTTAGCCAGTCCTATCTTAATTCCCGGAATTCCTACGTTAATCGGAATCAAAGATTCAATATACGAAAAAATAAATGCTAACGCTACTAACATTCCCATATATGCTGTCTTTTTTGCCATAATTGTTCCCTTCTCTATTGTCTTTCTCTATTGTCTAATTGGTGGATGCATCTACATCTGCTTCTTCACCATTTTCAATCTCAACCACTACTTTATTGGGCAGACACACCAATGTTTCTCCTGTCTTATCAATTGGTTTATGACGTATACAAATTTTATCCGGGCAGGATGCCTCTTCAATTCTCGCATCCCCCTTTTCAATAATCAATAAATTATATCCGTTATTTTCGGATTCTATTTTTACGGTTCTGTCCTCTGACAACGGATATCTTCCATACTCTGTTCCATCAATCGTTACTACCGCCTGCGCATCCTTGGTATTCCATTTTCCGTAGAGATTTACCAAACACAATGCCACCAGTGCAATTACTACGATTATTCCAATCATGATTACATCATTTTTTTTCATTCTATGCTCCTATTATTTTGCCAGATATTTGGAAAATCCACTGGAATACTGAATACTTCCATCCTCAAGTATCCACATTGCCTCAACTCCATCCATGGATTCTACCAATGCCTTTCCTTCTTCATAGTCCATATTAAACAATGCAGTAGACATGGCATCTGCCTTCCCCGAATCCTTCATAATCACAGAAACAGATGCCATATGTTCTGCCGGCATCATGGTATCGGGGTCAATAATATGACAATAACGTTTTCCAGCCACTTCATAATATCTTTGATAATTTCCGCTGGTTACAATGGACATATCCTGCAATTTTACCTTTTGTACATACTCCTTATCACTGCTCAAATCCGGATTCTGCACTCCTACGCTCCAGCCCTCACCATCTTCCTTCGCTCCTACTACGCAAACATTTCCCCCTGCGCTAATTAAAAGATGATTCATATTGTGTGCCTTTGCATAATCTGCCACTTTTTGTACTGCATATCCTTTTCCAATGCTTCCCACATCTAAAGACATTTCTGCATCCGCCAGATATACCGTAGAGGCTTCTTCATCGATGATTAACTGATTAATATCTGTATGTGCCGCTTTTGCTTCAATTTCTTCCATAGGCGGCAATTCTGCCTTAGTTGGATTATTTAAACCTGCTTCCCGATAATCATGCCACAGACTTAATACACTGCCATAAGCAATATTTACCTGTCCGTTGGTTTCTACATATGCTTCTTTTCCCAGCTTTAGTAAATCTATAATTTCCGGTGCTACTTTTACCGGTTCTTTCCCTGCATTGTCATTGATGGTTTTTATATTATTTACTCCATCATAATCGTTATAAATATCATATAACTGATTATAATAATCAAACTGCTCCTTTAATTCACTCACCTGTTGGGTAAATGTCTCCTGACTCTCGCCATAGCCAATAATATTTGTCACAGTATCGAATACATCGGTAAACTGTGCCTCAAAACGTTCCGTTTTTGTTGTATTTTTTCCGTGCCAAAGTAAAATTCCCGCAAAAATAATCACTACAATTCCCAGTATAAGTGCCTGATATTTTTTCTTCATTTTCTTCTCCAATATGCTTATTTCCAATACCTTTTATTATACTAAAAAACCATTTTTCATACAAGTGCTTGTATTTTCCCCTTTGCTATGCTATATTCTAGCCAAATCATGAAAGGAATTCTTAATCCAATGAAGCGTACCTTTACTTATCAAATCACTTCTGCCGACGCAGGGCATAATATTGAATATTTTCTAAAGGAACAGGGATTTTCCAATCAAAATATCATTGATTTAAAAAAAATGCCGGAAAGTATTCTGGTAAACGGTGTCTGGAAACATGTAAATTATTCTTTACAACCATTGGATACTCTGAAAGTCTGCATGGAAGAAACTGCATCTTCTCAGAAAATTGTTCCCGTGGAACTTCCCTTGGACATTATCTACGAGGATGAAGACCTACTGGTGGTGAATAAGCCTGCGGATATGCCAATTCACCCTTCTATGGGAAATTATGAAAATACACTCGCCAACGCCGTTGCCTGGTATTATCATAAACAAAATATTCCCTTTGTATTTCGTTGCATCAATCGCCTTGACCGAAATACCTCCGGACTTACCATTATTGCAAAACATATGGTAAGTGCCAATATCTTATCTCAAATGGTGGCAGAACGAGAGATTCATCGCGAATATCTTGCCATTGTTCAGGACAAATACCTGCCGGATATGGGAATTGTCTATGCTCCTATTGGGCGAAAAGAAGGCTCTACCATTGAACGCACCATAGACTTTATCAATGGTGACCGTGCTATCACTCAGTATCAGGTACTTGGCAGAGAAAACGGTTATGCCTTCGTATCTCTTAAACTGGAAACCGGACGTACACACCAGATTCGTGTTCATATGAAATATATGAAGTGTCCATTGGTAGGTGATAGTCTGTATAATTCCAAAGAGGCTTCTTATGTTGCCACTTTATCTGATGTTTCACAAGACACACGCATTTTAAAACGTCAGGCACTCCACTCTGCCAAACTGGAGTTTATCCACCCAATTACAAAAAAGCCTTTGTGTTTTACACAAAAGCTTCCGGATGATATGACAAATTTCTTAATTAAAAATATGTCCTTTACTTATGAAGAGTTTCAGTAATTATAAGACTACTTTTTTCTAAATGGAATAATTCCTATTGAAAACATTTTTTTCTAATACAGCCATACGCAATCATCATGGCAATTCCTGTTACTACCCAGGAAATCGGATAGATAATAAGTAATACCCAGAATTCGTGAACCATGCGGCATGCGGTAGATATCCACACAAGTCGTAACACACAGGAACCTACAAATGTTATAATTGCAGGCAACAGAGAATGTCCCAATCCTCGCATTGCTCCTGCACTGATTTCATATACAGAAGTAAGTAACTCCAGTGTAGTCGCAATCAAAAGTCGCTGTGTTGCAAATTCCAGCACCGCCTGGTCTGTGGTATAGATGCGCAGGAAAAATCCCCTGCCTAAAACAAAAATACCTGAGAGAAGTCCACAGGACACCAAAGAAAATACCATAGATATTCTAAAAATTTTCTTACATCTTTCCGGCTCTCCTGCCCCATAGTTTTGACTGGTAAATGTAACCGCTGCCTGTGCAAATGCATTTACCAGAAAATATGCAAAAAACTCAAAGTTCAACGCTGCCGCAGAACCGGCAATAGCATTGGAACCAAAACTGTTAATGGTACTTTGTATGCAAACATTGGCAATGGAAAACATCATTCCCTGTAATCCTGCCGGAATTCCAATACTCAAAATCTTTTTTAATTCTATTGGTACAATCGTAAGTTTTCGTAACTCCAGTCTGATTGGCTCTGACTCATGAAGAAGTATATACATCACAATCCCGGAACTTACCATATTTGATATCACGGTAGCAATTGCTACACCGGCAACACTTAGCTTAAATCCGATTACAAGTATCAGATTTAAAATCGTATTAACTACTCCGGCAACAATAAGGCTATAGAGCGGACGTCTGCTGTCACCGGTACTTCTAAGAATGGATGAACCAAAATCATATAACATGATAAAGGGCATACCAAGTAAATAAATTCGCAAATACAATACTGCCAGCTGAATCACATCCTCTGGTGTTCCCATTAATAACAATACCGGTCTTGCGATAAATTGTCCAAATATCATGACAAATACACCACTTATCATGGCTACAACAATTGCTGTATGAATCGCTGCATGGATATTTTCCTCTGATTTTTGTCCAATATAGTGTGCTATTACAACATTTGACCCAAGAGATATTCCGATAAATAAGTTAATCAATAATGATATTAAGGAACTGTTACTTCCTACTGCTGCCAATGCCTGGCTGCTTGCAAAACGCCCCACCACCGCTGTGTCTACAGAATTAAACAACTGTTGTAAGATACTGCTTGCCGCAAGCGGAAGCGCAAATATAAGAATTTTATTCCATAATGAACCCTGGGTCATATCCATTGTTTTTTTACTTGTTGTACTCATAATACTTCACATGCCTCTTTTATCTACTAATTATTAACCTTTACTTGTTATCCAGTTCTACTTTGCGGACAATTCTCGCCGGATTTCCTACTACAATAGTATTTGCAGGAACGTCCTTTGTTACAACGGCAGCCGCACCTACGATTGCATTCTCACCAATTGTCACACCCTGTAAAATTGTTACACCTGCACCAATCCAGGCATTTTTCTTTATTACTACCGGTTTACATAAAAGAATTCGATGTTGTTTTTCATCGTGGTTGTTTGTAAGTATCTGTATATTTGCCGCAATACTTACATCATCTTCAATGATTACGCCACCTCTGGACATGCAGACAAAATTATACATAACGGAAACATGGTTTCCTATTTTAACACGGTCGCCCATAATAATGTGTACGCCCTGTCTCACAATGCTTCCTTCTCCAATCCAGGTTGCTTCCAATTCTTCTATCCGTTTTCAAGCAACTTTTTTACTGCCACATAGGTTAATCTTTTCTTGCATTGGTTCTTTCCACTGATCCTGCCGGCATAAAAAACCTTCTTTCTTTATGGTACTTATTCTTCCATCCGCAGTACATCATACCACAAAGATAAAATTTTTGTTAGTAAAATTCCTTATTTATTCATCTTAGCACCATCACCTATTTTATCTCCTGCTAAAAAATACTCATAGGTAGGAACTCAAACAACACTGATACCCCCATACAATCCGCTTCCTGCAACCATGACTCATCTACTATATTAATTCCCTGATTGATATAATGCTAACTGTGCTCCAATATTTTTCTTCATTATTTTCTTTGATATAAAAGAGATATCACCTCACAGTTGAAATGATACCTTTCCTGGTTTCAAAGTTCTATTCTATCCCTTTCTGGTTTGGAACAAAAAACTTGGACATATTTACTTTTTCTAAAGTAAGGAGTTTTTCTTTCTTCTCCATTCCTCCTGCATACCCTGTCAAACTTCCATTGGTTCCCACTACTCTATGGCAAGGAATAATAATAGATATTGAATTATGTCCAACGGCTCTTTTCCGCTAAAATAAATATCCAGCCATTGGTCTGTTTCTTCAAATATGGGAAGACTTTTTTCTTCATATTCCTTTAACAGTGTATCTGCAAAATACTTTTGTCCATCAAACCATAATCCAATGAGTTCTTCACCATTACTGGCAAGCGTAATTCCACCAAAAGGGGAATCATAATGATGTATGTATTCCATAATTTTCCTCACTACTGGTGTAAACAAAGGGCTGTCTTCCGACAGCCCCTTATTTTCCTAATTCTGTGTTGTATCTGTACTACTTGTATTGTCCGTACCAGTGGTACTATTTGTACTACTTGGTGCGTCCTGCTTTATGCTAAATAAGTCATCAAATTTTACTTTTTTCCATTCTGATTTATTTACTTCATACTTAACATCTTTTTTATAACCATCACATACTTCTTTATAGTGATCTGTTTTTCTCTGTTTTACAATTTCAGTCTTCTTATTTGCGGTAGCCTGTTCATCAAATGTACTATCCATACGAATAATGTAATAATTATTGTCATCCTCTAATACATCACTGATGTCTCCCACCTGCATGCTGTCTGCTGCTGCAATCACATCTTTTGCAAAATTACTTTCATCTGAACCATAGGAATAAGTGGATACTGTATATCCTGCTTCCTGTGCTGCACCGTCAAAGTCTGCCTGTGCTTTTTTTGCATATTCATTTACAGTATTTTCTAATTCTTTTTTCTGTTCATCTGTATATTCAACGGTCTTTCCATCTGCATCCGTCGTGGATGTTTTACTAATCTTAACATAACTAAAAGTCTTCTGCGCAGCTTCTTCATCCGAAACTTCCGTATCAACTTCCGCTCCTATGGCATTATTCATTTTTGTCTGAATGGTATCTAAACGAAGCATCTCTTTTACATATTCCTTTGTTGCTCCTATCTGCTCAATAGCTACCTTACTATTATCAGACATAAACTTATCAGCTGCTTCATCAATAGCTGACATTTCATCATCTGTAATCTCTACGCCATAATCTGACATATGATCTTCTAATAAATACAACAGCTCTATATTTTCAGCCACCTGATCCTTTACCGTTGTTTCCATATCGGAACCATTTCCGTTCATATCCTGTGACCAATAATCACTTGTTCCATACATGGAACCCAAATATCCATCATATACTGCCTGTTGGAATTTTGCCATAAAATTCATAAATCCAAGAGAGATTTCCTCTCCATTTAAGGTGGCTCCCACTGCATCCGCCTTAATTTCATTACATCCTGTCAATACGGATGCTCCCATAGCTGCCGCCAAAAGCAGGGACAGTAATCTTTTTGCCTTCATAGTTTCCTCCTAGGTATTTCTTTCGTAATCTTTCTTTTTACATACTGATGATATTATAGTTCTTTTCCTTTTGTGTATCAACTATTTTTCAGGGATTTAACAGTTTTTTCACTTTTCTAACAGTAAGTTTCTCGTATCTTCCAGTATTTGCTGTGCTATCTCAAGTGCACTTCGTCCTTTCTGTCTGGTATTATGTGTTCTTACATACTCAAAATACGGTGCTTTCGAATCTCGGATAAACTGAAGTGCCCCTTCGTATTTTTCTGCCATTGGTGCAATGTTTACCGGATTGATTTTTGCCTGCTGGTAAAAGGTAAATCTGATTTTATCTCCGTTTTCCTTAATTTCCGTATAGTAACAGCTATGTGCCTTTGCCTTTAACTGCGCAATCGTAAGGAGATTTTCCACGGACTTAGGTGGTTCTCCAAAGCGGTCAATGAGCTCTTCTAACATTTCCTCACTTTCCTCTTGGTTTTCAATCCCGGTAATTCGTTTATAAATATCTAACTTTTGGAACTCGTTTGGTATATAGGTTGGCGGAATAAAAGCATCCATATCTAACTCTATGGTTGTTTCAAACTGTTCCGGTGTCTCAATTCCTTTCAAGGTCTTAACCGCTTCATTTAGCATCTTACAGTACAAGTCATATCCTACCGCTTCCATATGCCCATGCTGTTTTGCACCTAAGAGGTTTCCTGCTCCGCGGATTTCTAGGTCTCGCATAGCTATCTTAAATCCGCTTCCCAATTCGGTAAATTCTTTAATGGCAGACAAACGCTTTTCTGCAATCTCTTTTAACATTTTATTTTGCTTATACATCAAAAAGGCATATGCGGTACGATTGGAACGACCAACTCTTCCCCGCAACTGATAGAGCTGGGATAGTCCCATATTATCCGCATCATGGATAATCATGGTATTTACATTGGAAATATCAAGTCCTGTTTCAATGATAGTTGTAGATACCAGTACATCAATTTCTCCATTGATAAACTGATACATAATATCTTCTAACTCGCGCTCTTTCATCTGTCCATGGGCAAAGGCTACGTTTGCCTCCGGTACTAACTCTGCAATTTTCGATGCCACTTCTGCGATTTGATTTACTCTGTTAAAAACATAGTACACCTGTCCATTTCTTGCTAATTCCCGGTTAATTGCCTCTCGCACAATTTCTTCGTTAAACTCCATAACATACGTCTGAATCGGCATTCTGTCCATAGGTGGTTCTTCTAATACGCTCATGTCTCGAATTCCAATGAGGCTCATATGAAGGGTTCTTGGAATCGGTGTTGCTGTTAAAGTCAACACATCTACATTTTTCTTTATCTGCTTGATTTTTTCCTTATGGGCAACTCCAAAACGTTGCTCCTCGTCAATAATCAGCAATCCCAAATCCTTGAATTCTACATCCTTAGAAAGTACTCGATGTGTTCCAATTACAATGTCTACCATTCCCTTTTTCAAGCCCTCTACGGTCTTTTTTATCTGTCCATTGGTACAAAAACGGCACATCAAGTCTACCTGAACCGGGAAATCTTTCATTCGCTGTACGAAGTTATTGTAATGCTGCTGTGCCAAAATGGTGGTTGGTACAAGGTAAACTACCTGCTTTCCCTCTTGTACTGCTTTAAATGCTGCTCGTATGGCAACTTCCGTCTTGCCATATCCCACATCACCGCAAATGAGGCGATCCATAATCTTGGTGCTCTCCATATCCTTTTTGGTGGCTTCAATGGCAAGTTCCTGGTCTTCTGTTTCCTCAAATGGGAACATTTCTTCAAACTCCCGTTGCCATACCGTATCCGGTCCGTACTGAAATCCTTCCGTCTGCTGGCGAATAGCATACAACTCTACCAGTTCTTTGGCAATCTCTTTGACTGCACCTTTTACCCTGCTCTTTGTCTTATTCCACTCCTGACCGTCTAGGCGGTTAATCTTTGGCTTCTTTGCATCTGCTCCTGCATACTTTTGAATTGCTTCTAACTGAGTTGCCAAAATATACAGCGTACTGCCCTTATCGTATTCAATCTTAATATAATCCTTTACCGTCTTTTGAATCTCGACTTTTTCAATGCCTCGATAAATTCCCACACCGTACCGCTCATGTACCACATAGTCTCCCACATTTAAGTCTGTAAAGCTTTGGATTTTCTCTCCCTCATAAATCTTTCGCTTCTTCTTACGCTTCTTTTCGCCACCGAAAATATCACTTTCCGAAATCACCACAAACTTAATGTCCGGATATTCAAATCCTTTATTGAGTTTTCCATAAGCAACCATCACTTCTCCCGGCTGCACTTCGTGATTAAAATCCTCGCTGTAAAAGCAACTGAGTCCTTCATTTTGCAAATCTTCTGCTAAATGGGTAGCACGAGTTTTCGAACCTGACAGTAAAATCACACGGTATTTATTTTTCTTATATCTCTGTAAGTCCTTAATAAGTATTTCAAAACTACGATTATATGGATTTACCGCCTTGGTCTGGATATTGTATCGATACTTAATCTCCAGCTCATTGACCTTCATTTCCAAGGTTGTCACTGCCACACATTTCCGATGCTCTAATGTGGCAAAAATTTCTGCCCCGGTATACAGTGCATTCATTTGTCCCGGTAAAATATATCCCTTTTCCAGACGATGCTTCATACTTTCGGAAAATTCCTGTTCTACGACTCGTCCTTTTTCCGCAATACGGGCAGGCTCATCCAAAAATATCAATATATTTTCCTTTGGAAAATAATCTAAAAAGGACACGGTTTCCTCTAAAAAGTAACTAAGATAACTGTCTAAATTATCCACTCGTCCAAGCTCTGTAAGTTCTTCTTTTAAGGCATCTAACGTCTTACGAATACGATGTGCTTCCTCTGTTTTCATTTCCTTTCGGAATGTCTCATAAAGTTCTTCCGCTTCGGTTTCAATTTTCTCTAATCCCTGTGCTATCTGCTCTTTAGATAACACAACTTCACATGCCGGATAAATCTCCACACTTTCCAGATTTTCAATGGAACGTTGGCTTTCTACCTCAAAACTACGAATAGAATCAATCTCATCTCCCCATAACTCAATACGATATGGTACTTCCTCCGTTAGTGGAAAAATATCCAGGATTCCACCACGGACAGCGAATTGTCCTGCACCTTCAATCTGATAATTACGCTCATATCCTAACTGTACCAGTTTTTCCTTCATTTTCTCCATATCCATGGAGTCTCCCACGGTATAGTCCAAAATTCCCTCTTTGATATTGGTAATAGGTGCAATTCGATCCAGTAATGCATCGAAGGTAGTAATAATCGTTACCTGCTCATTTTCTAAAATTGCCCGCACCGCCTGCAAACGCTCTGCCGTTAAGGCATTTCCGCGAATATCTGACTGATAAAACAACACGTCTTTTGCAGGGTAATACACTGCCTCTCTGTCATAAAATCGATAATTATCGTATAATTCCCTTGCCTTTTGTTCATTAAAGGTTACAATGAGCTTTTTCTCTTTTTCCTTAGATAAGCTGTAAATCAAATGAGGCTTCTGGACATCAATGCATCCAGAAACCTGTATGATTCCTTTCTCTTTAGAAAGTGTTGTTTTTAATTCTTCATATTCCTTTAACCCTGATAGAGGTTTTGTAAAACTTTCCATTTCTTTCTACCTCAGCTTCAAGTTCCTATTAGTTAAACAGATTCATTGCCTTATCTGTTTCTCCTTTTACCATATAGCTTACTGCTTCTACCGCACGTTCAAACGCATCTTCTACTTTTTCTCTGTCTTCCTTGGAAAAACGTCCCAGCACATAGTCTGCCAAATCCCAGCCTTGTGGTTTTTCTCCAACTCCTACTTTGATTCGTAAAAATTCCTGTGTTCCGGTATGGGCAATGATATTTTTAATTCCATTATGTCCTCCGGCACTCCCTTTCTTACGAATCCGAAGTCTTCCCGGTTCTAAACTGATATCATCATAAATTACAATGAGATTCGTCTCCGGTTCTACTTTATAAAAGTTAAGAATTGCACCAATGCTTTCACCACTTAAATTCATAAAAGTCTGTGGTTTTACCAGTAATACTTTTTCTCCTTCTATGATTCCGGTTCCACAAAGTGCCTTCTGTCTGTTATCAGACACCCTTATATTATATTTCTCTGCCAGCCGGTCAATGACATCAAATCCTACGTTATGTCTTGTTTTCTCATATTTTGCAGTAGGATTTCCCAAGCCTGCAATTACATACATAATCTTTTCCTCTTTCTGTTTCTTTCTTCTAAGCCATTCTTGTATCATTTTCTCAGCACTCCGCTTATATTCTATGCTTCCTTATGCCCTTAATACGTCATTAACGGATTACACCAAAATACAATAATACAATGGCTCCTAATATAATACGATACCATCCGAATATTTTAAAGTCGTGCTTTTTGATATATCCCATTAAGAAACGAATCACAATCACAGATACTACAAATGAAACAATCATACCTGTTAAGAGTATTCCCAATTCCATTCCACTAAATGCAAGCCCGAATTTTACAAGCTTCAAAAGGCTTGCTCCAAACATAACCGGAATTGCCAGATAGAATGTAAACTCTGCTGCTGCTGTACGAGATACCCCAATCATCAATGCACCGATAATGGTTGCACCGGAACGGGAAGTACCCGGAAGAACTGCCGCAATAAGCTGAAATACACCAATCATAGCTGCTGCACGATATGTGATGGCATTGGTATTTCGCATGGTTGCACGATGTCCTTTATTGTGATTTTCCACAATAATAAACACTAATCCTACTAACATCAACATAATAGATACTACCCAGTAATTATACAGGTGTTCATCCAGCCAGTCATCAAATAATACACCTACTATTCCCGCAGGTACACAGGCAACTAAAATTTTTCCCCACAGGTTCATGATTTTCATATCTATCACATCTTTTTCCTTAGGCTTAAACGGAAAAATTTTATTCCAAAACAAAAGTACCACTGCTAAAATTGCACCTAACTGTACCACTACCAAAAACATATTCCAAAAATCCTTGGATACATCCATTGGCATAATTTCTTCTAGTAAAATCATATGTCCCGTACTGCTGACCGGGAGCCACTCTGTAATGCCCTCTACGATTCCGTAGATTACTGCTTTTAAAATCTCTAACATCTTTTTTCCTTTCTATTTCATCATCTTTTAACAAGATAAAGATAAATCCGTTATAATCATGTATACTGCACTGCCTTGTACAGTATATCACATTATAACGGATTTTTAATAGAAATATCTTCAAATTTTTCTTAAGTTTTTCTTACAAAGTAGAGCAGATTGCTTTTAAGTTTCCTTCTACTTCAACTGTTCCAAGTCCGGCTGGAAGAATCAAATGGTCTCCCTTCTTTACCAACTCGCCATTTAACAGTCCATCACCTTCTAATACGCTTACCAGCATAAATGGATATTTCTGTTCAAATGTTGCTTTCTTTTCTACTTCTAACTTAAATACCTTATGCATGCGATTTTTCACATGTTCTGCTACGGTTTCTAAGTACAGACAATCACCCCATTCTTCTTCAAAATTGGCATCTAGGGTAACTGCATGTTCTCTGTCTCCATCTACAACTATTTGCGCAATAGGTGCCGGTTTGTTTACAGACTTGCGATATTGTACTCCGATACAAGTTCCTGCAACTGCAAAAGTAATTCTTGCACCTTTTTCTGTAGCAGTCCATCCCTTACGGAAACACTGTGTAATATGTTTTTGCACTTCCTTATCCGCAATAAATCCTTCACACATAGGATCACAGTTATTGTTCTGCATGCGAACCGAATTTTGATACTGATTCATTGTAAACGGTTCTGGCATTTCAAATGGAATATCAGAAACCTTTTCTTCGTTTTTTTGTATTTTTTCTAAAAACCAGGTTATCACAACTGCCACCAACTCATGTCCTTTGTCATTTGGATGTAAATCGTCTGGTGTAATCTCTCTATTCGGAATCTCTCCTGACACTACACGGGGATAAATGGTACTTTGCATACTTACCGCAGGCAGATGATAATATCTTGCTACCTTTCCATGTTGTACCTGTGCATTTCCGCCATCATCATAACGTACATTGTGAACCAATAGCATTGCCGGTTTTTCTTCCGAATCATATATTTTTCTGATTAATCCTTCATAGGTTTCGCAAAAATGCTCTGTACTATCATCATTTACGCTAAACTCTACAATTACAAAATCCGGATGATATGCCAGCAAATCACTTTCCACTCTTGCTACCCCAAACTGAGATGTGGTTCCGCCGATTCCGGCATTTACATAAGTAAATTCTGCCTGAGGAAAGGTTTTCTTCCACCATTCATACACATGATATGCATAACAGGTTTCCGGTGTAGACGATAAACTTCCCTGTGTAATGGAACCACCTAAAAATCCAATGGTAAGTTTTTCTCCTTTTATTCCTCATTCCAGATTTTTTCTCCAAGTGATTCTATATAATTTACTAATTCTGTTGACATTTGTTCTGCCTCTGGAATACGAATATGTCCTGGAGTTCCACAACCATTTTGTGTATACATAAAATGATGAACCTTTTCATCCTTGATTTCTTTGCATACTTCTTCAATTGTTGCTGATTTAAAAATCTGGTGCGATACGCATTACTCTGAAAAGTTTTCTCTGGATGAACTTGCTGAATCTTTTCGTATCAGTAAATATAAGCTTTGTCGAGACTTTTCTTCTTACTTCCATGTCTCACCGCTACAATATTTAAATAATCGGCGCATTGATTATGCCAAAAAGCTGTTACTTTCTACGAATAACCGAATTTATGAGATCGGGAATGCTGTTGGAATTGAAAACACGAATCATTTTATCAATTTATTGAACAAAGAGTCCGCTTGTCGGACTCTTTCGCGCCCGAGCGGTGTCGTTTACGACTAATTTCTTCTCCGCGAGGAGTGCTTCCTTAGCGGAGCGTTTTTTATACAATAGGACGCAATTTCCTATTGTATAAAAAGAACCAGTGGAACGGTACCCCTACCGTCCACTGGTTTTTCACACCCATAGTAAACTACCTTGCAAACTCTATTCTGCTTCTCCTGTGGCTATTTCTGCCTCATACTTCTCTAAAATAATCTTCTGAATCCGCTCTCTTGTCTGTGAATTGATTGGATGTGCAATGTCACGGTATTCCCCATCCGCTGCCTTACGGCTTGGCATTGCAATAAATAGTCCCTTCTCTCCTTCAATTACCTTAATATCATGAACAACAAATTCTTCATCTAATGTAATTGAAACAACTGCTCTCATTTTACCTTCTTTTTCTACTTTTCTAATTCTTACGTCCGTAATCTGCATAATTGCTGCCCCTTTCTATATGTCTTTGCTACTTTTGCTTTAATAAATAAACCTACATTACATATCTTTCGTTGTTTTCACATACTACCTTAATTCCATCACCGCCACTAAAATATGTATTCGCCCGCAACGTATCGCGGCTTTCTACGATACAATTCTCGATGTGCGTGTTATCTCCAATATACACATCATTTAAAATAATAGAATTTTTAATGACACAATTTTTACCTACAAATACCTTCTTGAATAAGATAGAATTTTCTACTTTACTATTAATAATACATCCGCTGGCAACTAAACTATTGTGCACTTCTGAACCCACATTATATTTTGCCGGTGGAAGATCTTCTATCTTAGAATAAATCTTTGGTTCCTCTCTAAAATATGCACGAACTTCCGGTTTTAAGAAGTCCATATTGGTCTTATAGTAAGATTCTACCGTTGCAATATTGCTCCAGTAGGACTCCAACTTATAACCGTAGATTCTCTTCATATTTTTATAACGAATCAAAATGTCTGTCACAAAATTGTAGCGATTTTCCTGTGCACAACGTTCCAACATCTCTATCAGCTGTCTTCTACGCAATACATAAATTCCTGCTGATATGGTATTGGACTGTGCTACCATAGGCTTTTCTTCAAACTCTACAATTCTGGAATTTTCGTTCATCCGCACCACCCCGAAGCGGCTGACATCTTCATCCTTTGGCATTTCCTTGCACACTACTGTAATATCTGCCTTTTTAGCAATATGAAACTCCAGTAGTTCATTATAATCCATCTTGTATACACAATCGCCGTCTGCAATCACAACATACGGTTCATGACTTCTTTTTAAGAAATCAATATTGCGGTATATCGCATCTGCCGTTCCACGATACCACCAACTGTTTTCAGAAGTAACGGTTGGATTAAATACATAAAGCCCTCCCTGCTTTCTGCCGAAATCCCACCATTTTGACGAACTTAAATGTTCATTCAGACTTCTTGCGTTATACTGTGTTAATACTGCTACCTTCTGAATATGTGAATTACTCATATTACTAAGTGTAAAATCAATACTTCGGAAACTTCCACCAACCGGCATCGCCGCTATGGCGCGCTTGCTGGACAATTCCTGCATTTTGCTGCTGTTTCCTCCTGCTAAAATAATCCCTAATGCTTTCATCGTCTGTCACCTGCCTTAATAATGGATTCTCCACCTTCCAGAATTCCGTTTGGATAGTCTTCTTTTTCTGTTTTTCCAAAGATTGCTGTATTTTTTCCAACCTTTACTCCTGACGGTATCACAGAATTTTCTCCTATCGCTACTAATCCGAAAGAATATACACTTTTCTTTAATTTATTTTCTACTTCTTCCCCGATTCCCAGCTCAACATTGCTTCCAATCTCACAGTTTTCTGCGATAATGGACTTATTGATAATGGTATTTCTTCCTATTATCGAGTCTTGCATGATAATAGAATCTCTTATTTCACAACCTTCTCCAATTGTAACACCAGGTCCGATTACGGAACCATATACCTTACCGTATATCTCGCATCCTTCTCCGATGATGCATCGTTCTGTCACTGCATCCTGTGCGATATACTGTGGTTCAATTACATCTCCCTTGGTATATATCTTCCAATACTCTTCATACAAATTAAACTCTGGTATTAAATCTATTAATTCCATATTGGCTTCCCAATAAGAACCAAGAGTTCCTACATCTTTCCAATATCCATTGTACTCATATGCAAACAGGCGCTGACCTTTTTCATGGCAATACGGTATAATGTGCTTGCCAAAATCACAATTGCTTTGCTCTGACATGGTAATCAAAGCTTCTTTTAATACCTTCCAGTTAAAAATGTAAATGCCCATTGAAGCTAGATTACTTCTCGGCTTTTCCGGTTTTTCCTCGAATTCCTGAATTCTCTTATTCTCATCTGTAATCACTACGCCAAAACGGCTCGCTTCCTCCCATGGAACCGGTATTGCTGCAATGGTTACATCTGCGTTATTCTCCTTGTGGAAATCAAGCATAACTTCATAATCCATCTTGTAAATATGATCTCCTGATAAAATCAAGACATATTCCGGATCATAGCTATCTATGTAGTTCATATTCTGATATATTGCATTTGCTGTACCAGAATACCACTCACTGTTACCACTCTTTTCATATGGTGGTAACACGGTTACTCCTCCGTTATTGCGGTCAAGATCCCACGGAATTCCTATTCCGATATGACCATTTAACCGTAATGGCTGATACTGTGTCAGTACACCAACCGTATCAATTCCGGAGTTAATACAGTTACTCAACGGGAAATCGATAATACGATATTTCCCCCCGAAGGACACTGCCGGTTTTGCTACATTGGTAGTCAATACTCCAAGTCGGCTTCCCTGTCCTCCTGCCAAAAGCATGGCAATCATTTCTTTCCTAATCATGTCTCTCACCTCTCGTCGATAAATTCAGCTTGCCTGTACTAAAATTATAACATAAAAGAATTATTTAGTACACATTTTTCACATATTTTTTGTCATTTTTTTTATTTTTTTGTCGTTTTGTACAAAATTGTATGTTTTTATATAGCATTATGTCAATTCATTTCTTCCTATTTTGTGTATTTCAATTTGCAAATTCTGTCTGATTGTTATAAAATGGGATAATCATAAGAATTTTAGATTGGACAGGTAAAACATTATGTATAAGATTGATTTTAAAAAACCGATTCACATCCATTTTATTGGTATCGGAGGCATCAGCATGAGTGGCCTCGCAGAAATATTATTAAAGGAACATTTTCAAATATCCGGCTCTGATTCTAAGGAATCCGAACTTACCGATAAACTGACAAAGCTTGGAGCTTCCATTCATTATGGACAACGCGCTGCAAACATCACCAATGACTTAGACCTGGTTGTTTATACGGCAGCAATCCATCCGGACAATCCGGAATTAAAAGCCGCTGTGGATATGGGAATCCCAACACTTACCCGTGCAGAGCTTTTAGGTCAGATTATGGATAACTACAAAGATTCCATTGCGGTAGCCGGAACCCACGGAAAAACTACTACCACTTCCATGATTACACATATTTTACTCCATGCGTGTGCAGACCCAACAGTATCTGTAGGTGGAATCCTAAAATCCATTGACGGAAATATCCGTGTAGGTAATTCCGACGTATTTTTAACTGAAGCTTGTGAATATACCAATAGTTTCTTAAACTTTTATCCTAAGTATGCTGTCATATTAAATATAGAAGAAGACCATTTGGATTTCTTTAAAGATCTGGCAGATATTCGCAGCTCCTTTCATAAATTTGCCCAAAATGTTCCGGCAGATGGTGCCGTAATTATCAATGGACAGATTAGTAATTATCAGGAAATCACTCAGGGACTTCCTTGCCAGATTATCACTTATGGACTTGATGCTTCTGATTCATATTATGCAGACAACATTACATTTAACACTCAAGGTTGTGGAGAATTTACATTGATGCATGACAAAAAGCCTTTAGGAACCATTACTTTAAGTGTTCCGGGCATCCACAATGTTTCTAATGCTGTTGCTGCCTGCGCCGTTGCCCTTGAAATGAATATCTCTTTTGAACACATTCAAGGTGCTCTCTTAGGATTTGGCGGAACCGCAAGACGTTTTGAATTAAAGGGAAATCTTGGTGGAATCACCATTGTTGATGATTATGCACATCATCCTACGGAAATTGCAGCTACCTTAAAGGCTGCCCAGAACTATCCACACGAAAGAGTGGTATGCGTCTTCCAGCCACATACTTATACTCGTACAAAAGCATTTTTAAAGGATTTTGCCGCTTCACTTTCTCACGCAGACATTGTGGTTCTTGCAGATATTTACGCTGCACGTGAAACGGATACCCTTGGCATTTCCTCTAAAGACCTGTTAAATGAGTTGAAGAATCTGGGTTGTGAATGCTATTATTTCCCTTCTTTTGACGAAATTGAGAACTTTTTATTAAAAAAATGTATAAACGGCGACCTGTTGATAACTATGGGTGCCGGAGACATTGTCCAAGTGGGAGAACACCTCTTAGGACGATAGTTATCCACATTATCCACATTTCATTGGGGAAAACTTTCCTCATGGAATGTGGATTTTTTAGTTTACATAACCTTATCTTCACTTTTTTCCCATTTTTCTTGTAATTCTACGTTTTTAAGGTCTTTTTCTTTTGTTTACCATAATTATTTCTTTTGTTTTATCCACATTATCCACACTTTCCACAATCTCTGAATCCCTTGATTTTACTGGGTTTTCGGGGAAATTTCTACTTCTCTTTTTTCATTTTATGTGCTATACTCATGTTCACATAAAGATGTTTTTGAAAGAAGGAACCACAATGTCTAACATAACTTTACATAAAGATAACGGAAACACTACAACAAATGTTCCAAATCGTTTTATTGATGAATATATGACCTCTGCTAATGGAGAATTTGTGAAAATTTATCTGTATTTACTTCGTTGCATGAATTCCCCGGATTGCAGTTTTTCTATTTCCGAAACTGCGGACAAGTTTGAACACACTGAAAAGGATGTACAAAGAGCCTTAAAGTATTGGGAGAAAATGAATCTGTTGCGTTTAGAGTATGATGCACAGCAAAATATTTCCAGCATTTATTTTACCGATACTGTGGGTGCTCCACAAATGGGACAACCTGCCATTCAGCAGCCGGTTACAAAAACGGTTTCTTCCCTACATACAGAAACATTTTCAGAAATACCGGCTCCAACTCCTGCCCCTGTTTCTGAACTTCCTAAGCGTCCGTCTATGCCACAGTACTCTGCGGATGATATGTTACGTTTTCAGGAAAAGGAAGATATTCAGGAATTATTGTTTGTTACGGAAAGCTATCTTGGACATCCCTTGAACCAATCGGATATCCAGATTTTACTCTTTTGGTATGATGAGCTTCATTTTTCTGCGGATGTGATTATTTTCCTTATTGAACATGCTATTTCCAAAGGACATAAGAGTCTTCGCTACATGAACTCTATTGCCTTAAGTTGGAGTGATGCTCAGGTAAAAACTGTAGAAGATGCCCGCAACAATATCTCTTCTTACAGCAAAATACATTATGCCGTTGCAAAAGCCTTTGGCATCCAGAACCGAAATTTAGTTTCTATTGAAGTGGATTTTGTGAATAAGTGGACACAGGAACTTGGTTATGGATTAGATATTATTTCCGAAGCTTGCAAACGTACCATTTTATCTACACATCAACCTAATTTTGAATATGCAGATAAGATTCTTACCAGTTGGCACGACCAAAAAGTCTGTCAGCTTACAGATATTGTAAAAATTGACACTCAGCATCAACGTGAAAAGAATGCGGCAAAGGTTCAAAAATCTAACTCTCCGAATAAGTTTAACAACTTCCATCAGAGAACTTATGATTATGACGATTTACAGAATCAACTTTTAAACAGCTAATTTAAGGAGGTTTTCATGTCTCTTACTAACACGCAATACAATGCGATTTTTCGGCAATACGATGCAAAACAGTTGGAAAATCAGCATATTGTGTCCCAACGAATTGAATATGTTTATAAAGAAATTCCCCGTCTTCAGGAAATCGACGATACTATCGCTTCTATTTCCGTAACCCAGGCAAAAAAACTGCTGGACGGAGACACTTCTGCTTCTGAATCATTAAAGGCTCAGATTCAACAGCTAACGGCTGAGAAAGGGGAGCTTATGCGCTCCCACGGCTATCCGGAAGATTATTTTACCCCCCCTTATACTTGTCCGGACTGCAAGGACACAGGGTACATCGGAAATGAAAAATGCCATTGTTTTAAACAGGCTGAAATTGATTTTGTATACACACAGTCCAATATCAAACGAATTTTAGAAAAGGAAAATTTTGAACATTTCTCCTTTGACTATTATTCTGATCAGGTTAATCCTTCCACCGGTTTAACCAGCCTTGCCACTGCAAAACAGGCAGTAAAGGATTGTAAAGATTTTATTTTGCATTTTCATTCTGCAAATAAGCCGTTTCAAAATCTTTTGCTTTGCGGCGAAACCGGTACGGGTAAGACCTTTTTATCCAATTGTATTGCCAAGGAATTGCTAGACCAGGGATATTCGGTGATTTATCTTACCTGTTTTGAACTTCTTGAGATTCTGGAATCCAATACTTTTTCCAAAGAATCTTTAGATTCGGAACATTATCAGAATATATTTGACTGTGATTTACTAATCGTGGATGACCTGGGTGCGGAATTATCTAATTCTTTTACCAACTCTCAGTTATTCCTTTGCTTAAATGAACGTATTTTAAGACAACGTTCTACGATTATTTCAACAAATTTAAACTTAAATCAGTTAGCCCAAACTTACTCCGAGCGTATTTTTTCTCGGATTGCAAGCAGTTATAAAATGATACAGCTCTTTGGAGATGACATAAGAATCCAAAAGAAACTGCGAAGATAGACTTGCCATTCCCAATAAGTAATGCTATAATTTGGATTGTTTGGCGCAAAATATATGTACATTAAAATTTTAAATATATATTTTTATGGAGGAAATTGCAATGCAGCGTAATCAAAAAAATTATGAAACGATTCCTAATGGAACCCTTGGTCTTATCGCTATGGACAGTTGTCGCGAATTGGGTGAGAAGGTAGACAAGTACCTTATCAAATTCCGTACAGAACGTAAACACGAACATGAAAATGATATTGCTTTTCGTGGATATCAGAGAGACTCTTATATGTTAGAGACTTATACTCCTCGTTTTGGTACCGGAGAAGCAAAGGGAACCATCAAGTCTTCCGTTCGTGGATATGACTTATTCATCATGATTGATGTAACAAACTACAGCCTTACTTATTCCGTTTCCGGACACACAAACCATATGTCCCCAGACGATCATTACCAGGATTTGAAGCGTATTATCGCAGCAGCCGGTGGAAAGGCCAGAAGAATCACTGTTATAATGCCTTTCCTTTATGAAAGCCGTCAGCACAGACGTACCGGAAGAGAATCCTTAGACTGTGCTCTTGCATTGCAGGAACTCACCAATATGGGTGTAGATAACATCATTACTTTCGATGCACATGACCCTCGTGTACAGAATGCAATTCCATTAAAGGGATTTGAAACTGTACAGCCTGCTTATCAGTTCATCAAGGGAATTTGTCGTGAAGTAAAAGACTTAAAAATCGACAACGATCATATGATGGTTATCAGCCCGGATGAAGGTGGTACAAACCGTGCCGTATACCTTGCCAGCGTACTTGGTCTGGATATGGGTATGTTCTACAAACGTCGTGACTACAGCAAAATCGTAGACGGACGTAACCCAATCGTAGCTCACGAATTCCTTGGTTCTTCCGTAGAAGGAAAAGACGTTTTAATTATTGACGATATGATTTCTTCCGGAGACAGTATGATTGACGTTGCAACAGAATTAAAGAAACGTAAAGCAAATCGTATCTTCGTAATTGCTACTTTCGGATTATTTACAAACGGACTTGAGAAGTTTGATAAAGCTGTAGAAGAGGGTATCATTTACAAAGTAGTAACTACAAACTTAACTTATCAGACACCTGAATTGTTAAGCAAATCCTACTACATCAACTGTGATATGAGTAAATACATCGCTTATATCATTGATACTTTAAATCACGATACCTCCATTAGTGATTTACTGAATCCATATGACAGAATTGAATCTTTAGTTAAAAAATATAAAGCCGGCGAAGAAGTATAATTTTTCTTTACTTCTAACCCAAAAGGGAAGGGACACAATACCAAATGGAATGTGTTCCTTCCCCTTTTCTATTGCCCTAACAATATTACTTCATCTATATTACTTCGTCTATATTATTACTCTAATAATATTATTCTACAATCTTGTAATATGTTTTCGCCGTTACTCCATATACAATTCCATAAATCAGTGCAAATACTGCTACCGTAGCAATGCAACATTCTGCAAAAAGCGTCACATCTGTCATTCCGAACAAAAACAATAAACGCTTTATCAATGGAAATGCTACTGTTAAATGTATACACGCTGTCACCAGTGGAAGGAAAAATACTTTTATAATCTGACTTCGAATGGAGGTCTTTATTTCCTTATGGCTCATTCCCACTTTTTGCATAATTTCATAGCGTCCTTTATCTTCATATCCTTCTGAAATCTGTTTATAGTAAATAATCAATACCGTAGCTAGTAAGAATACGAATCCAAGGAAAATTCCCAGGAACAAGAAACCACCATAAAATACATAAAGTCCTTTTTTTCCTTCTGCCAATGTATCCGGTTCTTCTATCCATGCATTTGTGCCATCTCGCAATGTACTTTCATTGTATGCTGTTATCTTTTCCTTGAGTAATTTTGCACATGCTTTTTGCTGCTTTTCACTTCCTGTTACATCAACCTGAATCTGGTATTCTCTAAAGCTGACTGCGCTGCCATATACCGTTTCCTGCTCTTGGTAAATTTTATCCAATACTGCTTCATCTTTTACAACAACATAATATGAATCTGCTACTACAATTGCACCCATTCCCAAGTACTTTTCCGGATAACTCTTCAGATACTTCTTAATTTTGAACTGATTTCCCTGAATATTGTAGTTAACATCGTGTTTATCTCCCTGATATACATATACCAGCATTTCATTTTCTTCTAGCTTTTCTTTTTTCCCTGTTATTTTCTCATATTCCGGTAATGTAATCATTGTTATATAAGCATAGTTTCCACCCTCTCCATTCATTACCATCTTTTCTCCATCTTTCGTTACTGAAAAGGCAAACTGTTCAATGTCTGAAAATTGCTTTATTTCAATACCGGTTTCCTGTACAGACTGTTTTACCATTTCCTGCAGTGCCTGTTTGCTCTCTTGTGATAATTCTCTTCCGGCTACTGCGATATCACTTGGATATTCCCTTGCTAATGTTTGATTCATTCCTACGTAGAGCGATACTGTTCCGGAAATCATAATTAACACTGCCGTACTCAATATACAAATATTTGCCAACCCTACTGCATTCTGCTTCATGCGGTAAATCATACCTGATACAGAGGTAAAATGTGCGGTCTGGTAATAATACTTTTTGTTTCTACGAAGCATTTTTAATAATGCAATACTTCCTGATGTGAAAAGACAATAAGTTCCTATCATAACCAGGATTACTGCCACAAAAAACAATAATAATGCTTTTATTGGATTTAACGTAGTAATAGCAATATAATATCCGCCTGCTAAAGCAAGCACTCCTACTATAGTTAATCCCCATCTGGTCTTTGGCTCTGCCTCTCCTTGTGTATTGCTTTTTAATAATTCTACCGGTTTTGCCTTTTGTATCTGACGAAGGTTATACAATAATGTTAATGCAAAAATCATTGCAAATAAAACCGCTGTATTTACAAGACCTTTTCCAGAAATAGAAAACCCAAAGGATACTTCCAAATGCGTCATTCGAAGCAATAGTAATACAATTACTTTATTCAGAATAATTCCCGCAATAAGACCACTTACAATGCTGATAGCTCCTATTATAAGTGTTTCCCAAAACATCATTTTTCCAATATGGCGTTTTTCCATCCCTAAAATATTAAAAAGTCCAAATTCCTTTTTTCGCCGTTTCATTAAAAAACTATTGGTATAAAACAGGAAAATCACTGCAAAAATCGCAATTACACCACATCCCAAAAGCAATATCATCCGAAGGGAATCTGCACCATACATGGTTTCAATTCCTTTGTCCCAGGTAATTGCCAGCATAATATAATACATTGCACTCATTCCGATTGCGGTAAGGATGTATGGCAGATATAAACTTTTATTTTTCTTCAAATTTTCTTTCGCCAGTCTGGTATAAAAAAATCTACTCATTTCTGCCACCACCTGTCGTAATCACCGTAAGGGTGTCAGATATCTTCTGATACATTTCTTCGTCCGTATTAGAGCCTTTATATAATTGATGGAATACCTGACCATCTTTAATAAATAATACTCTTTTTGCGCAACTTGCTGCCTTAATGGAATGCGTTACCATCAAGATTGTTTGCCCGCTTTCATTAATGTTTTTAAACATTTTTAATAATCCTTCTGCTGCCTTAGAATCCAACGCACCGGTTGGTTCATCTGCAAGAATCAGCTGTGGACCTGTAATCAATGCTCTTGCCACTGCTGCACGTTGTTTCTGTCCACCGGACACTTCATATGGATATTTATTCAAAATTGCCTTAATTCCCAATTTTTCTGCTATCGGCTGCAATCTTGCATTCATTTCATCAAATCTTTTTCCTGCCAATACCAATGGAAGAAAAATATTATCCTGAATGCTGAATGTATCTAAAAGATTAAAATCCTGAAATACAAATCCTAAATTTTTTCTTCGGAATGCAGATAATTCTTTTTCCCGAATCTGGGATAAATTTTTCCCTCCTAATAACACTTGTCCGTCTGTTACCTTATCCAGTGCTGCAAGAATATTCAATAAGGTTGTTTTTCCCGAACCGGATTCTCCCATAATCGCTACATATTCTCCCTCTTCTACAGAAAAGGTAACATTGGATAATGCCTGCACCTGATTTCCACCAAAACGAGTGGTATATACTTTTTTCACATTATTTACTTCTAAAATTGCCATACTGTCCTCCTTCTTGTTCTTCGTTCTAAGGACAGTATACAGAAACAGGAAATAACCTGCCTTAATTTTGGCTTACATTTCCTGCTCATTTCTTACAGTTTTGTCACATTGGAACTAAAACACCAATTTCATCTTTGTACCCTTTCCCGGTTCCGATGTTACATACACTTTATGTCCTAACTTTTCTAAAATCTGTTTGCAAAGATACAGTCCTATTCCGCTTGCTTTTTTATCATTTCTTCCATTATATCCGGTATAACCTTTTTCAAAAACTCTTGGCAAATCCTCCGGCAATATTCCTATTCCGGTATCTGCAATCACAAGGTTGCCTCCTTCCATATAAATGGAAATGCTTCCTTCTACAGTGTATTTTATGGCATTGGAAAATATCTGTTCTACTACAAATACCATCCACTTTTCGTCTGTTACCACTTTTGTAGTTATGGTTTCATAGTGAAGTGCCAATTTTTTCCGAATAAACATAGGCGCATATTTATGTATCGCCTGACGAATAATACTATCTAACGAATATTCCTGTAATACAAAGTCATTCACACTGCTATTTAACCGCAAATACTGAAGAACCATTTCTACATATTGTTCTATCTTAAAAAGTTCTCCTTCACACTCTTTGCGTTGTTCATAAAACTGCTCTATATTCTCTGTCTCCTGCTGAAACAACAATCGCATAGCAGCAATGGGTGTTTTTATCTGATGCGCCCACAGGGTAAAATAATCCGTAATGTCTTTTTTTTCCCGCATCAACTGTGCGGTACGTTCTCTTCGTTCTTCTTGTGCTAAATAAATCAATTCCTGATATGCTTCTTCCAGACTATCTGTGGCACTTGGCAATTCTTCTGTCCCATTTTTAACCGCCTCTTGCTGCTCCAATAATTTCTGCACTTTTTTCCGATATGCACTTGCATCCACCAGTACTGCAATTACACCAATTACCAAACAAAGTGCAAACGCATATCCAATCGCTTCCATTGGAAGGCGATACAGAAATAATACCGCTGCGCAAATTGCTCCAAATAATAAAAACAATAAAATTCCCAGGCGGTGTCTACGCATATAAGATTTAATCCACCACATATCCGATTCCCTTTCTTGTTTTTATCATATCCTTGATGCCTGTTTCTTCCAGCTTTTTACGCAGTCTTGCAATATTTACTGTCAATGTATTATCATCAATGAAACTATCTGACTCCCATAAACGTTCCATCAGACGGTCACGGGTTACGATTTTCCCTTTATTTTCTAATAATTCCTGCAAGATACGCATTTCATTTTTAGTCAATTCTATGCGTTTTCCCTCATAGGTAATCATTCCGTCACTGCTATTAAATATCATTCCCTTATGCTCTATTAGATTACTTTCCCCTGCAAAATCATAAGTGCGGCGCAACATTGCCTGGACTTTTGCCTGAAGTACCGGAAGGTCAAACGGCTTCGCAATAAAGTCATCTCCTCCCATATTCATTGCCATTACAATATTCATATTATCCGAAGCGGAGGAAATAAAAATCACCGGTACTTTGGATATTTTTCGAATCTCATCACACCAATGAAATCCGTTGTAAAAAGGCAGGGAAATGTCCATCAATACCAAATGTGGCTGTTCTTCTACAAATGTCTTTGTTACATGCTCAAAATCGGTAATACAAATGGGCTGATATCCCCAGCTTTCCATATATGTCTGAATAGATTTTGCAATAACTGCATCATCTTCTACAATTAATAACTTATACATTACTTGCTCCTTAATAACTCAACAGGACTACTACATGATTAGTAAAAATGGTGTAGTAGTCCCTTTTTATATCTTTATTCTATTTTTTTACATTATTGAACCTCTAGTGCTTGCTGCGCTAAATTTACATGTTATGGTATAGCAAATACCATTTTGTATTCCCTTTCCTACATACTTAACACAATTAAATCTCCCCGTAGCAATTTTTCTATTAGATGAAAACGTAAAAGAAGCTCCCATCGTTGAATCGTAATACGGATAATGATCTTGAACACGCCCATATGATGGTATACTTTCATATGTCTTAACACCACTTGAAGATGTAGCTATCTCCGCTCTAATTCTCAAAGCATTATTACCGTCATAGTATGCATATTGACTATATGTCAAACTGCGTGCTTTATCTGAATTATTTTTCTTTCCATTCTCTGACACACTTTTTATTCCTGCAACATCTGCTGCATGGATATTTTTCATATATTCTTGAAATTCTTCCATCGACATAGACGTAAAATAATCTATTATCTCTTGCTCTGTATCTCCTTCCTCAATTCCTATTTTATAATTTGTTCCCCAGGCTTTGTTCAAATTCTTTAATTCTTCTTTATACGGAAACAATGTATCTACACTTTTCTCTTCTTCTGCCTGAACGCAAATTGCATTGTTTAAAAACAATATACATACAGTTACTGCCACAAAAATTTTCTTTAATTTCATTTTTTCCCCCTATGGTATATTATTTTCCTCAATCTTTATATTATTACCCTTACTACTTTCATGTGTGTTCATATCCCTTATATGTACATTTTGCATATATTCTCTAAATTCTTCTATTGACATCGATGTAAAATAATCTATTATCTCTTGCTCTGTATCTCCTTCCTCACATTCTATTTTATAACTTGTCCCCCACTTTTTATTAAGTTTTTTCAACTCCTTTTTATAAGGTTCTATTTCATTTATCTTTTCTTCACTATGTATTGTTCCAACATTATTATTTGCGTTTATAACAACTACGCCTATAAAACTCAAAAAAATTATTAATACAATACTCATACTTACCTTTTTTCTCATTAACCATTCCCATCCTCTTTTAAAAAAAAGGATTCCGTATGAACAGAATCCTTTTCCTATTTCTTATTTCTATACTACGTTCCTATTATACCGGAACTCCACCAGCAATCTTCTCGTTAATTACATAATATGCCATATGCTCTTCTGGCTTAATGTATAAACGAATAGACTTAATAGAAGATTCTCTGTGTCCTTCTGCTATGTATGCCTGTTTTGCTCTCTCAAGTACTTCCTTTGTAAGAAGTTCCTGTCCGGCAAACTGTACATAAATTTCTTCTACCTTTTCTACCGGCTTAGCCTTTGGCTTTCTGCCTGTTTTCTTTGCAGTAGTCTTTTTTGCTGCGGGTTTCTTCTCTGCTGTCTTCTTTTCTGCAGTTTCTTTCTTATCTGCAACTACTACAGTTTCCTGCTTTGCTTCTACTGGCTTTTCAACCACTTTCGCAATCTTCTCCTGCTTTACAGGTTCTGCTGTCTTTGCTGTTACTGTTTTTGCTGTTACTACCTTACTACCATTCTTTTGCATGTTATCCCTCCCAATATAAGTGCCTACTGGCAAGCTAAGAATCTTTCCATAGCATTCAATGCTTCTTGTTCATCGGTTCCTGTTGCTACAATATTAACAGACATTCCTTTGCATGGATTAAATGCCATAATTCCCATAATGCTCTTTGCATTAATCTTAGCATCTCCACTCTCCAAACGAATATCACTGTCAAACTGACAAGCAACCTGTACCAACTCAGCGATTGGATTACTATACTCTTTTGCTACATTAGATACAATTACTTTCTTTTCACTCATCTTATCTCTCTCTCTCATGTAATAATATAATACAAGTTGTTATCAAGTGTCTTATTATCATATTCGAATATACACCAACTAATTTTCTTTTTCAAGCCTGTTTTGGAAAAACTAGTAATTTCACACGAAAGAATTATTTTTCTCTCATAAAAAATAGACATTTTTTCTTACTTTTCCTTGTAGTAAGCCTTATCTACCTCAATTACCGTAAAGTAATTGTTCCCAAATTTTTCCTTTGTTTTCTCCTGAATATATTGTGTTAGTTCTTCATCCCGCATTTTATATCCAAAAGGAATTACAATATCAAAAATGAGATTTGTATGGGACGGTCCCATAACTACTCGAAAATCATGCATAGAAATTTTTTCGTCTATATCAGATAACAAATTCTGCATTTCTTTCTTTAAATAATCCACCTGTTCGTCTCCTGTCACAACAGGGTCCATATGTATCACTGCTTCACATTTTAATTCTCTGCGCAATTCATGTTCAATATTATCTACCACATCATGTAATTTTAGAATGTCTCCTTCCGCCGGAACTTCTGCATGCAATGATATCATCATGCGTCCAGGTCCATAATCGTGCACAAGCAAGTCATGCACCCCGATAATTTCCGGATGTCTTAGCACTAACTCTTCTATCTGCGCAACAAATTCTTCTTCCGGTGGTTGCCCTAACAATGGATTTAAAGTATCTTTTGCTGCACTGATTCCTGCATAAAAAATAAAAATACCTACTAACACACCGCACCATCCATCAATTTGAAGTCCGGTTATTTTTCCTACAATAGTTGCAATCAATACCACCGTCGTAGCGCAACTATCGCTCAAACTGTCTATTGCCGTTGCTCCCATTGCTGCGGATTCAATTTTTTTACTGATGCTGCGATTGTAGTATGCCATATATAATTTTACGCAAATGGATACCACCAAAATCGCAACCGCAAGTATACTAAATTCTACCGGTTCCGGATGAATAATTTTCTCAACTGACGACTTTATCAATTCAAATGCCATTATGAGAATTGCCCCGGATACAATTAACCCTGAAACATACTCAATCCGTCCGTGTCCAAATGGATGATCCACATCCGGTTCTGCCCCTGACATACGAAATCCAATTAATGTAATTAAGGAAGAACCTGCATCTGATAAGTTATTAAATGCATCTGCCGTAATGGAAATAGATTTGCTTATGGTTCCTGCCAAAAACTTCCCCACAAACAAAAATATATTGAAAAAAATTCCAACTATTCCACAAAGCATGCCATACTTTTGCCGTACCTGTGGATTTTTCACATCTTCCTTATTTTTAATAAAAACGCCTGCCAATACCGAAATCACACTTCTCCCTCCTACCTATATAATAAAATTTTGCCTCTCCAACTTTATAATAATGCAGTTTCTTCGCTTTTCAAGCTCAGAACACTGCCAACACCCATTCGCAATTCGGGCATTCGCCCTACTTGCTCATGTCTGTTTAACCAGCTAATAGAAAAAATACTTTGACTGCAAGCAGTCACATATTTTTCCTATTGCCGGCATTATTATATCACATTATATTCATCATATAAAAGAAAAATAATATTGCCAAAAAGAAAATGTTTGCTATAGTAAAATATCTTAAATAGGAAAGTCTTTTCCCTTTATCGTCTGCTCCTATATAGCGAAAAGAAATCAAACTTGCCATAGATGCTATTAAGGTTCCAAGTCCTCCTAAATTAGTTCCTATGATAAGACTTTTTATATCTTGTGTAAACCCTGACAGTAATAATGCTGTTGGTACATTACTGATAACCTGACTGGCGACTATGGATGTTATTACTTCATTTCCGTTTATCACGCTTTCTAATCCATTTCGAAATACCTCCATTCTCCCCATATTTCCAATAAAGACAAAAAATCCAAGAAATGTCCCTAGAAGCGCATAATCTACCTTACAAAATATCTTTTTATCCAAGAAAAAACCCCCAGCTACTACTCCACCAAATGTCCATGTATAAGGAATTTTTCCTGCTACTGTTGCAATACATAAGAAAAATAAAATGCTCCACCCTACTAATTTTTTTCTATCAATCAGTGTTCCTTTTCGTTCAAATGCCATCTGTTTTGCTCCGTCTTTTCTTCCTATTATAATGCACCAGATTGATAACATTACAAGTGCCAGTGTTGAATAAGGAATCATTAGTTTAAAAAATTCCATTCCTTTCATATCGGCTCTTGCATACAAATAGAGGTTTTGTGGATTTCCAATAGGTGTCAGCATACTTCCCAGATTGGCTGCAATTGTCTGTAATACCACAACAGGAATCAATAGCTTTTTCTTCCTCTCTTCTCCCAGCATGCCTAATACCTGAATTCCTAAAGGAACAAAGGTGATTAGTGCTACATCATTGGTAATGAGCATACTGAAAAAGAAACACAACATTACCAGAATCAGTACTAGCTGACATCCTCCGTTTACCCTTTCTAAAAGCTTTCTTGCTATGATATGAAATACACCGATTTTCTGAAATCCTGCAACAACCGCCATTAAGCAGAATAAAATCACCATGGTACGGACATCAATATAAGAGATATATTTTTTATCTGGCAATACAAAACAGGAGGAAATAACTGCAAGGAGTACAGCAACACACAATATGGTCTCTTTCTTTATAAATGCTATTATTTTTTTCATTTGTTTTTCCTTCTCTGTAATTTTTTACTCATTTTATTATCATATCATAATTCAAGGAGAACTTATACTATGAACCAACAAAAAGACTTCAAACCTTATATTTCGGCGAAACAGTCTCTTTCCGAATTTACTCCGGCTTCTGTAATTACCGGAATTCTTCTGGCTGTTATCTTCGGCGCAGCCAATGCTTATCTGGGATTGCGCGTAGGACTTACTATTTCTGCTTCTATTCCTGCCGCAGTGGTTGCTATGGGCGTTATTCGGGTACTGTTGCGCAAAAATTCTATTTTGGAAAGTAATATCGTACAGACCATCGGCTCTGCCGGTGAATCTGTAGCTGCCGGTGCTATTTTTACTCTTCCCGCGCTTTTTCTCTGGGCCGGTGAGGGAAAAATGTCCACACCAAGTATTTTAGAAATCACACTCATTACTTTAGCTGGTGGATTGCTGGGGGTATTTTTTATGATTCCACTGCGAAATTCCCTGATTGTAAAGGAACATCATACTCTCCCTTACCCGGAAGGCTCTGCCTGTGCAGAAGTACTTCTCGCCGGAGAAGAAGGGGCTTCTAACGCTTCTACTGTTTTTGCCGGAATGGGTATCTCTGCTGTTTTTAAATTTATAGTAGATGGTCTAAAATTATTTCCGGGAGAAATTTCTTTGCGTTTTAAACACTTTGCAGGAGAAATTGGTACTCAGATATATCCTGCTGTTTTAAGTGTGGGTTATATCTGCGGTCCCAGAATTGCTTCTTACATGTTTGCAGGTGGTATTATCAGTTGGATGGTTCTCATTCCTGCCATTGTTTTATTCGGCTCCCAGCTCACACTCTATCCGGGAATGGAACCTATCGGACAACTATATGAAGTCGGCGGAGCAAGTGCTATTTGGAGCAGCTATATCCGCTATATCGGTGCAGGCGCATTAGCAACAGGTGGTATCATCAGTTTAGTCCGTTCCCTTCCTCTTATTTTTCAAACTTTTCGTGACTCGGTTAAGGGGATGCACCTTACAAACGACTCCACTGCCAAACGAACCGACCAAAACTTAGATATGCGAATTATTCTCCCTTGCATTGGGTTAATTGCCCTGTTCTTATGGCTCGTACCCTCCATTCCTCTTTCTTTACCCAGTGCTTTTTTAGTCATTATATTCGGTTTCTTTTTTTCTGCCGTTTCCGCCCGTATGGTGGGCCTGGTAGGCAGCAGCAACAACCCTGTTTCTGGTATGGCAATTGCAACTCTGCTCTTTTCTACCATTATCCTAAAAACCCTTAAAGATACCGGAATTGGCAGTATGCAGGCAGCCATTGCAATTGGTTCTATTATTTGTATCGTTGCCGCCATTGCCGGAGACACATCCCAGGACTTAAAAACAGGATTTTTATTGGGAGCAACCCCAAAAAAGCAACAAATCGGGGAGTTGATAGGAGTTACCTCTGCCTCTCTTGTGATTGGTGGCGTACTTTATCTTTTAAATGCTGCTTGGGGATTTGGTTCCGAACAACTGGGAGCACCACAGGCAACACTAATGAAAATGATTGTGGAAGGTGTTATGGAAAATAATCTTCCCTGGGCATTGGTATTTATCGGTGTATTTTTAGCAATTGCAGTGGAAATTCTTGGGATTCCGGTACTTCCTTTTGCCATTGGTGTTTATCTTCCGGTACAGTTAAATGCTTGTATTATGGTAGGTGGCCTGCTGCGTCTTCTTTTGGATAAAAAGGGAGATTTCAAAATTAACAGCGGAATTCTCTACTGCTCCGGAATGATTGCAGGGGAAGGACTTGCAGGCATTCTGCTTGCTATTTTAGCAGTTTTTGGGATTGACCTTGCACTTCCTGTCAATGGTGGAGAATTTGGAAGCCTTATTCTGTTTCTTCTCATTATATTAAGTGTATTAAAATTCTCCTTATGGAAAAAACAGCCCCACTAACCTTCGGCTTTTCATTGTCTCCTTCCACATCCTGTGCTATAATAAGGGCACTGTATTGTAAACACATATTATACAAAGGAGAGTAATTTTATGCTTGAAAAGTTTTTCAAACTCAAAGAAAACAACACTTCCGCAAAAACAGAAGTTGTTGCAGGGTTTACTACTTTTATGACTATGGCATATATTCTTGCCGTAAACCCAAATCTTTTATCGGCAGCGGGCATGGACTCTAACGCAGTATTAATTGCAACTGCATTAGCTTCTTTTGTGGGTACTTTATTAATGGCATTACTTGCTAATTACCCATTTGCTTTAGCTCCGGGTATGGGCTTAAATGCCTACTTTGCCTTCACTGTTGTCCTTGGTATGGGATATTCTTGGAAATTGGCTTTATTTGCCGTATTTGTTGAAGGTATCGTATTTATTATCTTATCATTAACAAATGTTCGTGAAGCAATCTTTAATGCCATTCCTACTACTTTAAAGTCCGCAGTAAGTGTGGGAATCGGTTTGTTTATTGCATTTATCGGTTTACAGGATGCTAAGTTAATCGTAAACAGCGATTCTACTTTACTTACCTATCAGACTTTTAAAGGTGATACCTTCCATTCCGTTGGTATTGGTGCTATCCTTGCACTGATTGGTGTTTTAGTGACTGCTATCTTATTAATTAAAAATGTCAAGGGCGGTATCCTTGTTGGTATTTTAGTAACCTGGGTATTAGGTATTGTCTGTGAACTCACCGGTATCTATGTTCCAGATGCTGATGCCGGTATGGCTTCTACAATTCCTGCCGCTATCGTAAGCTTTGACTTTTCCTCTTTCAAGGAAACCTTTGGTGCAGTATTTACCTTAGACTTCAAGAACTTTCCACTGGGAGACTTCTTAATCATCATGTTCTCTTTCTTATTTGTAGACATGTTCGATACCATTGGAACTTTAATCGGAGTTTCTTCTAAAGCAGATATGCTTGACGAAGAAGGAAAATTGGAAAGAATCAAACCTGCTTTACTTTCTGATGCAATCGCTACCTGTATTGGTGCTATCTTCGGTACCTCTACTACTACTACTTATGTAGAAAGTGCATCTGGTGTAACAGCCGGCGGACGTACCGGACTTACTTCTGTAGTAACCGGACTTCTGTTCCTGTTATCCGTTTTCTTCTCCCCATTATTCTTAAGTATTCCTTCTTTTGCCATTGCTCCGGCTTTGATCATCGTTGGATTCTATATGATGGGTTCTGTTGTGAAGATTAACTTTGACGATATGTCCGATGCAATCCCTGCTTTCTTATGCATTATTGCAATGCCTTTAGCTTACAGCATTTCAGAAGGTATCGCTATCGGAGTTATCTCCTGGACATTAATTAACCTTCTTACAGGAAAGGCTAAGGAAAAGAAAATCAGTGCTCTTATGTATGTACTGACCGTTCTTTTCATATTGAAATATATTTTCTTATAAAATTACAATACGGACAACCAAAAAGCTCCTCCTGCAAATTGCAGGGGAGCTTTTTGGTTGTCATATTTTTTACTTTAACACTAATCTACATATAGAAAATATATCTAACGATTACATCGATTCCAGCTGCTATTAGAAGTATTCCTCCAGCTATATACGCTTTCACTTTGTGTTCAAACCCTAATCGATATCCGGTGTACATTCCAAGTATGGTTACTGCCACTGTCATCACTACTGCCATAACCAATACTCTTAACATGCCACATCCTAAGAATCCGAATGCAACTCCTACTAATAGTGTAAATACACTACTTCGTATATAGAGATACACAAACTCTTTAATATTTAGTTTTTCTTCTCTTCGTTCTATAATGCGCTCATTTTTCCATGCTTTCAGTAATAATCTAACTCCCATACCAAGGAAAATAACCACCGCCAGCACTTCCTCTAGAAAAACCTCATAATCGTAAGTTTGATAACGGCGCAGAAGTACAGAAAGAAAATTTCCAATTCCAAGTGCCAATACCTGACCGATTACTAATATACTGCATATAATTGCAAGATGTTTCTTTTGAACCTTAGCAATCAAGGAACCTTGACACTCCATAACTGCGAATATATCCAACGATATTCCCGCTAAAACAATCAGTTCTTCTAAGACACTCATATCTCTGCACTCCAGTCTGATAATTATTTCTCATCAGCTTTTACGGCTTCTGTACGGATGATAAATTTCACATTTCCTTTTGTACCATCTGCAACCTTTGTAAATGTCTGATATTCTTTTCCGGCATCTACTACTGCTGTCAATTTATTTAATAATTCCTTTGCATCTCCGTTGTAAGCATCTACCAGTTTCTGAATTCCTTCTTCATCAAACTTTGCCATACCTTCGGTTAACTCATTAGAACCACTCTCTAACTTGTCTACCCCTTCTGCTAACTTAGAAGTTGCTTCTGCTAATGCCTTGGCACCGTCTACTAATGCATTGTTATTAGATACTAATGTTGAAGTTCCCTTTGAAAGCTGGCTTGCACCACTCTTTAACTTTGCAACACCTTCCATCAAACCAGACTGCTGAAGTTGTGCTGCGATTTGGGATTTTGCTCCTTCTGCACCACTTACTGCTGCTGCTTCTGCTGCTGTCTTGGCTGCTGTCTTGCACGCATCTGCCACACTTGCTCCCATCTGCTGTTTTCCAAGTTCTGCAATTCCACTTGTAACACCATCTGCAATTGTTCCTGCTGCTCCTGAAAGCTGCTGTGCGACTCCAGTTTCCACTTCACTTCTGATTGTGTGTCCCTTCTGCGCCTGATATCCCTGCTCTACTACATCTGTAATAGAAAGGTTTACACCCTGTGCTGCATATGCTGCAATTGCAGCATCTACTGTATCTTTCTGTGCCTGATATGCTTCAAAAATCTTCTGATTATATACCGCATCTACCATGGTTGTATATAATTCACTTCCTGCAAGCTGACTGCTAATCTGTTGCTCTACTGCGCTCTTGCTTCCCTTCATGGTCTGCTCAAACCGGCTTGCTGCCTGTGCTGCGATTGCATCAGACGTACCGCCTGCAAAATTACTTTCTACTGCTGCATCTGCCTGTGCTGCTACTGCCTGCTTTTCACTGTCGCTCATTGCTGTTCCTAATGCAGAAGTTAAAGTAGATACTCCCTGGCTTAATGATTCAATTCCGGTATCTAATGCTGCTGCACCTGCATTGATTTCAGAAGCTCCATTTGTATAAGAAGTAACACCATCTTTTAAAGTATTTACACCGGATGAGAATTCCTTCATGCTATTCTTTAATGTGTCTAATCCTTTTGCAAGATCACTACTTCCATCTACTAACTGTTTAGAAGAATCAGATAAAGTATTAATGCTGTCTTCTAAGTCTGTTAAGTCAAATGCTTGATCCAAATCTGTGCTTCCCAATAAATCATTCATGATGACAGACATTGTCATATCTAAGGAGAAGTTCTCAACATCTGCTGTTACTTCTACATAATCCGGAATATCTACATCTGCATCTAAATCACCGTCTTCAATCTGTAAACTATCTTTAAGTCCCGGCATTGCAACACCTACAACGACTTTTTTGCTACCATCAGAAATTACTTTACCATTGGTAACTTCTACATTACTGTAATCTTCCGGAAGAATCATTCCGGTCATAACAGTAAACGGAACATATACCTCATGCTCTTCGCCATCTACAACCTGTGTAGTTTTTTCATTGTTGGTATAATCAAAACGAATCGTTACCTTTCCGCTCTTTCCTGCAATTTCTTCCGGTGTTACTTCTTTTCCGTCAAGATAGTAAGTAATCTTTTCGGTAACTGGAAGCTCTTTATCCGTAGTTCCTTGATAATAAATATCATTTCCCTTGGCATCCCAGGTTACTTCGTCTCCATTCTGTGTAAAAGTTTCGTCTCCTTTTACGTTTTTAATATCCTTTAAGTCGGATGCGTCCTTTATGGTATCGCTTCCGTCTTTATTTTTTAACCACTCACTTACGATTACGTTATCTGCTGTACCATCAGCCTTAGATACTACATAAACAGTTTCTTCTTTTCCAGCTTCTTCTGTTTGTGTTTCATCTCCGGACAATGCATTTAACAATTTATTTTCTGCATCTTTTGTGCTATCTTCTGTATCTGCATCTGCATTCTGAGTTTCTGCGCTTTCTTCTGTCTTTGCTTTTTCTGCATGTACAGCGTATGCACCGCCTACTCCGGTTCCTAATACTGCAATGGTAACTGCACCTACTGCAATACGAATCACATATTTATTTTTGAATCTTTTCTTTAATTCTACATTTTTCATATTTGTTTCCTCACTTTCTATTTTTCACTTTTTTCTGGTTTAAATCCGATACTTGTATGAAGAATCAATTTATCAAATACCATGAACATTGCAGGTAAAACAAATGCTACAACGAACAAACTGATAATTGCTCCTCTTGCTAACAATGTACACAAAGAACTAATCATATCAATACTGGAGTAAATACCTACACCAAATGTTGCTGCGAAGAAACTCAATGCACTAACAACGATAGACTGTAAAGAACTGTTCAATGCTGTTGCAATTGCTTCTCTCTTTTCTGCTCCTCGGCTTCTTGCTCTCTTATACTTATTAGTCATAAGAATTGCATAGTCAACCGTTGCTCCTAACTGAATTGTTCCGATAACGATAGATGCAATAAACGGTAATACCGTTCCTGTATAAGACGGAATACCCATGTTAATGAAGATTGCAAATTCAATAACTGCTACCAGAATAACCGGTAAGGAAATTGATTTTAATACTACTGCAATAATGATAAAGATTAGTACGATAGATACGGTACTTACTGTCTTAAAGTCTTTATCTGTAATTGTAATCAAATCTTCGGTACAAGGTGCTTCACCAATGAGCATTGCACTCTTATCATATCTCTTGATGATTTCCTTAATAGCATCACACTGTGCATTTACTTCATCAGACGCTGTCTTATACTCAGACATTACATAAATCATCTGATATTTTCCGTTATCTAAATCTTTTAACATATCGTCCGGAATCATCTCTGTAGGAATTGCCGGTCCAATCAAAGCATCTTTTCCTAATACCAAGGCTACACCATCAAGATTCTTGATTTCATCAATCATTGCAGATGCGTCTTTTGCGGACAGATTGCTATCTGCAAGAATAATGTCGGTTGCGCCCATATCAAATTCTTCTTCCAGTTTGTTGTTTGCCTGTACACTTTCCAAGTCATCCGGCAAAGTTCCTGCTAAGTCATAATATACTTCGTTGTGTGTATATCCATATAATGCAGGTCCTAATATTACTAAAAACAGAACAATAAATATTACATATTTCTTTGTTACGAAATTTCCGATTTTTCCTAAATCCGGAATGATTGCTCTATGCTTTGTTTTTTCAATTGCCTTGTCAAATACAAGGATCATAGCTGGTAAAATCGTTACACATCCGATTACACCGATTACTACACCTTTTGCCATAACAATACCAAGGTCCATACCAAGAGTAAATGTCATAAAGCACATTGCCACGAAACCAGCAACAGTTGTTATAGAACTTCCCACTACTGAAGTAATGGTATTAGAAATCGCATGCGCCATAGCACGATTTTTATCTCCCGGGAATCGTTCCTGATTCTCCTGATAACTATGCCACAGGAAAATGGAGTAATCCATGGTTACCGCCAACTGCAATACCGCTGCCAACGCCTGTGTAATAAAGGAAATTTCTCCGCTCACAAAGTTTGTTCCTAAATTATATAGGATTGCCATTCCGATACTTAATAAGAAGAATACCGGAACCAGGAAAGAATCCATAGTCAATGCTAATACGATTGCAGATAAGCCAGCCGCAATTACTACATACATAACAGCCTCACTGTTACAAATCTTCTTGATATCGGTTACGGTAGCTGACATACCACTTAAGAAGCACTGATTCTTTGTAAGACCTCTTATCTCCTGAATTGCATCTAATGTCTCATCTGCTGACATGGATGTGTCAAAAGTAACAATCATTAAAGTACTGTTTTTCTCTTCATTATTAAATGCATCTTTTACTTCATCCGGTAAAATATCCATTGGAATAGAAATATCTGCAAGAGAATCGTACCAAAGAACATCCTTTACATGTTCTACCTCTCGCATTTGTTCTTCCAACGAAACTACATCTTTTTCATCCATCCCTTGTACTACACATAGGGAAAATGCGCCTGTTCCAAATTCATCCAGCAGAATATCCTGCCCTTTCATTGTTTCAATGTCGCTTGGCAGATAGGATAAAATATCATAATTAATTCTGGTATTTACATATCCAAAGGTAGCCGGTATCAGCAACAAGAAACTGATAATCAGAATTGGTATTCTGAATTTAACGACTTTTTTTCCAAATTTAATCATTTGCTCACACTCTCTTTCTTTTTTCTATGGTAAAGTATAAAAAAAAAGACTGAATAAATACATATTCAATCTTTCCCGGCTGTATAATTCAATTATACATTTTTATAGATTTGTCGTTTTACTCTTTACACATATACCGAAGTGTATATTCTTCACATACACCTTACAATTCCTTCAATACTTCATTCATCGGGGTTGACATGATGTAATTATAGACATCTGTAATCTCTCTTGGTGTAATGCTCATTCCACCCTTTATCCAGTCAATTACAACAAAACACATAGACTGGGCATAGAACTCTGCCACATTCTTGGCATTTAACCATGGGTATTTTCCCCTTTTAGAATGTTGTCTTGGGTGCTCCGCCTGCAATGCCTCGGATAACGTCTGTAAAATACATCTCTTTACGATACCCTCGAAAGAATTCTGTCCTTCTAATCGTGCTGCTCTACTATAGAATTCCTTCTCCTTTTCTATCGTAGTAAACATCAATACCAATCCTTCATCTACCATCCCCGCAAGTATCAATGGCCGAATTGGCTCTAATATCTGTTTCTTAATAATCCACTCTAATAATTCATACTTATCTTGAAAATGGTTATAAAAGGTTGGTCGGATAACCCCTGCTTTGTCTGTAATTTCCTTGATTGTAATTTTTTCAATAGGCTGCTGGCATGCTAACTCCTTAAAGCTCTCTGCCAGTAGTATATCTATGGTCTCCTTAATCTGTGCTGCCACACTTTCACCATCCTGTTGTAAATTCCCTCGTTTGTTCCCTATTCTACATTAAAAGTTCTAATATCGTCAAGCACCTTGCCTTTTCATCCGATTTCAAATCAATAATCTCTCCATCCGGTATTACTTTTACTTTCGGTCTTAAAATAAAGTCTCGGTAGTTCTCCATAACCACTGCTGTTCTTCCATCCGAAAGTTCTACCTCGCACCCCACCGGATATACTGAAATCTTTCGCATAAAAATATTTACCAATTCCGGGTCAAATTCTGCTCCTGCATTCGCCATGATATATTCTACCGCTTCGGAAGGCGATACTGCTTCATGGTATGGTACCTTAGAAGTCAATGCATCATATACATCCACCAACTTAATAATGCGCGCATAAATCGAAATCTCTGTTCCTGACTTTTGCTGTGGATAACCACCACCATTGTACCACTCATGATGTTGTAATACCGCTGTATAAACATGACTGGAAAATTCAAAATTATCCTTTAAAAACTCATATCCTAACTTCGGATGCTGTTTGATCTGTTCTCGTTCTTCTTCGGTAAGTTCTCTTTGCGCACATAAAATATCTTTCTCCAAAAAACGTTTTCCTACATCGTGAAGCATTGCTGCCGTGGTAAGAATATTTAATTCCGTCTGATTCATATTACATGCGGCACCAATCATTGCTGACAATACCGCTACATTTACAGAATGGAAATAGGTATAATCATCATATGTCTTGACATCCAACATATTACACATAACATCGCCATTATTTAATACGTCTTCCATAACGTCCATGACAACTTTTTGCAAGTTCTGCTGCTCCATTGGTAAAGTCGGATTTTCCAAAAATAAGTCATGTACCTTCTTTAATGCTTCCCTCTTTACCTCTGGCCGAATCACCTGCGGAATAATTAAATCTTCCGAAAATTCATCATCAATATAAATTCCCGGAAATCCAAGACTAGATAAATTACGGATATATTCGTCATTTAGTATCAAATGCTTACCAAGAATCAATCTTCCCTCTCCATCATATATATCCTGACCAAGCGCCATCCCTTCTTCTATTCTAGATATGGGCATATACCGCATATTGCAATTCCTCCCGATTACTCTCTCATTCTTTTCTCTCAAGTATCTTTTATTCTGATTTTTATTTTAACATATTACAAAAAAAATTGAAATGCTACAAAACAAAAAAATAGAACTTAGTGGTTACTAAGTTCTATTAGAGCGATAGACGGGGCTCGAACCCGCGGTCTCGACCTTGGCAAGGTCGCGCGTTACCAACTACGCCACTATCGCATATATAACATACGAAATACAATGTATCTCATATTATAAGCGGGTGATGGGAATCGAACCCACGTATCCAGCTTGGAAGGCTGGTGTTCTACCATTGAACTACACCCGCGGAGTGCCCAGTTCCGGAATCGAACCAGAGACACGAGGATTTTCAGTCCTCTGCTCTACCAACTGAGCTAACTGGGCCCGCTGCGTTTCAGCAACGGTATTATTTTATCTGTTTTTTACACAATTGTCAATACCTTTTTTTATATTTTTTAAATGTATTGTTCCAAACTATCTGCTGTGCTTTTAATTTGGTCAATTGCGTCCTTTGCCTGCTGGGCAAATTCCAGATTCTGTACACTCATATTACTTGCCTGTTCTGCACTTGCAGTTACTTCTTCTGTGGTTGCAGAAAGCTGCGAAATGTTTTCCACAATCTTATTGTTGGAATCGGATAAATTAGTAATTCTTTCATCCATTTCCTGTATATTTCCGATTAACGCTACCATGTTGGAATTTAATTTTTCAAATGTCTCCACTGCAGATAAAATCATTTCATTCTGACTCTCAGTCGCCCCTACAGAACTTTCTACGGAAATAACCACTTCATTGGCATTTTCATTTAATTCATTAATAATTCTGGTAATCTCTTCTGTGGAACTTCTGGTCTGTTCCGCTAATTGACGTATCTGCTCTGCTACTACTGCAAATCCTCTTCCCGCTTCTCCTGCTCTTGCACTCTCAATGGATGCATTTAATGCTAATAAGTTGGTCTGACTGGAAATATTCAGAATCATTCCTGCTATATTTTCCACTTCTTTTGTCTTATTCTGAAGTCGCTCCATGGATTCCGTTACCTGACTATTGGTATTGGCAATCTGTGCAGATTGTTCTTTCAGGCTCTCCATTACCTGCATATTTTCTTGAATGCTTTGATTGGACTCTGTGGCAATATTTACCATCTTCTTGGAGCTTTCCCCTGTCATATCAATTGCCTCTTGAATACTCTGGGTCATATTGTTCTGTTCTTCAATATTTTGTGCAGTTAAATTGGTTGCAGAGGAAATCTCCTGCATACTGCTGGTAACTGTTTGTGTTGTTTCTACAAGGCTATTTACCATATCCGTACTTTTATCAGATTCTTCTTTTACTGTTTGGGAAATAGAAACAATATCTTCTAACATTTCTTTCTGCTTTTTCCCTTGCTCATGCACTGCTCCCAGCGCATGAGCACTAAATGCTTTAGAAATCGTTCCTTCACGAATCAACACATAAAAAGCTCCTAACATCATCAGTACAGAACAAACGGCTCCTACATCCTGCACCACCCTTCCTGTTACACTTTGAAGTATCTCGATTATCAGATATAATCCCACATAAATAAAAACAGTTACCATATACTTCTTTTTATCATAATATGGGATTTGTACTGCTAATGCACAAACCAATGCCAAACCAAGAAATGCTGCATCTGTCTGTACTCCTAACAGAAATACTTCCACCCCTATTTCTACTGAAATAATTGTTTTTAATTGTTTATGATCTTTCTTACCAAAAAATATAATTGCATTGATAAGCGTTGCAACTAAAATAACTACTGTATTTTCTATTGCTATCGAAAGCGACATGCTCTTCATGGCAAACTTTAACCACAAGAATATTAAGAAAATCACCATTAGTGCATCTGTGGCTAGTACAAAAAGTCGATTTAATACATGATATCTTTCACTTTCATTGTTAAATCGAAATTTACTCTTTTCTTCCATATTTTCCTCCTTACAGGCCAACCATCCAAAATTGTTTACGGTTTTTTCCCTTTATCTTCCTTATTATAATATATTTCGCCTTTTTCTTCCATATTTTTTTATGATTTTCCCCGAGTTTTGCTATATTTTTCCATAGATTTTAAGTATTTTACTCTCACTCCCTTATTGACCCTTAAGGCGAAAGGTGTTAATATACAAGTATGTTACAAATTTAACAATCTTAATTTTCTAAGGAGGTCATATCATGGATTTCAATCAGGAATACCAGCAGAAACTTGTATCTGCTGAGGAAGCTGTAAAAATCATCAATTCAGGTGACTGGGTAGATTATGGATGGTGTACCGGAACACCTGACGCTTTAGACAAAGCACTGGCAAAACGTACTGACGAATTGAAGAACGTAAATCTTCGTGGCGGTATTCTTTTAAAACCATTGGCAGTATTTGAACGTGAAGATGCCGGCGAACACTTTACTTGGAACTCTTGGCATATGTCCGGTATTGAACGTAGATTAATCAACCGCGGCTGTGCTTTTTATGCACCAATTCGTTACTCTGAATTACCACGTTATTACCGTGAATCAGATACTAAAAACAACGTAGCAATGTTCCAGGTTGCACCAATGGATAAGCATGGTTACTTTAACTTTGGACCAAATGCTTCTCACCTTGCTGCAGTATGTGAAACATCTCAGAAAATCATCGTAGAAGTAAACGAAAACATGCCTCGTTGTTTAGGTGGTTTTGAAAACGGTATCCATATTTCCAAAGTAGACTTTATTGTAGAAGGCGAGAATCCTGCAATCGGTGAACTTGGCGGTGGTGGAGCAGCTACTGACGTAGACAAGGCTGTTGCAAAATTAATCGTAGAAGAGATTCCAAATGGTGCCTGTCTGCAACTTGGAATTGGTGGAATGCCAAACGCTGTTGGTTCTATGATTGCCGAATCTGATTTAAAAGATTTAGGTGTACATACTGAAATGTATGTTGATGCTTTCGTAGACATCGCCAAAGCCGGAAAAATCAACGGTTCTAAGAAGAATATCGACCGTTATCGCCAGACTTATGGTTTTGGTGCCGGTACCAAAAAGATGTATGATTACTTAGATGAAAACCCTGAATTGTGTAGTGCACCTGTAAGTTATACAAATGACATCCGTTCTATCGCTGCTTTAGATAACTTCATGTCCATTAACAATGCTGTAGATATTGACTTATTTGGTCAAGTAAGTTCTGAAACTTCCGGTATCAAACATATCAGTGGTGCAGGCGGACAGTTAGACTTTGTACTTGGTGCATACCTTTCTAATGGTGGTAAGAGCTTTATCTGCTGTTCTTCTACCTTCACAACAAAGGATGGTGAAGTGAAGTCCAGAATTCTTCCTACTCTTCATCCAGGTTCTGTTGTTACCGATACTCGTGCAAACATTCACTATTTGGTAACCGAATATGGTAAGGTTAACTTAAAAGGATTATCTGCTTGGCAGAAATGTGAAAAGATTATCTCTGTTGCACATCCTGACTTCAGAGATGAGTTAATCAAAGAAGCTGAAAAGATGCATATTTGGAGAAGAAGCAACAAATAATTTTTATTGTTTCTGACACAATTTCCTATTACATTCAAAAGTGGCTGGTATCTGTTACTTACAGATATCAACCACTTTTTTACTTTTCTACTTTCTCTCTACATATTACTATTATTCTTTTACCAATACCATACAGGAAACAGATTCTACACTGACATCACCACTTACGGTTTCCAGTACTTCATTTCCCGCTGTCTGTCCTTTTACATAAACATCCCATTTTCCTTCCGGAAGTGTTACGGTAACATCATTTTCTAATGGATTATAGATAACAAATACATTTCCTGATGCGCCATCTGCTTCCGGTGCAATCTGGTATGCAATAACGCCTTTATTTTCTCCCTGATTGTAAAATTCAATCTGCTCTGTTGTTGTACTTTCCATACGAAGAGATGGATGTGCCTTACGGAATGCAATCAATCCCTTGTAGAATTCATATACCATCTTGGTGTTTTCATCATCTAAGTTACTCCATTTAATACTATTCACAGAGTCTGGGGATGCATAACTGTTCTCATCAAAGGTTCCGTCATCCTTTACCTTGGAACGAAGCATTTCTTCTCCTGCCAAAATAAATGGTACTCCCTGTGAAGTATAAACAATAGAGGCTGACAATAAGTTCTGCTTGATTCTTTCTTCCAAGGTGTCATCTGCACTGGTGGAATTTAACTTATCCCATAAGGTAAGATTGTCGTGGCAGCTAACGTAATTGATAACCTGAGATGCTGTCGCTGACCAGCCCGGCTTTCCTTCAGCTGATTTCATAATTGTACTGTAAGTTCCGGTTACATCACCATTTACATATCCCGGTTCAGATGCTTCAAATACACTTCCTTTTACTGCATCTCTGATATTATCAGAAAACAGTGCCATTCCAGGCATATCAACTGCATTGGTCTGAGTTGCCAGTTTTACACCTTCTTTGGTTGTCTGTGTATCTAAGCTCCAACCTTCTCCATACATAATAATTGATGGATCAATTTCATCTAAAGAAGCTCGAATCGCATTGATTGTATCTACATCTGTCAATCCTACTAAATCAAATCGGAAACCATCTACATGATACTCTTTTGCCCAGTAAGTTACAGAGTCTACAATATACTTTGATACCATTGCTCTTTCTGATGCAACATCATTTCCGCATCCGGAACCATTGGACCATACTCCGTTTTCGTTAATTCTATGGAAATATCCAGGTACAATCTGGTTGAAGCAATAATCTTCTCCACTGTATGTATGATTATATACCACATCCAAAACTACGCTGATACCGTTTTGATGAAGTGTTTCTACCATCTGCTTGAATTCTTCTACACGCACTTCGCCATGATATGGGTCTGTTGAGTAAGAACCTTCCGGTACATTGTAGTTCTTTGGGTCATATCCCCAATTATACTGATTGCTGTCTAATTTTGTTTCATCCACGGTAGCAAAATCATATACCGGATTCAAATGAAGATGTGTAATTCCCAACTCTTTCATATGATCTAATCCGGTAGAAATACCACTTGGTGTTGTTGTTCCTGTTTCTGTCAGCCCTAAGAATTTTCCTACATTGGTAATTCCTGAACTTTCATCCGCAGAAAGGTCACGCACCTGAAGTTCATAAATAAACGCATCTGTAATGTTAAGGTCTGTATTCGGACGTACATCTGCATCCCATCCCTCCGGATTGGTGGATTCCATATCTATTACCATAGCACGATTTCCATTTACACCTGTTGTTTTTGCATATGGGTCACATGCCTCGTTTTCCTGACCATCTACTTTTACCGTATAGGTGTAATATACGCCGTTTAAATCTCCGGATTTTTCCACGCTCCATACGCCTTTATCACCCTTTTTCATTTCTACGGTTTCGATTTTATCGTCTTTTCCTGCTTCTCCTTCTTTATAGAGGTTCACAGATACTGCATCTGCGGTTGGTGCCCATACTTTAAAGGTTGTTGCATCTTTGGTCCAGGTTGCTCCTAAGTCATCACCATCATAAGCATATTCTGACTCAAACTCTTCCGTAGAGTAAATATCCGGCATAGTTGCCTGTACAGGATTTCCACCTTCTAAAGATACATAGTAATCACCTTTTTTCTCAAATGTACCTTTGATTTTTGCAGTACCCTTTTTCTTGTCCATTGAAATTTCTGTTGTTTCCATTTCTTTTAAATCTCCATCCAAAATTTTAATTTTTTTGACGTCTTTCTGGCTCAATTCACTGGAAACCTTAAATTCCACTGTTTGGTAGTCATCCTTTACCTGAACGTCATACACACTAATACCAGTTTGTACGTCATCTCCTTTTACTACCTTAAAGTCCTCTTCTCCTGAAGTTACATAAACATCCACTGTTCCTGAAATCACTTCTGCCAAATCCACAAAACGGTCTCCGTCCGTATCTTTGGATTCCCACTCATTTAATCTTATGATAAACCCAAGTTGCATGGTTTCCGGTGCTAATGAAATGGTAGTTACTACTCCATTATCATCTTTGTTACTTTCATCAAATTCATAGGATTTGCCATCACCATCTGTCCAAAACCATACATTCCATCCATCATACTTGTCATCACTTCGCAAATAATGCAAATTTACTGTAATTTCCTGCGATTGTGATGCATCCTTTGTCTGTGTCTTAGATGTGACAGTACTATTTTTTCCTGAACACCCAATTATCTGGCACAGCATTGAGACTGCTAATAGCACAGCAGCCAGCTTTTTTAATTTTTTCATAAAAAACCCTCCCATTAGTCCTTATTACCTATATTATAAAGAGCCAATGAAAGGGTGTACATATCAATTTTCTTTTATATGTGTTGTTTTTTTATGGGATTGTTTTTATCCTATTTTAAATACAATCTATATGTAGTTTTTGAGGTATATAATTCCCCTGCTTTTACAACCGGAGATGGGAAATTCTCCTGATTTACTGCATTTGGATAGAACTGGGATTCCAAACAGAAACCGTTGCGGTCACCATAAGTAACTCCATTTTTACCCTTCTGTGCTCCGATAAAGTTTCCTGCATAAAGCTGTACCCCACAGCAATCGGTAGATGCTTCCATGGCAATACCTGTCTCTTCACAGTATGCATTTGCCATAACTCGCATCTCGCCTGTTTTATCACTCAAAACATAGTTATGGTCATATCCGCCTGTAAACTTTAACTGTTCAAAATCTGCATCAATATCCTGTCCGATTGGCTTCATCGTTCTAAAATCCATTGGAGTTCCTTCTACCGGTACGATTTCTCCCGTTGGAATACAGGTAGAATCTTTTACCGGTGTAAAAGCATCTGCCAAAATCTGCAATTTTTGTCCTGTAATTACTCCACTATCCTGTCCACCTAAATTAAAATAAGTATGGTTGGTAAAGTTCATAACCGTATCTGCATCTGCCTTTGCCTGATAAGAAATCTCTAAAGTATCGTTTTCCGTAATGGTATAAGTTACTTCTACATCCATATTTCCCGGAAAGCCTTGTTCCTCTTGTGGACTGTAATGAGAAAATGTAATGCTGGTATCCGAAGACTTTGCAACCTTCCACATACGGCTGTTAAATCCGTTCTTTCCGCTGTGAAGGTTATTCCCCTTCTCATTTGCCTCTATCTTCCAAACTTTTCCGTTAATCACCATTTGACTGTTGGCAATACGGTTTCCGTTTCTTCCTACGGTTGCTCCAAAATAACTGCCATGTTCTTCATAACCTGTTACATCATCATAACCTAATACTACATCTCGCCTTTTTCCATTTTTATCTGTAAATACAAATGCTACCAAAGCTGCTCCGTAATCGGTTACTTTTACCGTAGTATGATTTTTATTTTCCAATACATATAATGTTGCTTCTTCACCCTTTTTTGTTCTTCCAAATGATATTTTTTCCATTTGAATTCCTCCTGCATATTCGTTTTCACTATTGATTTTATTTTATACTCGTAGTTTATCAAATACAAGTGCTATTTCCCATATCCGATTAAATCCTTTACTACTTCTCCTGCAATAATTAACCCTGCTACCGATGGTACAAAAGCATTGCTACCAGGCACTTGTCGGCGTTGTGTGCATTTTCTTACTGTTCCCGGCGGACAGATGCAGTTTGCCTTACAACTGATTGCCATATCATCAATGGGTACCAATGGTTTTTCTTTGGAATACACAACTTTTAATTTTTTAATTCCACGCTTTTTTAACTCCCGGCGCATAACTTTTGCCAATGGACACACAGAGGTCTTATAAATATCTGTTACTTCAAACGCTGTTGGGTCCATTTTGTTTCCTGCTCCCATAGAGCTCATAATGGGAACTCCTGCCTTATTGGCCTGTTCTACCAGTTGAAGTTTACCGCTTACGGTATCTATGGCATCTACCACATAATCATACTGTGAAAAATCAAACTGGTCTGCGGTATCTGCCAAATAAAATGTCTGATGCAGATTTACTTTTGCATCCGGATTGATTTCTAAAATTCGTTCCTTTGCAACCTCTATTTTATATTTTCCTACGGTTTTTCTGGTAGCAAATATCTGACGATTAATATTGGTTAAACATACCTTGTCATCATCTATCAAGTCCAGTGTTCCTACTCCGCTACGGGCTAAGGCTTCTACTACATATCCGCCGACACCTCCGATTCCAAACACTGCTACTCTGGCATTTGCCAGTTTTTCCATTCCGTCTTTCCCTATTAATAATTCTGTTCTTGAAAATTGATTTAACATTCTTTCTTACTTTCTTCTCCAATTTTTTTATCTGCTTTTAGAATATGATTGATTAACCAACCAAGTAAAAATTCCATAAGCTCTTCTAAATATTCCTGTTGGCGTTCATCCACCTCTTCTAAATTAATCTCTGTTAATTTTTCCACAAAGGCTTCATGTGCGCGTTTTTGCGCTTCTAATCCTGAATATCCAATTCGTTCCATGTATTCTTCTTCGTCTTTGAAATGTTCCTGGGTATATTCTTTCAGTTCGCCTAAGATTCTTACAATTTCATCGTATTTATCATGCAAAAGCTCCGCTTTTATCAATTGATTGGCTTCTTCTATAATCTCGAACAATCTGCGGTGCTCTTCATCAATAAATTCAATACCGGTATAATATTTTTCATCGAAAACACTTGGATTTTCTTGTATGGAATGCAGTTTTCCTATCATAATGTCACTGCCTAAAATATGATGATAAAGCCACTTTGTAAGATACATCATCATTTCTTCCAACATTTCTTTTTGTTCTTCTTCGCTATCCTTACTCTGTATATCAAGACTGTCTATTTTCTCTCGAAACTCCTGATGCTGCTGTTTTTGTACAGCCAGCTCCGGATCTTGTATACTCTCCATATATGCTTCTTCATGCTCAAAGTGTGTATCTGCATATTCTTTTAAATCATCCAGCAAGGCATTGAGCTGGTGATACTTATCTGCAATTGCATCATTATGAAGCAAATCCATAACTGCATTAATAAGCTCGAATAAATGACGGTGTTCTTCATCAATCTGATCAATTCCAATCAGGCAATCTTCTGTAAAACGATACATAATACTACCTCCCTGTATGAATCTTTATTTTGCTTTTATTTTACCATAAAAAAAAGAAAACAGATATACTTTTTATAAACTGTTTTCTTTTCTTTCTCTATTGTTCCATTTGTCTTCCTAAAAAAGTAGCCGCAACTTTTGCAAGCTTTATTTCTGTTTCTCCTACTTCCGACTTTTCTTCCTTACTATATAGAATAACTGCACCGATTGCATCTCCTTCACAGATAATTGTTGTAACTACCTGCGCCGAATGTTGTGCTGCATCATCTAAGGTTATTTTTATATATTCCTCTTCTCCCGTTCTTGCCAGAAAATTTTCCCGCTCATTAATGACCTCTTCCAGTTGCCTACTGATAGGTTTTCCATCGTAATCTTTCTTTCCACTTCCTGCTGCCGCTACTACATGATCCTTATCGGTTATGCAAATAAGGCATCCTGTATTCTGTGCAAGACTATCTGCATATAGTCCGGCGAACTGGCTTAACTCTCCAATCGGCGAATATTTTTTTAATATAATCTCTCCTTCTCGTCCGGTAAATATTTCTAATGGATCGCCTTCTCGTATTCGCAATGTACGCCGAATCTCTTTGGGCACCACCACTCTTCCAAGATCATCTATTCTTCTAACAATTCCTGTAGCTTTCATAATGTTTTCCTCCAATGCTAAATTTGAGCTTTGGAGTTATTATGTGGAAATTTCTCCGGATTATACTTGGGGTGCTAAATTAATAAACCACTTTTACTTTACAATATTTCATAACATCTTCATTTATTTATGATACTTTTGAGTATTGTATTGTACATCTCATATGATTTTGAAAAAATCTTTTTAATTTTAGTAATCTCCTCTTTCAATCCAAGTATCTGGCATCTAAAAATATCCGCAAATGCCTCATCCGGAAGGTGATAAGGTAATTCCCAATACGCATGTCCATCTTCCGGACAATGACCTTGGGAAATCTGATATTTATCATGACTACCTCCGTCTAAAATGTCGGACAGACTCCCATACGGAAAAAAGCAACTATTACTTTCCAAGATATCTTTTTTCATTAATTCCATGGTCTTATTGTAAATGAATTTTTCCCGTCTTTCCGGTGCAACCCTATATTTTTCAGCCAGTTCTGATGCTTGCTTTTCCCATTTACCGATATAATCTGAAGCCTCGGCAATTAGTGCTTCTGAAAATTCTTTAAACTTTCCTATAGGAACATCCTTTTCATACATATGATTTAAATCCACAACCATATGGGCAAACTCATGAAAAAAAATTCCACCTGATTCTATGGCATATATATCCTTCTGCACATCAATCCAAATCTTTTTATTGGCTGGTTCATATCGAGAGATACCTCCTTGCTCACTCTCCTCCTTACAGAGTGGAACCATGACCATTTTTTCTGCATACATTTCAAATAATGTCTTGGCATCTTGATATTCTGTTGGTACCTTCTCGTATCTATCTTTTAAAACGGTAAAATAATACGGATCAACTTTGTCTTCTATGTTGATTACAATCGTTTCTGTTATATTTTGTTTCATCATTTGTCTTTTATTTTATCATAAACACTTATAAGTAACAATGATATACCATTCCCCTCTTTTCACTATTTTATAATCCAATTAACAATCTGTACGATAACTCCTACCATCAGACACACAGGAAGTCCTAATACCATTCCTTTTAGGCTCCCTATAAAATGAAATTTGTAATCCTTGTAAGAATCAACTAAATCCTCTGTTCCCGGAATAATCAGCTTTTTACTATGGCATACCCATCCCCAATCAATGACAAAGCAATCATACCAGTCAATTACCAGCCATATAATATAAGAAATCATAAATCCCTGTATAAAGCTCTCTGCATGATTTATAAAATACAGAAATAACGCCATTACCACTGTAACTACAAATGCTGCACTTAATCTTCGCATTCTGGTTTGAAAACTGTCTGCCTTCTTACTCTCATCGATTAAGCCCAGTTGCAAACATCTGTTTATAATAGGTTCCGGCATATCATAAACTGTATCTACAGGATTCTGACTCCCTGCTATTACTGCTATGGTAAATAAAATTGTTAATACAACTGTTTCAATTAAAATTGTTAAAAAATCCATTTTTCTCCATTCCTTTCTAAATCTGCCAAATTTCTTTTGCCTATTTCTCCGCTAATATCTCTAACACAATCCGGCTTATTTCTTCCGGTGTATCTCTATTCTCCTCTCTCATCCAACGTTTTGTCAGTTCCCAATACCCCGCTATCGTAAAATAGAAACCATATAGTTCTTGTTTAGACATCTTCAAAAGAATTTGTTGTAAATTCATATCTATATCTTTCATTTTAGTTTTAAGTGCCACCTGCATGATATACTCTGCAAGATGGTCTTCGATATGGTGTAAAAGATGACTATTATCCAAGCAATGAAAAATCTCTATATTTTTTTCCCAGAAGGAAAAATAGGTCTTCGTAGTCTCTTCTAATCTTATGGCATCATTTTCTAACAATGCATCCGCAAACTCATCCATTAGAGAATCGGAAATATACTTGACAATATCGTCTTTGGTTTGAAAATACCGATATAATGTTCTTCTTCCTACATTGGCTTTTTCTGCAATTTTCTTCATTTGAATTTGAGAATAATTTTGTTCCCTCAGCAAATTTAGCAATGTATCTTTGATAATTTCTTTTGTAGATAACGACTCTTTCATATAATTTACACCGCCCGGGTTCGTTTTGTCTAACTCTCTAATAAAGCATGACACATGTGTGCAACAATGTCAATACTTCAAAGAAAGGTCGGCACACATCCCATGATATGTGCCAACCTTTCCTTTTTATTTTCTCCTATCCAATCTTTAATATGTCAATAAGTAATATCCAAACCAATCCATAATAGGTAATTACTGCAACTAAATCATTTACCGTTGTAATCAACGGACCTGATGCAACCGCCGGATCGATTTTAATTTTATTGAAAAATATAGGTATTAATGTTCCAACCAGACTTGAAATTACCATGGATAGCATGAGTGCCACTCCCACACATCCGGATACCAAAAAGGAATAACCAATTCCGTTTCCCTTGAGTAAGCAAACATATAATCCTATAAATAAAAATGCCATAATACCTAAGAACAGACCGTTTGCTAAGCCTACTCTCATTTCTTTTAAAATGAGTTTTATTTTATCTTTACTTTCAAGATTTTCATCCACAAGAACTCTTATGGTTACAGCCAGTGACTGTGTTCCCACATTTCCTGCCATATCAAGAATTAACGATTGAAAACACATCACAAGAGGAATCACTGCTACAACAGTTTCAAAAATGCCAACTACAGAAGATACGCCCATTCCCAGAAACAACAGAATAATAAGCCATGGAAGTCTTTTTTTCATACTCTGCAAAGTAGTTTCCTTTAAATCTTCTTCGGCAGTAAGACCAGCCAGCTTTGCATAATCATCACCCATTTCTTCATCCACTGCTTCAACAACGTCATATGCAGTAATAACTCCGAGAATTTCTCCGGAATCAGATAACACCGGAATGGAATCCTCTGCATAATCTTTCAGTCTTTCGATACACTCACTGATTTTCTCGTGAGCATTTACATATGGATAAGATGTAGAAATCAAATCATTCAAATCCTGATATTCTCTGGCTATAATTAAGTCCTTTAAATCGATTGCACCATAGTAATGATTTTTTTCATCAACTACATAAATAGTCGTAATATTGTCATTATCTCCTGCTTGTTTAATCAGTTCATGAGTTGCCTGTCTGATATTAAGACCCTTATTTATTGCAATAAAATTCGTGGTCATTTCACTACCGATTTCATCCTCTTCATAAGATAAAATCAGCTTTACATCTTCACTGGCATCTTCATCCAAAAGTTCTACGATTTTCCTTCGAATATCTTCATCCATATTTTCCAAAATATCTACCGCATCATCTGCATCCATCTCAGAAATTACTTTTGCAGCCTTTTCAATATGGATTTCCTGCAAATATTGTGTAGCATCCTCAATATAAGAAAATATTTCTGCCACATACTCTGCACCAAGAACCGGATAAATCTTTTTTCTTTCCTCTACGCTCATTTCTTCAAGCGCATCTGCAATATCACTCTCATGGTAATCTGAGAGCTTGTTCAAAAGTTCCTCTTTTCCTAAACCACTTCTAAATATTTCTAATAATTCTTCTACATAAGTTGGTTCTTTTAATACTTCTTTTCTCATCATTTTTCTGCCTCCTATTTGCCTCAAAAAGGGCATAAAAAATCCACCGCTTTATATCCTAAAGCAGACCTACAAGTTTCAGCTTATAGTATCGGAATATAAATCGATGGTATCAGAAAGCATATTTCATATATGAGATGTCAGATTTTCATAGACACCTGTATTCCGAAAACATTCAAAATGCCACCGATATATGTACTTCGTCCCGTACTATCACAACTGTCCATGAATTCCACCTCCTTGAAAATTTCAACACTATTATATATTTCCTGCCCTTTCAGGTCAAGTAAAGTTTTCTTTACTTCTTTTTCAAATTGTAAAAATGAAAGGTTCCTGTATTCAACAACATATCCCGTTCATCCATAATCTGAAATTCTACTACCGAAATATTTCTTCCCGGCTTAATGACTTTTGCCTCACAAATAACATATTCTGTATTTCTTCCTGCTTTTAAATACTGAATGCTTCCATTTATGGTTGTCACATAATACCCATAAGAAGAGGCTGCTATTCCGCACAAAGTATCTGCTGCGGAATACAACGCTCCTCCATGAAAATCTCCGTATATGTTTTGTATCTTATCCTGAAACGGAATCTTTGCCTTTACAAATCCTTCTGAAACTTCAAGCAATTCCATGTCTAATAGATTTGCAAATGGATTCTGCTTTAAAAGTTCCTGACACTCTTCTAGTAACACTTTGCTGCTCCTTCCTTACTTCAATGCCTTTTGAATGGCATCTATTACAAATTCTAACGCTTTTATTCTGGCGTATTTTTTATCATTGGATTCTAAAATATGCCATGGCGCATATGCGGTATTGGTCTTTTGCAGCATTTCGTTCACTGCTCCCTCATACAAATCCCACTTTTCTCGATTACGCCAATCCTCTTTTGTAATTTTCCACTGTTTTTCCGGTGTATTCTGACGTTCATTAAATCGCTCTAACTGAGTATCTTTATCAATCTGAACCCAGAATTTGATAATTACAGCTCCCCAGTCTGCCAGCTCTTTTTCAAATTCATTGATTTCATTATAAGCTCGTTGCCAGTCATTTTCGCTACAAAATCCCTCCAGACGTTCTACCATCACCCTGCCGTACCAAGTACGGTCAAAAACAGCAATATGTCCTGTCTTTGGTAGTCGATTCCAAAATCTCCATAAATAATGTCTTGCCTTTTCATGCGGTTCCGGACTGGCAATCGGGTGCACTTCAAATCCTCTTGGGTCTAATGCTCCCGTGATTCTTTTTATATTTCCACCTTTCCCTGCTGCATCCCAGCCCTCATAGGCAATAATTACAGGCACTTTCTTGCGATATAATTTATTATGAAGCTCTCCTAACTGCTTTTGCAATTCATGCAACTTTTTCCGATATTCTTCATCTGTAAGTGCCTTATCCAAGGACACTTCCTGTAACTTAGGTATTTTTTCCAACGGAAATACATTCTGTAACAACGGTACTGCCATCGCACTGTTCTTCAATGCAGTATCAATACCACTAACCAGTGTTTCCAACACTTGCAATTCTGCCCACTTTTTATTTTTTGCATCTATCAGATACCATGGGTCTGCCGATGCATTCGTGTCGTTTAAGTATCGGTCAAATACCGCCAGACACTTTTCATAATGTTTGTTTTGCCAACTGTCTTTTTCACTCACCCGCCAACTGGTATTTTTGTCTGCCTCTAACCCTTCGATTCTCTTTTTCTGCTCTTTTTGACTTATCTGGAAAAAAAATTTCATTACCAAATACCCATTATCGGTAAGTTGACGTTCAAAACGCTTGATGCTTTCTATTCTTTTCTTATAATTTTTTTCCTTTAACTTTCCCTGAAGACAATCTCCCGTTACTTCATCCATCCAACCGGAATCTAGAAACATAAATTTTCCTGCTTCTGGAATCTTTACAAAATAACGATACAAAAATGGTTTTCTCTTTTCTTCTTCTGTTGGCATATCCATGGTTGCCACCTTGAAAAAACGAGGATCAATATTACGAATTACTTTCCCCAATACGCTTCCTTTTCCAGCCGTTCCCCAGCCTTCAAACAGTACCAATACCGGTAAATTATGCTCCTTTATTAACATTTGCTGTACAGACAACTTTTCTCTGGCTGCCTTCAATCTTTCTTCTAACTCTGCATCTTCCGGTTTCTGTGGTTTGTTCCAATTCTCTAGCATACCTTCTCCTCCTTCGGCATCAGCCTTGTATCTGAAATCCGTTTTCCTCTTGCAGTTCTATCTCTTCTCTTAGAATCTGCTCAATCCGTATGTAGCTGTCATGTTGCAGGATTTCAATTAATTCGTCAATCTGCTCTTTGGTTCCCTGTACTTCCACCGTAACGGAACCGTCATACTCGTTTCGGGCAAATCCAGTCATTCCATGATGCCTCGCTATATAACATACCTTATAGCGAAAGCCTACGCCCTGCACTCTTCCGGTAAATATCATATGTTCTCTTATCATGTTTTTTATAATTCTCCTTTGTATATAGTATCATTATAAATATTTTTTTTCATTCCTGCAATATTGAAAAATAGCCAGTAAACATAAATTTACTGGCCATAACCCTTTTCATATTCTCATCTTTAAATTCTACTGCACTTTTATTATATATACGCATTCCTTAATGGAATTCCGATTGCGCATATTACAATGACTGTTATAATTATCTTTTTTACTTTAGTTTGCATACTCTGCTTCATCAATATGTTCTATAGCAAACTTCATTGTAAAACGTCCACTTGACAACTTACTCATTTTACATTTTCTTCTATTCTTTTTTATACTTGTTGTATATACTATAGTTAGTCTAGGAATACTTTAGATTAATAAGATTAAGAGAGATGAATGATATGCCCGGTTTTACAACACATTATTTATTTGGTTTAAACACTTATAAGCATTTAGATGACATTGAAATAAAAAAACATATTCACGAAAATCATGCTTCATACAGTCTCGGACTTCAGGGACCTGATGTTTTCTTTTATTTTCTTCCGTCTTATCTGGTACATGCCGATAATATTGGTGCGATTGCCCATGAAAAACGCACCGGAACTTTTTTGCACTATCTGATTGAAAGTAGAAAACTATTTCCGGATTCCGAAGAACACAAAATTGCAGAGGCTTACATTGCAGGATTTTTAGGACACTATCTACTGGATACCCATTGTCACCCTTATATTTACTGGAAAAGTCGTTTTGAGGAAAAAAACTCCCGTTACCATGGTGCACATATGCGCTTGGAAGTGGACATTGATGCAGAACTTTTGCAACTGTATAAACATAAGGCTCCTTCTCGTTTTCGCCAGGAATCCACCATTATGCTGAGTCCTTTGCAACGACACACGATTGCTTCGATTCTACACTATGTCTATGCCAAAACCTATCCGGAACTTGGCATTTGGCGCAGCACCATGAATATTTCCATTTGCTCTATGCAGCTTGGTACTCGCCTTTTAAGAGATTCTTCCGGTCAGAAAAAAGTACTACTACGCAAACTGGAAGGCATGACATTAGGCTATCCTCTGCTATCTTCTATGATACCAAGTGACAGCCTGACTTTTTATCTGGATCCGTTAAACATTCTTCACAAAGAGTGGCATAATCCATGGGACAAGTCCTTCACTTCCACAGCATCCTTTTTTGATTTAATGGATGATACCCGACAGGAATATCTTTCTATATTAAAACAACTCTTCCATGTTTTTTCCTGTTTTCCTCATTCCAAAGAAGAACAAAGCTATACTGCTTCTCTGAAAAAACGCTTAGGATGCAATTCTTACCACAGTGGGTTAGCGTCTGAAAAATAGTTATTTTAATACTTTTCCCATATCATTTTATGGGCAATATAATCTGAGTAATGTATTTACTTTTATCTTTGTGCTGAGGGGGACCTTCTAAAAAATTGTGACGAAACACTCCTGTTGGCTCAAGACTCTTTTGTTGTGCATAGGCAATCAGTATGTGGTGTGACGCAGGAATTCCCTCATAAGCACCATGATAATAGAGACAAATTGCCCTTGTGGCAGGAAGCGTAACAATATTGTTGCCTTCGCTTTCTGCCGGCATAACAACACAAAATGTTACTTTTTTAGGATTATCTATGGGACACTCCGTAAAATAAATACACTTTGCGCTACTTGTATCGTATGCATGCATAGCTTCTAATGCAGTGTCACGCAATAAGTTTGTTTTCTCTACTACGGTTTCTGCATATTCTGTACGACAATAAATCGTTTGCTCCGGCATTGTAACTTCCTCAACTTGATTGAATCCCCGGTCAATACGTTCATATAACATTTTAATATTCAAATTTAACTCATCACGCAGGGCTTCCAAACGTCTTACTATCGGTAACAAGTCACTGGAATTGTTAAAATAATCACGAATTTCATCCAAAGAAAGTCCCAAATTTTGAAGAGACCGAATGGTTCGGATTTTGGTCAAAGTATCTATTGTGTAATAACGATTTCCCGATGGACCGTCTTTCACATCAGGAGTAATGAGCTCATGCGTTTCATAATTTAAAATAATCCTTCTGGTGATTTTTGCAAACTGTGCAGCTTCTCCAATTGAAAATAATTTTTTCATATCTCTTTCCCCTTCCACATATTTTGCAAATCAATTGCATCGTACATCGATGTACGGTGTATCATAATAGTATAATTATAACATAGATATTTCCCAGTAAAAAGAGATATCCTGAAAACAAAATATAGCGAGAAGGGATGGATGAATTATGAAACAAATGAGAAAAAGCATCGTTACCCAGATACTTACACTTGCGCTCATAGGTAGCATGATATTAAGTATATCACCAAGGGTAAATGCAGCTAACACTTCTGTCATTGCAGGACCGTTTACTTTATCAAGAGAGTCATCCGAAATTATTGAAGGAACTGACTACACTTATGAAAATGGAGAACTTACCATATTAACCGATAATATTACAATTGCCATGAATCCAACGGCAGCTCCAACATCAGACACCATAAAATTAGGAAATTTTAGTGAGCCACCCGCAGATACCTTTCGCAATGTGACTTTTAGTAATTTAAAACTAAAAGGCTACCGAGATTTGATTATGAGCTGTGTAGATACAATTAATGTCACTTTAATCGGAAGTAATGAATTAATCTGTGAAAAACGTGTTGAAGATACTTATGGAAGTTTCGCATTTTGGGGATATGGAAGTATACATATTAATAATAGTCCTTCTGGTTCTCTTTATGCAACCGGTCATGGACTTGGCTGGGGAGCTATAAAAGTATCATCCGGAGGCTATGGCAAAGATGACTCCTCTATTACAATTGACCCCGGAATGTCAATGAAATGCTCGGAAAACTTATATGCAGACATATCCTCTCTTCATCAGGATGCAACCATTTATCGGGACTACATCAAATGCGACTCCGACTATGCACTTACGATTTTAATCGGCATGTGGCAACATACACACAGTTGGGATTATTCTGTGGGAACAGGTGCAAATGCCAATCAATTAAAAGCCTCTTGTGTTGCTATGGGTTCCTGTAATTACAAGGACGCACCTGTTACTCTAACTCTTCTTGCAGATAATTCAAAATATGATGGTACTGTAAAAGAAGCTACCATGGATACTACAAACTGGGTCGCAGCCGGATTACAAGTTCCAACCATCAGTTATTATTTAAAGGGAACACAATTAAAAACAGACCCCGATAACAGTGGTGCCCTTTCACAGGGTAGCGCACCGAAAAAGCCAGGTGCATATACTGCAAAAATTACCGTTGATACAGATAAGACTGCAAGTGTAGATTTTGAAATCATATGTACTCATGACAAAATGATTGATGTTACAAATGATAAATACCTTGCAAGTGCAGCAACCTGTACCACGGCAGCAAAATATTATAAATCCTGCGAAATATGTGGAGCAGCAGGAACAGAAACATTCACCTCCGGAGCACCATTAGGTCATGATTTCAGCAATAATGCTGAAAAATGCAGAAGGAACGGATGCTCTGAAATAAATCCGGACTATAAAGCTCCACAGACTGAAACTCCACGAACCGAAACTCCGCCAACTACAACTCCACAGGTCGAAACTCCGGTTATTATCCAAGGTAGTAATGGCGGATGGACAAAAAACAGTAATACTTCCCTGACCTTCCGCAGCAATGCAGAATTTGAAGATTTTCTTCGTGTAGAAATAGATGGTAAGATTGTTGATTCTAAAAACTATACGGTATCAAAAGGTTCTACCATCGTTACACTAACACCTGAATATCTGGAAACATTAAAAACAGGAGAACATACCTTGTCAATTGTATCAAATATAAATGGCGCAGAAATGAAAGCAAATACAAGTTTTCATATTATAGGAGAACCGGAAAGTTCCAATTCTCCCAAAACCGGCGATAACAGCTATGCTATTTTCTGGATAGTTCTTCTTATCATAAGTGGTAGCACAATCGTATTGACAAGAAAAAGACAATATCCACGCTATTAATTAAATTACAACAAATAAACATAACGCAAGCCAGAATACTCCATTTTCAAAGCATTCTGGCTTGCATTTTTTATAATTTTCTTATCTTCTAGCAAAGCTCTTTCAAAAAATATTCATGTATACTCTTGTCCTCATCCAGTTCCGGATGAAAGGACAATGCCAACATATTTTTATTTTTTACCGCTACAATATTTCCGTCTACCTGCGCCAATACTTCTGTGTCTCCCTTTACCTTTTCAATATAAGGAGCACGGATAAAAGTCATAGGCACCGTTCCGATTCCTTCTACTTCTGCTTCTGTATAGAAGCTACCCAGTTGTCTACCATAGGCATTTCGTTTTACTACAGCCGGAAGTAATCCCAAGTGTGCAGATTCTCCCCCTTCAATTTCATCTGCTAAAAGAATCATTCCTGCGCAAGTTGCAAGTACCGGAATTCCACTTTGTATCCGCTTTTTTAATTCCTCTTCCATACCCAGTTCTTTTATCAATTTTCCCTGTACGGTACTTTCTCCCCCCGGAAGCACCAGACCATCAAAGTCCTGTTCTAAATCCTCTTTTTTTCGCAATTCGATGCATTCTGCTCCCAGACTTTCCAGTACCTTTTCATGTTCAATAAAGGCTCCTTGTACTGCCAATACTGCTATTTTCATTTTACTCACCTCGTTTTGCCATTAACAGCTCTATCTCCTGCTCGTTGATTCCCACCATTGCTTCTCCCAAGTCTTCGGAAAGTTCTGCAAGCATTTTATAATCGTTATAATTGGTAACTGCCTTTACGATTGCCTGCGCACGTTTCTGTGGATTTCCGGACTTAAAGATACCGGAACCTACAAATACACCTTCTGCACCTAACTGCATCATCAGGGCTGCATCTGCCGGAGTTGCCACACCACCTGCTGCAAAGTTTACTACCGGAAGACGTTTGTTATCGTGTACATACTGTACTAATGCAAACGGAACACGAAGCTCTTTTGCTGCTTCAAATAATTCATCTTCACGCATAGAACCGATTCTTGCAATTTCCTGGTTCATCATTCTCATATGACGTACTGCCTGTACTACATCACCGGTTCCCGGCTCTCCCTTGGTACGAATCATAGATGCTCCTTCATTGATTCTACGAAGTGCTTCGCCAAGGTCTTTTGCACCACATACAAATGGTACTTTGAACTTTGTCTTGTCAATATGATAAACATCATCTGCCGGAGAAAGTACTTCACTTTCATCAATGTAATCAATTTCGATTGCCTCTAAAATCTGTGCTTCTGCAAAATGTCCGATTCTACATTTTGCCATAACCGGAATAGATACCGCTTCCTGAATCCCCTTTATCATGGCGGGGTCACTCATTCTTGCCACACCACCTGCTGCACGAATATCTGCCGGGATTCTCTCCAATGCCATAACTGCACACGCACCTGCTTCTTCTGCAATCTTTGCCTGTTCCGGTGTGGTAACGTCCATGATAACGCCACCCTTTAACATCTGTGCTAATTCTTTATTTAATTCATATCTTTTCTGTTCCATCTTGTTTCTCCTTTTTCCTACAATTTTCTTTACAATTCACATGTTCCCTATTATAATCAAAAGTGACCTTATTAAAATATCCATTTTGAATATATTCAGAATGGTCAGATTGTGAAAGGAGTTTCCATTGCTTACCTATTCATTTGCCGATTTAGGTTCAGACAGTCTTTACGAACATTTATATAAATGCATTAAAAACGACATATTAAACGGGGTTTTAACCATTGGAGAAAAACTGCCCTCCAAACGAAATTTTGCGAAGAATCTGAACATAAGTACCATTACCGTGGAAAATGCTTATGCCCAGTTAATGGCAGAAGGTTATATTTATTCCCTTCCTAAAAAAGGATATTTTGTGGCGGATATCTCTACTTCTGTTTTGGAAAATACCGCAAACACATTTTTTCCTGTAACAGATGCTCCGGTAACGGAAGTTCCGGTAACGCAAAAACCTTATTTTGCCGACTTTGTTTCCAATAGTATTACTGCCGATAATTTTCCTTTTTCCATTTGGGCAAAAATTATCCGTGAAGTTATTTCTGAGGAATGTGATGCGCTTATGACCAATCCTCCCGCCGGTGGAATCCCGGAACTTCGCAATGCCATTGCACAATATTTATTTCAATTTCGGGGAATGAAAGTAGACCCTGCCCAGATTATTATTGGAGCAGGTACAGAATATCTCTACGGACTGCTTATACAGCTGTTAGGAAATAACAACACTTTCGGCGTAGAAGACCCGGGTTATCGAAAAATTGCACAGATTTATAACAGTCACCGGGCAAATTGTAAACACATCCCTTTGGATAACTACGGTGTAGAACTGGGAGCATTAGAAGAAAGTGGAGCTGATATTATCCATATTTCGCCTTCTCATCACTACCCTACCGGAATCGTCACTCCAATCAGCAGACGTTATGAACTACTGGGGTGGGCTTCCAGATCATCTTCTCGCTATATTATCGAGGACGATTATGACTGTGAATTTCGTTTACAGGGAAAACCCATTCCTTCCCTACAAAGTATTGATGTAATGGAAAAAGTTATCTATATTAACACCTTTTCCAAAAGCCTTGCTTCTACTATTCGTATCAGCTATATGGTGCTTCCACACCATTTATTGGAACGCTTTTACCGCCAGCTTGGCTTTTACTCCTGTACGGTATCCAACTTCGAGCAGTACACCCTTGCTCACTTTATCAGTCAGGGATATTTTGAAAAGCACATCAACCGCACCAGAAATTTTTATAAAACACAGCGAGATACTCTTTTGAATTGTATTAAAAACAGCCCGCTGGCTTCTCGCTCCACGATTATGGAAGAAGATGCCGGTTTGCATTTTCTACTGAAGCTTGACACCAAATTGTCCGATGAAGACTTAATTGAAAAAGCAAAACAGGCAGGACTTCATATCGCCTGCCTGTCTAAATACTACTATAATCCACAAAAAAACATGGAACACACCTTAGTCATGAATTACTCCGGATTAGAACCGGAGAAAATTCCTGAAGCTGTTCACCGTCTTTGTACCTGTCTGGATTTAGCATAGTTTTATTTATCTTATAGTTTACAGAACTCTTCTACTAACTCCTCAATCTGGGCAAGACTCTGTCTCCAGAAGTCCGGAGTTGTCAAGTCAATGCCTTCCATTGCTGCTGCCTGTTCTACGGTGCACACCGGCGTAGCATGGAGCATTGCTTTATATTTTGGAACAAAGTCTGCTCCTTCTTTTTCAAACTTACTATAAAGTCCCAGTGCGAATAATCCACCGAATGCATATGGGAAGTTATAAAAGCTAAGACCGGAAGAATAATAATGGCTCTTGCATGCCCACATGTATGGATGCAGATAGTTACTGTCCAAACCATCTCCGTAAGCTTTTTTCTGTGCCTCTATCATCAGATTTTTACAATCCTCTGCCATTAAAAACTTGTCCTGACACTGTTCAAATACAGATGTTTCAAACAAGTATCTGGAATAAATATCTACAATTACCTGTGTATGTTCCATCAAACTGTTTTCCAACAGATTTAACTTTTCTTCTCCGGTTGCTTCCTTTAACGCTGCTTTTACCAGATGTGTCTCATTAAAGGTAGATGCTGTTTCTGCCACCGGCATTGGGTAATCCTGATTCAACATACGGTGATCCTGTATCTGCACATTATGGAATGCATGTCCTAATTCATGTGCCAGAGTACGAATGGAACCAAAATATCCATCATAGTTGGTAAGAATACGGCTTTGCTTAATAGATGGCACTCCTGCACAGAAAGCTCCGCCTTCTTTTCCCTTCTTCGGATAAAAGTCAATCCATTCATTTTCAAAGGCTTCTTTCATCATATCTGCCATATCCGGTGAAAATTTTCCGAAATTATTCACTAAATATTCTTTTGCCTCTTCCAAAGAATAAGTGGTATCACTCTTTCCCATAGGAGCAAACAGTTCATACCAAGGAAGACCGTTCTTGTATCCTAACATCTCTGCTTTTTTACGCATATATTTACGGAACACCGGAAGATATTCCTCAATGGCTGTCATCATTGCATCCAGCGTTTTTCTACTCATGCGGGACTGTTCTAAAGTCATATCTATCGGAGATGCATATCCTCTCTTTTTGCAAATCATAGTAAACTGATTCTTGATATTATTTAAAGAAAATGCAATGGAATCCTGAATCTTTTCATAAGATGCAATTTCCGCTTCGTATGCTTCTTTACGAACTTTCGCATCCGGACTGTATGCAAGGTTACGAGCTTCTGATAAGGTAATCTCTTTTCCCTGATAATCTACCTTTACCGTAGAGGTTAAATAGGAAAACAGCTTGCCCCAGGCGGAACCACCTGTAATATCCATAGCCGCAATCATCTCTTCTACTTCATCACTCAAGAGATGTTCTGCCTCTTTTTTCGCTTCTTTTAACATAAATGTATATTCACGAATCAGGTCGCTTTCTTTTGCCATAGCATCTACATCCGGAATTTTCGCATAGATTTTCTGTGCTGCTGCCTGTGTTGCGGAACCCTCTGACCATATTTTCATCAAGCGTCCCTGCTGCGCCATTGCTTCTCCATTTTCAGTATCTACAGACTGTATAAGAGAAATATAAGTATCAAGATTAAATACCAGCTCTGCCACTTGTTCATTTGCTACGATTAATTCTTCTACAAGGTCTTTTAAATCCTTTGTGCCTTCTTGCGCTACCAGTTCTTTTTCTTTCTTCATGGCAGTTTCTAATTTTTTAAAGTCTGCTTCATACTTTGGATCATCAAACCCATTATAAATTTCTTTTAATGACCATTCTGTATTCATAATATCTCCTTTCGATTGCGTCATTTTATGCAAAAAATTCTTTTATTTGTCCCAGAATAATTTCCATTAGTCTGGTTCTTGCCTCTACACTTGCCCATGCAATGTGCGGTGTAATCAATAATTTATCACTGTCTTTTACACGTCTTAGTGGATTTTCACTGCTCATAGGCTCTACGCAAAGTACATCTAATCCTGCTGCTGCAATTTTTCCCTGCTCAAGTGCCTGTGCTAAATCCTCTTCCACCACAATTGGACCTCTTCCTACATTTAAGAAGATAGCTGTGGGTTTCATTTTGTGGAAGGCTTTCTCGTCCATGAGATTTTCTGTTTCCGGTGTCAACGGTGCATGAACAGATACAATATCTGACTGTGTTAAAAGTGTATCAAAGTCCACTCTTTCATATCCCGGCTGACTGTTTTTCCCGGAAGTAGAATAGTAAATTACTTTGCAGCCAAAGCACTTTGCTATATCTGCCACTCTTCTTCCGATTGCACCAAGTCCGATAATTCCCCAGGTCATTCCTGCAAGCTGGGAAAACTTTTTATCAAAATGTGTAAACAGACAATCCCCTATGTATTTTTCACTTTTTACATAATCATCATAGTATGGAAGATGTTCTAACAGGTAAAATAACATAGCAAAGGTGTGCTGTGCCACCGATTCTGTAGAATAACCTGCTACATTGCGCCATGCAATCCCACGCTTATCCAAGTATTCCTTATCTAAATTATTGGTTCCCGTTGCCGTTACACAAACCAATTTTAGATTCGCTGCCTTTCCGATTGTCTGTTCATTAATGGGAACTTTATTTATGATAACCACATCTGCATCTGTTACGCGTTCTGCGGCTTCTTCCGGTGTAGAAAAATCATACTTTACAACTTCTCCAAGTGCTTCATATCCTGATAAATCAATGTCCTCTCCGATTGATTTTGCATCCAGAAAAACTATCTTCATCTCACGTTCTCCTCCTTTTGCCTTTTCTCATAAATTATACTCTGTTTTTTTCCATTTGGCTACTGTGTTCCCGCACAGATTTTCTCAAGACCTATCCATTTACAGCTAATTGTTTACGACTCATTTCATCTCCGGGAGGTGCGCCTTCTTAGCGGAACGTTTTTATGTAATGGGACGCGATTTCCTATTGCATAAAAAAACAATCAGACGAAGCACGATTTTTTTCTCTGCTTTTTCTGATTGCCTTTCCAATTCTATGCTATTTTAAGCCTCTTTTTCTACCTTATAGTTTACATATCCTCTTGGCTCATGTGGATGCTTTTTCCACAATTCGTCTGCTTTTTCTTTCCACTGACATGCATACTCTGCACATTTTCCACACAGATGCTCTGCGGATTCCGGTGACTGTAAGTCTGTGGACTTGGCACCGCTTTCCTTTACCATACGCTGCAAAATTTCCGGGTTTTCCAACATTGGACAGGGTCTTAAATGGTTATTGTTAAATGGCTGATTCTCATGGTATGCCATAAACAACGGTTGCTTTAATGCCTCTAACAAACTTACATCATGAATATTGGCACCGGAATAGTGAATGAATACACATGGTTCTACGTCTCCATTTGGATTGATATGACAGTAGTTTCTTCCTCCTGCTATACATCCACCCACATATTCACCATCATTCTGGAAATCAAAAGCAAAAATCTGTTTGCCGCCTTCAAATCCACGAATCTCACGAACTCTATGATACATATATTCACGTTGTTCTTTGGATGGAAGCAAGTCTATTGCTGCATCATTTCCAACCGGCATGTAATGGAAGTACCATGCATAACGACATCCCTTTTCAATAATCATATCTAAGAATTCATCAGATGTTACTGTCTCGATATTCTTGCTGGTATAACAGATGGATGTTCCGAAAATCAATCCGTACTTTTTCAGTAAATCCATAGCGTGCATTACTTTATCAAACACTCCGGTTCCACGTCGTAAGTCATTTACTGCTTCAAAACCTTCCAAACTAATAGAAAAGGATAAATTTCCTACGCGGCGCACTTCTTCACAAAATGCTTCATCAATCAATGTTCCATTGGTAAATGCGTGAAATTCACAATCGTTATGTTTTTCACAAAGTTTGATAATATCATCTTTACGCACCAATGGTTCTCCACCGGTCAGCATATAAAGATAGGTTCCCAGTTCCTTTCCCTGGGTAATAATACTGTCCATATCTTCAAAACTTAAGTTCAACTTATGTCCGTATTCTGCCGCCCAACATCCGGTACATTTCAGATTACATGCACTGGTTGGGTCCATTAAGATTAGCCATGGAATATTGCATTTATGTACTTTTCTCATTTCACGGATTGTTTTCGTTCCACGAAATGCTGCTTCATATCCTAAGTTTAATGCTGTCATTTTGGCAACATGTGGATCCACCTCATCTAACAGGCGGTTTACATACTGCATCCACTTTCCATCCGGATTTTGAATCATTTTCTTTGCGCCTTCATAGGATTCCTTGGTAAAATTATCTCCCATGAACTTCTGGGCTAAGTCTAAAATCTGTAAAAGCCCTTTTTCCCTGTCCTTATTTACATGACGTAATGTTTGGTCTATTGCCAAACTAAAGGCTTTTCTCTGCAAATCATGTGATAAATTACTCATAATATATCCCTCCGTTTTATCTTACGCATTAGAATTTTTTTCATTCCTTCTAATCCTATTTTCTTTCCTCAGTATAAGAAAAAACGGATTTTTTTTACATATTCAATTCTTTTTATCTGTATTTTTTATTTATACATTTTTATTTTTTTGTCTGATTCCTTATACATTTTTTTCATTTTGTATTTTTCGATATTTCACATGATTTTCTTCTACAACCTTCCCTGCAAACCCTTCTCCATTCCTTACCTGATAGTCAAAATAGTTTGCCTTAGGAAGACCATATTTCTCTAAAATTGCCATAATCGTTCCACCGTGAACCACAAATGCCACCCTGTTCCAGTTTTGCTTTTTTGCCTTTTCCATACACTGTACATAGGCTCTTATGCAGCGTTCTTTAAAATCTTTCGGTTCTTCTCCCTGTGGAAAGGCAATCGTTCCACCACTGTCAATAAACCTTTGATAATCCGGATTCCCATTTAACTCCTGATAGTTCTTATACTCAAATGCGCCAAAATCCATTTCTCGAAAATTTTCTATCACTTCCGTTTTTCCTTGAAGTTCTTGGGATTTTCCAAAAAGTGCCTCTGCACTTTGTATACAACGCACATAGGGACTGACAAATATATAATCCATCAGTCCCAGAGTTTTTCCTGTTTTTTCTAGTTCTGTCCATGCCTCCGGAAGAATCTCTTCGTCTGTTCTTCCCACATAGCGGTGCTGTGTATTTCCCTTGGTTCCTCCATGTCGGATAAAATATACTTCCATATCTGATAGCCTTTCATTTTGATATTTTCATCATATCGTGATTCTATACGAGCTTTACTTCGCAATGTACGTTCGAAAAAGCTCTGCTTTTTTTCACTGCTCATTATATCTTAATATACCACATTTTTCTGAATATTTATAAATTTTCGCCTATCTTTGTATGGTATTATCCCTGTATCTTTCCATGTTCCATTTTTATTACTTTAGCACCTTCTCTTTTTACTCTTTGCAAATCATGCGTTACAATTACTAATATTCTTTTTTCGTCTGCATATTCATATAAAATATCCATTACTTCTTCTGCTGTTTTTTTATCCAGTGCCCCTGTTGGTTCATCCGCCAGAATAATAGATGGTCTATTTACCAATGCTCTGGCAATTGCTACACGTTGACGCTGTCCCCCTGACATTTCACTTACTTTCTTATCTATGTATTGCTCCAGTTGTACTTTCTCCAACACTTCTTTTACCCGTGCTCTATAATCACTTTTTCTAACCTTTCCATACAACAATGGGATCTTTACATTTTCATATACCGTATCATCCTCTACCAATGCGTATTCCTGAAATACAAATCCAAACACTTCATTCATGATTTGTGCTTTCTTTTTTCTCTTTAATGTTCTGACTTCTGTTCCATCCAAACAATACTTTCCCTCATAATCACGCTCAATACATCCTATAATGTTTAATAACGTCGATTTCCCTGCTCCCGACTCTCCAATAATAATTATCTTGTCACCTTCTGCCATAAATAAATTTACATCAGCTACTGCTGTTGTCTGCATATTCTCGCTCTTATATATTTTTGTAATTCCGTTCAAGTCGATTTTCATATTGCACCTCCATCTCTTAAGTTTAAGCTATAATTTTGCCTTTTTAATTTTGGAGTAAGTATTCCTGCAAATATTAATATAATGCCTGCTTCCAATAATTCATAAAACCCTAATTCTTCCAATTGAATAATTCCCAAAAAAATTCCTATACCGGTGGAAATTAACAATATTACTACAAAAAAAGTTACAACCCGCATAAAAATATCTGTCAGTAATGCTCCGTGTATCAAATGTAATGAAAATTCTCGAATTCTCTTTTTTATCATTCCGTTTAAAATAAGTGTGGTACACAACATACAGCTCAGCAATATAATCACCAAAAATGGGTCTATAAATTTTAAAATAAACGCAATTTCCTCTGTATCTTTTGGTTTTTCCTTTTTTACATCTAAAAATCCTGTATTAACATTCCTTAAAAACTGTGTCTCTCTCTCTTTATCTTTGGAAAGAATCTGTGTATTTTTTACCAATTGATACATTACATCATAATTTTCAGGACTTACCCATTCTAAAATTTGAGGCTCTGAAATAATGATAAAAACTTTATTATCTGTAAACTCTGTTGCATTATCCAAGGTGGTAAACTCTGTATCGCCTTTTATTACACTATCTACCTTATACTTCTTTCCGTTTACCGTTATCTCACGAATCTGCGTCAATCCACTCCCGACCAATATGGATACATTTTTTTCAAGCTTTTTCTCAAATAGCTTTTTGGGAACATCTCCAAATACAATATAAGTATCCAGCGCCCCTATTGTCTTTGCCTGCAACTGTACATGACAATAAGAAAATGCATTTTTTTGATAAATGTCACTCAAATTTTTCAAAAATTCTTCCGGCTGTTCCGGTTGCATTCCAATTACATAAGTTTGAAATTTTTTATAATCCTGAGCTTTTTGTTGTTCTATTTCCATTTTCTCTCTATATAACGAATCGGTCGTAGATACCACAATAAACATCATATTTAAGAAAAATAAAATGTAACACAATGCCAGCCACTTTTCATTCCATATATCTTTTATGCCAAGCCAAATATCATTTAACATAAGCTTTTGTCCCCCTTATTTCTAAAACTTGCATATTGCAAATATAACTAAACCAAAATAGGAATCCGGTTACCAGCACATGCCCCAAATAAAGACATACAGTGCTCCATATTCCTACATATTGGGGAACCGCATTTTTCATAAAAACATGACAAACCAGTGTCATAATAGCCGAACCTATGATATTTACTTTAAAATATCTTTCTGACAGATGGCAAAATATCTTCCAGCTTGTTCCTCCACACAACTTATTTATTTTCAGTATTCTTCTGTTATAAAAAAACATCATACCGCACGCAAATGCATAAATAGGATATAATGCTGCATTTGCCGCAAACACTACTATTTCATACAAGCTCTGTGGTATTATATCTTCTATTTTTATCCATGTATTTTGTTTTTTTTCTGCTACTCTATACCCCTCTGAAACAAGCCTATGCTCTATTTTTTGTAGTTTCTCTGTATCGTCACTATCGATATATATTGTCTCGCCCATTTTTTCCACTGATGTCATATTTACTATATAATCAATTCCTGATTGATACAATTTACTTGATGTGTCAATTAAGAAAATGCACTCTTCACAGATTCCTTTCTGTGTCATCTGCTGTATATTTCCCCCAAACAGTTGGCTTTCTGACCAAGCTACTGCTGCTCCTGTCTTGGTATGTTCTAAATAATCTTTTTTAGAAAAATATCTTCGCTCACCGATAGATTGCACCGGATTTTCATTATAAAAATAATATCTTGGATCATACAGCGCAATATAATTTTCATTAGAATATTCCGAAATAATTGTTACATTCGTATCATTTTCTAAATCAATAATTTCTTCCACTGACTTTTCACATAGGCTTTCCCTGACAAGTTTCATATAATTTTCTGATAATCCATAAGGTACATCTTTAGCTGCTATTCTTCTCCCTATACAATAGGTGAAAGAAATAAAGGTCGAACTCATTATTAGACAACTAATGATTGCACAAAGTATACATTGTTTTCTATAAGCCATGTATTTACTCCTTTTATATATGGAGAAAGAAAAACCTCTCTCCATATAGTTTTTACTCTGATACCTTCACCGTATATGGTTGTATATTTGTATTTCTACCTGCCTTTCCAAAGCTATACTTGCATGTTGTTTTCGAACCAAAATTCCACTTATCTTTTACTGTAATTTTACCTATTCTTTGTTTTGTATCATTAGGTCCCGTTGAATTAACTTGTTTAGATGACACATCACCCTGCACATCATATGTAATTCTACTATATGTTGGATAACCAAATTTTCCCCCTATATCTATCCAATCTGCCCCATACACCGATACTGTTCCCACATATGTATCACTAAGTCCTCCTTCATGATAATTTTCAACATATGTTCTACTACTTAAACTCCATGTATTACTTGCCAGCACTTCCATTCCCAAAATACAAATTGCCATTACTGCTAAACCTATTAAATTTCTTTTTTTCTTCATAACGCTCTCCTTCTTTTACCCAATTTTACTTTTTCAATTTTCCTACTACTTATACCTCTTGCCACCTCCTTGTATTATGATTTTGCATTTTATCGTTTTTTGTCGAAAAACACCATGAACTTTGAGGAAAATTTCAAAGAAAAAATCAACATACTTTTTGATTTTTAAAAAATATGTTGATTTTTATATGTTTTTATTTGAAATACCTCTTACCGTTATTGCATTTCTCTTCAAATGATTGTGTAAGCATAATATTTTCATTATTACTTATAACTTAAAATGTTTTGGGTATTGAGTCTTCTTTAACTTTCCAAAATCCACTGTGCTTTACTTCCCTTTTCGGTTTTGCTTACTACCAGTTTGCGGTCTATCTGTTCCTTCAACTCCGTTACATGGGAAATAATCCCTACCAGTCGGCTATTTCCTGCTAATTCTGTCAGGATTCCGATTGCCTTACTTCTGGATTCTTCATCCAGTGAACCAAATCCTTCATCAATAAACATGGTATCCAAATGTACTTTTCCTGCCATACGTTGAATAATATCTGCCATTCCAAGTGCCATAGACAATGCTGCCATAAAGGACTCTCCACCTGACAGTGTTTTTACATCTCTTACCTTATCTGTAACTAAGTCATATACATCCAGGTCCAGTCCTACTTCTCCACGTTTTCCCAGATTCTCCATATCCCTGCACTGCAATATAAATTGACTGTCGCTCATTTTTACTAAACGACGATTTGCTTCTGCTACTATATATTTAAAGTAACGTCTTTGCACATAGGTCTGTAAATCTAATCTTGCCTGCTGATTCAAATTTCCGTTGGCAGTACGGTCTAAATCATGGATAACCTCATATTCCTTTTCCAAAACATTTCTCTTTTGAAACAGCTTTTTTAAATTTTCCTGCGCCTGCTGATTGCGACTTTCTTTTCCGGCAATAAGAATTCTTTGTTGTTCTAACTGCTTTATCTCCACTGCCAGTCTTTGTGCTTCTTCCTCCAGCTCTTTTGTATCTATTCTTTCTTTTCCGGAAAGCTCCTGTTTTCTCTTGGCAAACTGTTCTTCTAATGTAACTAACGTTCCCTGTTCCTTTGCCTGAGACTGCTGCAACTCCTGCACTTGTTTTTCCAACGTCTCTTTTTGCTGCTCCAGTTCTGTCTTTTTCTGTTCTGTTTTTCGCAGATTTTCCTGCAATTCCTGTTCTGTTTTATAAGGAAGTTCCTGTTCTATATTTTGCAAGGTTTCACTTGCCGTTTTCTGTTCTGCCTGTAATTGAAAACAGCTTTGTGTTGCATCTTCTCGCTCTTTGGATAATTTCTCCTGCTCCTCTAGTAACCTCTCCTGCTGTTTTTTATATGCTTCGCAGGACTTCTTTTGTTCTTCTGCCTCACCGCGCTGTTTTTTTACCTTGGCATATTCTTCTTTACACTGTATACGCTGTTGTAGTATCTCTTCTGCTTCTAATTTTCTGCCAAAAATACGCTGTGCTTCCTGATCTAATAGAGACTGTTCCTTTTCTGCCTGTCCTCTTTTTTCCTGATAAGCCTCTTTTTTCTGATTCAGTAAACTATCTGCCTGTTCACGCTGTTTTTTTGCCTGTTCCACTTCCTGCTGGGTAACTGCCTCTTGGGAAAGGCAAGCCTTCTTGGGATGTTCTAAGGAACCACAAACCGGACATGGTTCCCCTTCCTGAAGTTTTTCAGCAATGATTCCCACCTGTTCTTCAATAAAGATGCGATTTTTCTCTTCGTAGGCTCTACTCTTTTCCTGATAATCCTCCAGTTGCCTTTGCACCTGTTCTCTTTGCTTTTCGCACTCTTTCTGTAACTTTTCTATCAGCTCTGCCCGCTGTTTCATTTCTTCTAGGCTTTGCTGTTTTTCCGCTAATGCTCTCTCTTTTAATAGAAGTTCTGACAATACTTCCGGTGCCTGTTCTAACTGTTGAATTTGCACTGCTTTTTTCTCTAGTTCCTGCTTTTTCTTCTGCAATTCGCTTTCTAAAACTGCAAGTCTCTTTTCTGCCTCTGTTTTCTTTTGTTCTGTCTGACGGAGTCTTTCCTGTTTTTCTTTTAAAATCACATATTTCGGCAAAAGTGCTCTCCACCCTGCGATTTGCTCTTGCAGACTTGGCATCTGCGTTTGATAGACTTTTGCCTGTTCCTGCTGTTGCTCCAGGATTTTCTGCAATTTTTCCTTATTATTTTCTATCTGAAGTTTTGTCTGTGCAATTTTCTGTTCTTCCTGCACCAGTTGTTCCAACTGATGATTAATATCTACTGCCTGTTTTTTCTTAATACTGTTGTCTGTGGCACATTTTTGTTTTTTCTGAAGAAATTCCTCTACTTTTTCCCGCTGCTCCTTCATTTCTTCTAACATCTGACCTACAATCTCTATGGTTTGCTCTGCCTGGGTTTCTTTCTTGTCTTTACATTCTTCCCATGCGGAAAAATACTTGCTGTTGGTAAAGCAGGCAACGCTCTCTACTTCATGTGCCCACAGTTTTCGATTATCTTCTAAATTTCCATATACCTGTTTTGCCTGCTCTTTCAGTTTTTGCTGGATAAAACGATAAATTCGCGTATCAAAAACACGTTCAAAGATTTCTTTTCGTTCCTTGGATGGGGCATGTAACAACTTCATAAATTCCCCTTGTGCTATCATACAAATCTGGGTAAACTGTCCGGCATCCACTCCGATAATCTCTATAATTTTTTCATTAATATCACGAATCTTTCCGGGGAACACCTGACCGTCCGGCATGGTAAGCTCTACTGATGCAGCCTCATTGGTAAGGGTTAATTCTCCCTCTTTATTTCGTCTTTTACTGGTTCTTTTATAGTTGGGATTGCGGCGAATACCATAGATTTGTCCCTGGTAGGAAAAAACAAACTCTACATAAGTAGGTGTGTTTCCATCTGCATACTGGCTGCGCATCATTTCTCCCTCTCTACGCCCACCACTGGTCTGGTCAAACAATGCATAAGTAATGGCATCAAATACTGTTGTTTTTCCGGCACCAGTATCTCCTGTAATTAAGAAAATTCCATTGTTTACTTTTTCAAAGTCTATGGTTTCTACACCTGCATAGGAACCAAATGCCGACATAGTAAGTCTTACCGGTTTCATGCTTCATCCTCCCTGCATTGATTGATAATATCTGCCACAATCTTTTCCTCTGTTTCACTCAGCGTCTGCTGATTCATTTCTTCATAAAAAGAACGGAAAATCTCCATTGGTTGCAGTTGCATATCTAATCCTTCTTTTTCTTCTATCAGACTTTTGGTTCTGCTGTTTTCAATGCGAAGTTCCAAAATAAAATCATACACTTCTTCTAACTGTTCTTTCGGATTATATGGCTCTTTTTCATCTGTCATTGTCACACTGATAAAGTCATGACAGTTTTCCTTCGTTGCCCGCGCTAATATCTCTTTTAACATTCCCTTTTCTCTTCGCACTTCCTGTATCGGTACAAGCGGAATGGTATCAATAATTGGTTCTGCTCCTTTTTCTTCCAGTGTTACCATAGTAATGGACTTTTTATGATGTTCCTCACTGACGGAGTATTTTAACGGTGTGCCACAATAACGAATGGATGGCTTTTTGACCATTTGTGCTCCATGAATATGTCCAAGTGCCGCATAGTCAAACTGTTCTATGACAGACACATCCACATTATCCAGTCCTCCCACGGAAAGCACTGTATTTTCAGACTCGCAAAGCTCCGGTGCTTTTCCGCCATTGGTATAAAACTGATGGGACAGTAAGACATTTCGTTCCTGGTAATCAATATTTTCTCTTGCTAAGATTTCACGCACTGCACTTTCATAATCCGTTACAACACCTTCTTCAAATAGATGTCTGACATATCCCGGTTTTAAAAAGGGAAGCAAATAAAAATTCACTGTTCCCCATTTATCCTGTAACTGTATTTTCTTTAAATGTTCCTCCGGCTGCTGTGGTGGAAGAACTGACACATAGATATGATGTTTCTCCAAAAAACTGCTGGCATAATTCAGTCGTTGCGCATTATCATGATTGCCTGCAATGATTAATACCGGTGTTTCCGGCAATTTTTCAGAAAGTTCATTTAAAAAATCATCAAACAGTGTATACGCCTCTCCCGATGGTACGGATTTATCGAAAATGTCTCCGCAAATCAAAATTACATCCGGAGCATATTCCTGTGCCCGTTCCACAATCTGATGCAATACTGCCTGTTGATTCTCCTTAAGACTATAATAATGTAGTTGCTTTCCTATGTGTAAATCTGATAAATGAAAGATTTTCAAATCTGCTCTCCTTTATTTTACAAACCTATTCCATGGCAAGATACTTTTTCAATGCCGGCATCAATTCCTTTGTCTGGCGATAGCCTTCTTCATACAATTTTGTAAGTTTTTCCGGATCTGATTCTGTACGTCCAATACCGTAAGTAGTTTCCGGTGCTATTACAAAGACTTCTCCTGCCTCTTCCTTTTCAAACAGCTCTTTTATACAAACATTATAACGTTCCGGTCTTTTCTCTAAATCTTCTACAATTTTCGGATACTTTTTATATAATTTCTGTGAAATAACTCCCGCACGTTCCTGCTTCTTTACATAGCCTCGTTCTCTGGTAAGAATTACAATGTTCTTGTCACATCCCTCTTTGATTGCCTGTTTATAAGGAATGGAGTCTGCTAACCCACCGTCCAGATAATAATGCTTTCCTACTTTTACCGGTTGAAATAAGATTGGTAATGCACAGCTTGCCACAATTACCTCATACTTGTCATCTCTTCTTGGTACTTCAATATATTCTGCCTTCCCGGTATGAATATTTGTCACACCTGCCACTACTTTTCCCGGATATGCTTCAAATGCATCCATATCAAAGGGCAACAATTTATTCGGCACCTCGCCAAAAGCAAAGTCCAGATTATAAAAATTCCTTTTTTTCAATAAATGCTTTACGCCCATATAACGCTTGTCCGGCATATATTTTGTAGCCAATTCCAGATTTCTGCCTTTTTGCTTGGATAAATAAGATACGCCATAGGCGATTCCTGCCGAAACTCCGATAAAGTAATCCGGCATAATTCCTTCCTCTAAAAATGCATCTGTAACGCCACAGCTAAATACGGTTCTGCTGGCACCGCCTTCCATTGTAATTCCTAGTTTCATTTCTATTCCTGCCTTCTCTCTTATTTTTCTCCATATATTTTTTATTATATAACTTTCGTGTTTTGTGAGCAAGAAAAAACCTTTTTATCTCAACTCTTTGTCCCAAAATGGTTTACCAGAATTTTACACACACTTTACTTATACTTAGAACTACATTTTACTTTCTTCTGTTATCCTCATATTATAAAAGGAGGGTACTATTATGAAACAATTATATAAACTATCTCAACAATTTGAATCCAATGGTTTTGCATCTGCCACTACAATGTATGTGGTTCTTCGTACTTTGGCAGTATTTGTTCCTTCTCTTATTGTAGGATTTTTACTAAAAGACATGATTCATTTACCGGCAACCACTCCTACCACTTTTGTATTTATTTTCTGTGGATGGATAACAGTTATCTTTGGTTTCTGGGGATCTTTATTATATTTAATGCGTCAGGATTAATTTTCACCGTATTTTTTTCTTTTTTTGTTGTATAATAAATATAGTTTCTATTTTCAACTTGTTTATTATCAATGGAGGAAATAAGATGAATCGTTCTGAAGAACTTCGCATGACCTACTCCGGACTTTTCATGCATAAAGGTGAGAAAACCGTCCGGGTATCCTTTGAACGTGGCGAAAAAGACTTTGCCGAGGGAATTCTCCCCGGTGGTACAATTGAAAAATCCTCTGGATTTTCTCCGGAGGAATTGCAGCAGTTAAGCGACTATCTCGTTTATCATGCTGCTGATATTATGAAAAAAGCAAAAGAAGTTAATCCAATTAGAGACTGGATCCGGGAGAAATAATTCTCCCGCCAGTCTCTTTTTCCTTTTGCTATTCTTCTTTGTTATCTACCGGAATAGAATCGTGATGTCCGGTAATGGAATAAATTACCCATTCTGCAATATTGGTTGCATGATCTCCGATACGTTCAAAATATTTTGCTACCATAAGCAAATCTGTTGCCTGCTCACTATGTTCTGCATTGGTACGAATCAAAGCAATTAACGTTTCTTTAATTTCACTGAACAAGTCGTCTACGGTGTCATCGTTATCAATGACTGACTGTGCCAACTTCAAATCCTTTTGTACAAATGCTTCTACACTATGTGTCACCATAATTGTGGTTTCCATTGCCATTTGTGGAATCAAAGTTAAATCCTTTATGTATGGTTCGTTCGCCAGGGCAATGGTAATCTCAGAAATATCAGATGCCTGATCTCCGATACGCTCCATATCTGTAATCATTTTCAACGCCGCAGAAATCAAACGCAAATCCTTTGCAACCGGCTGTTGCTGTAACAAAAGTTTCATACACAAGGATTCAATATCTCTTTCCTGTCGGTCAATTTCCTGATCAAACGCAACGGTATTTTTTGCCGCCTCTACATCTTTGCGAATCAGCGCATTTACAGACATTTGAATTGCCTGCTCAATCAAATTGCCCATTTCAATTAACTCATTATTCAGTTGTTCTAATTGTCTGTCAAAGCGATTTCTCATAATTAACCAAACCTTCCTGTAATATAGTCTTCGGTTCTCTTATCCTGTGGAACAGAGAACATTTTTTCTGTTTCACCATATTCTACAATTTCACCTAAAAGGAAAAATACGGTTTTGTCAGAAACACGAGTTGCCTGCTGCATATTATGTGTTACCATTACAATTGTATAGTCTTTCTTTAATTCTATGACCAAATCTTCTATCTTAGAGGTAGAAATCGGGTCTAAGGCAGAAGTCGGTTCATCCATTAAGATTACTTCCGGATTTACCGCAAGGGCACGGGCAATACAAATTCTCTGCTGTTGTCCACCGGAAAGTCCCAGTGCACTCTTTTTCAAACGATCCTTCACTTCATCCCAGATTGCCGCATCTCTCAGTGATTTTTCCACAATTTCATCTAACTGAGCTCTATTGCGGATTCCATGAGTACGAGGACCATAGGCAATATTGTCATAAACGCTCATTGGAAATGGATTTGGCTTCTGGAATACCATTCCCACACGTTTACGCAGTTCATTGGTGTCTATATTGTGATAAATATCGGTACCATCTAAGGTTATTTCTCCTGTAATTTTACATCCCTCTACTAAATCATTCATACGATTTAAGGATTTTAATAAGGTTGACTTTCCACATCCGGAAGGTCCAATAAAAGCGGTAATTTCGTTGGATAAAATCGGAAGATTTACATTCCTTAACGCATGGAAATCTCCATAATATAAATCCAGCCCGCTAATGTTAATTTTAGGTGTTGGTTGTTTTATCATAACAATTCTCCTTTTCGGTTTATTGCTTACACTTTCGCAATTTTTTTGGCAATGCGATTAGAAACCCAGTTAATAATCATAACAATTACCAGTAACACAACTGCTGTTGCATATGCTTCGTCTGTATGAAATCCCTCGGATGACAATGCATACATATGATATGCAAGAGTACGTCCGGAATCCATTAACCAGGAAAGTCCTTTTCCACTTACTACTTCTGTAACGGTTCCTGCGGTATACATCAATGCTGCTGTCTCTCCTACAATACGTCCGATTGCAAGAATGACTCCGGAAAGAATTCCCGGTACTGCTGCCGGAAGTACAATTCGAAAAATTGTACGCACACGTCCTGCTCCCAGTCCAAAACTTCCCTCTCGGTAAGAATCCGGTACAGATTTTAATGCCTCTTCCGTGGTACGCATAATCAACGGCAAAATCATAATTGCCAAGGTTAATGCACCGGATAAAAGAGATAAACGGAATTTCAACGTTGTTACAAAAAACAACATACCGAACAAACCATATACGATAGATGGAATACCTGATAATGTTTCCGCTGTAATTCGCACAACTTTTACTATTTTATTTCCTTTTTTCGCATATTCCACCATATAGATGGCAGAGCCAATACCAATGGGAACTGCAATAATAAGTGTAACAATGGTAATTAACAGTGTATTAATCAATGCCGGCATTAAAGACACATTTTCACTGTTGTATTCCCATGCAAAAAGACTTGGTTTAATGTGTGGAATTCCATTCCACAAAATATGTACAATGAGGAAAAGCAATGCACTAAAGGTAATAAGTGCTGCTACCATTACTAATATAAACAATAGCCAGGACAAAGGTCCACGTTTTCCTTTACTGATTTTCTGATTTGTCATGCTTCATTCCTCCTGTTCAAAATTGAGAATAACAGGTTAATAATCAAAATAAATACAAACAGTACCACTCCTGTTGCTATCAATGCCTGACGATGTAAGTCTGCTGCATAACCCATTTCAATTACAATATTAGAAGTAAGTGTACGCACTCCCTGGAATATACTGTTTGGAATACGCGGCTGGTTTCCTGCTACCATAATGACTGCCATTGTTTCTCCGATTGCACGTCCGATTCCTAATATAACTCCTGCCATGATACCGGACTTTGCTGCCGGAACCACCGTAAAAAATACACTTCTTTCATGGGTTGCTCCCAATGCAAGTGCTCCTTCATAATAACTTTCCGGAACTGCACGAATCGCTGATTCACTGACTCCCACAATGGTTGGTAAAATCATTAGTCCCAGCAATAACGAAGCGGTAATTATACTGGTTCCTCTACACTCATATTTTGCAAACAGTTCTCGCATAAATGGTACTAATACCACCAAGCCAAAGAATCCATAGACAACGGATGGAATTCCTGCCAACAAATCTATTGCTGCTTTTAAGGGACCATAAATTTTTTTCGGGCAAAAACATGCCATAAAAACAGCTGTTAAAATACCAATCGGTACACCTACAATAATAGCTCCCGCAGTAATATAAATACTTCCTATAATCATAGGGAGAATTCCAAAAGATGCCGGAGAGTTATTTGGTGCCCACTTTGTACCTGTCAAAAACGAAAATAAGCCTATTTCCTTCATAGCAGGTATTCCATTTGCAAATAGGAATACACAGATTAGTAAAACGGCCAAAATAGATGTCAATGCTGCTATAAAAAATATAACATGCGCAAATGTTTCTTTTACTTTTTTTCCCATAATTACTCCTTCCATTTTTCGTGGTTGAAAGGGACTGCCGTATCAGCAGTCCCCCTCAAGGTTGGGATATCGAATAAAGGTGAACTTGGTAATTTTACCAAGTGGTTGTTTCACCTGTGAAGATTGCTTTAATCTGATCTGCTGTCATATCATCAACAGAATTATCATTATTTACAATTACTGCAATACCATCAATTGCGATAACTGTAGGTGTTAATGAGTTTTCACTATCTTTTAACTCTCTGGATGCCATTCCGATATCTGCGGTTCCATCCATAGCTGCCTGTAAACCTGTAGTAGAATCGCTCTGGTTGATTTCAATTTCTACATCGGAATTTACTTTTGCATATGCTTCTTTTAATTTTTCCATAACCGGTGTTACAGAAGAAGAACCTGCAATAACAACTTTTCCTTTTGCTCCGCTGTTTGCATATGCTTCTGCATTATCTACGGAAGCGATATATCCAGCATCTTCTACTACTTTCTGTCCTTCAGAGCTTAAAATGTAGTTAATGAAATCCTGAGCTGCATCGCTTGGAGTTCCGTTTGTTGCAATATTAAATGGACGAGAAATTTTGTATGTACCACTCTTGATGTTATCTACAGTAGCTTCTGCTCCGTCAATCTTTAATGCTTTTACCTTGTCATTTAAAGAACCAAGGGATACATAACCGATTGCACTTGGATCACTTGCTACATTTGATAAAACAATTTCTGTACTGTTTGCAATAGTTGCTTCTTCTGTTGTATTGTCTACTTTATTGCCATCAGCATCTTTTTCTTCGATTCCAAATAATTCAATGAATGCACCTCTTGTACCGGAACCATCTTCACGGGAGATTACATTGATTGTTCCTCCTGCATTAGAACTTCCTTCATCCGTATCTGCATTTGCATCTGCCTGTGTACTTGCATTGCTGTCATTTTTACTGTCTGTGTTGTTTGAACCGCACCCAACCATTGCGGTGGCTGTCATTGCCATAACCATAAGAGCTACGATGAGTTTCTTCATAATCTTTCTTCCTCTCTTTTACATTCATTTTCTTCTTTTTCTCATCAGTGGTTTTCCCGACTGCAAGAAAGAGTATAAAAGGCAAACGTAAAATATAAATACCAGATTATGAAAAATCTATGTAAAATCTTTGCAAAGAAACCGGAAAGATTCTGCTTTCAAGAGACAAAAAAACAGCGGGAACACTGAATACATCAATGTTTCCCGCTATTTTTATTATCTAATTTTTATTTTAGGGCTGTATTCCCAACACAATATCAATCAAAGACTTATCCAACATAATCGTCTTGTTCCATGGATTCACAATGATTCCTTTTATCCCTTTTACCTCCCGCGCAGACCTAAACAATTGCTCTATATCTGCTAAAAAGGTAGACATGACACTTCCCGAACCTTTCACTTCTTCCTCAAAACTGGTAAATACGGTCCACCACTGTTCGCCGTCCTGGGTTTTAACTGCCTGTACATTCAGTCCGGTATCTCCATTTTGTGGCTCAACTGCCACAATAAACTGTCCGTTTTCTTTCATACGCCGACGTATTACGGTAAGTGTATGCGCTAACATTTCCTGTGTCGATTCCTTTTGAAGTGCCACAATGGCTTCTTCTATCTTTTCATTACCTTGTAATCCTTTGTCAATTTTTCTCTCATTATTATTCATATGTTTTAAAATCCTTTCCTTAACTTCTTCTACTTATATCCCGTAACCGTTCTTCTAACTGCTTAGAACAGCAAATTAAGTGATATGTAACATCTGCCTGTTCATTTATAATAGGAATGATTTTCCTTCTGTGAAGTGCATTCCCTGAATATCTTGCAAGATTTGTAGTAAAACAAAGCAGTGTAGACGTTCGTACTAATTCCTGCATTTCAAACTCATTTTTCTGAATCAGGAAGCGGGAAGCCGGCATTTTTTGATAACAAAGCTCCGTCCAAAAACCAATTTCATCCCTTAATAAGCAGTTAAGTCCGTTTAGTTGCTCCATGGTCAATTCATCATATACCGCAAGTGCATGACCATTGGGAACACAAACAAATAACTGTTCCCTGACAAAAGGAATATCTATGATTCCCTCTTCCAAACATGGAAACGGCAGGATTCCTATCTGACACTTTCCGGCGAGTACATCACAAACCACCTCTGTGTTTGTGCAAAGCTTCGTGGAAATGGTATTCTCTGGATATTGCACGGACAACTTGGGCAACAACGTCCAAAGTGGTGCCGGAGCACAAGATTCAATGCTAATTGTGTGCAGACTTCTATCAAATGTCTGTACCATCTGAACTGCATTTTCTGCTTTCGTTAAAAGTTTTCTTGCATATGCTACTGCCTGTTTTCCTGTTTCACTTAACGCAATTTTATTTTTCCCTCACTCAAAGAGGACTACCCCAAAAGCTTTCTCCACATGACGCATGGTTCTGGTAATGGTAGGCTGGGAAATATGCATTACTTCTGCCGCCTTAGAAAGAGTCCCATTATCGGCAAAGGAAACAAATTGTTCCAATTCAACTAAATTCAACATTTTTGTTCCTCACTATTCATTATATGAAATGTATATTTCTTTTTTTCTATTGTGCATTATTAAAAAAGCTATGTAAACCATGAATTACAGGAAATGCAATTACTAAAGTATATTTCAAAATATGAAAAACAGGAGGATGATTCTATGGAATATGTAACATTAATCAACGGTGTAAAAATGCCAATATTAGGATATGGAGTATATCAGACTCCACCAGAAGACACAGAACGTTGTGTATTAGATGCTATTCAAGTTGGATACCGCAGCATCGATACTGCCCAGGCATATGGAAATAAAGAAGGAGTTGGAAATGCCATTGAAAAATGTGGACTTCCAAGCTATCCTGACCGCTCTCTTGACCTGGTTCACTTTATGGTACTCAAATCATGTCTTGGGGACCTTTTGCAGAAGGAAAAAATGACTATTTTAATACATCTGCTTTAAAAGAACTTGAAGCTCTCGATGGCGAACAGAGCCTCTTTTTCTCTCACTATGATCCTCAAGCCGTTGAATGGTTCATGAGCATTGTACAATTACATACCGGTTAGCGATTTGCCCGACTTCCACACTTCGGGCATACATCGCCACCCTTATACACATAACCGCAACGATAACAACATTTTACCTCATGTTCTTCCTTCGCCAGATAAGAAACTTTTCTGGATTCCGGTTTTTCCTGAAGATACTTTATAAACTCTCCTAATATGCGTGTAAATTCTTTCCATTCTTTACTCGGCACACCTACCGGAATCTTCGTTTTTTCTCCGTTTTTTTGTTGAATATAAACTCCCTTATTTAATAATCCGGTACTAAAGGAAATGTCTTTTATATTTAAAACCGGTATACATTCGCTACTAAACGTACTGTTGTAATATAAATGATCCGGCGTCAACAAAAAGCCTTCTCTCCCGGTTCCTTTATGAGTAGAATCGCATACCACTACCGGGAACTCATAGCGACTATGCTCAGAGGCATAGGTCTTTAATGCACAATTTACAATTGCCGCTTCTGCACCTTCCCATTCCCCGCGCATTGCCTGTCGCGCAGCATAGTAATGCAAACTAGAGGTATCTTTCAATTTTTCTGTAAATTCTCCCTTTAGCTTTTGTACTAACAACTCGCTTTCATCCGATTTAATTTTGGTAAGTCGCTTATCAATCATCTCTAAGGCATTACTCTTTATCTCCGGTAAAAACATTCCCTTTTCGATTTTTTCATATGCTTTCTGACCTTCTTCAAAAGTCATACTTGTAAGATTTGGACAGATTTTATCAATTGCTGCCTCATCTAATTTTTCCAGTCTATCATGCAGCTCCTGCAAAGGCTTTTCTGTATTTTCCTTAGAAAAATCAGGGCTCTGAAGTGTTTTCCAAATATGAAAAATCGCACCTCTGTCGTTCTTATTAACTCGATTCATCATCGTGGCAATTTCCTGACTTTCTGCCCTTTTTCTTTGCTCTTCTAATTTTTTTTCATACGGTGCGATATCTGCCTCTTTATATTGCGCTAATTTATCCCGAAACAGCTTATACCTCTTTCTATCCATATTAGCCGGCATATTGGCAATCAATGCCTCTGCCTCTTCCTGCGCTTTTTTATTTCTTAATTCATACAAAGGCGCAAGTATCGGCTCTTTCATTTCTGCCGGAATATCTGTTCTTTCTATTTCTTCTATACTTCGACACAATTGAGCATAGTTTCCCCTTTTTCCATTCTCAGCCCGTTTTTCCAACTCTTCCTTTTGATTCTTTTGTATATAGTTTTCTATCTTTTGTACATATTCCTGTTTATCCGCTTCCGGCAGTAATTTTTCTACTTTTACTTTTTCACGAAGCTCTTTTAACTGTCTTGGAGACATTCTCTCGATTACCTTCATCCGAGCCTCGTACTTTTGTCGTACCTTTTCCGCTTCTTTATCCTCTGGAGTGGCTCCTTTAACTTCTCCGTTTGTCTCTGCTTCAACTGCCTCTTCTATCTGTTTTTCCTTCTGAGACTTTTCCTCTTTTGGAATTTTACTATACTGTGCTTCTTCTGACTGTTGCAAATCTCTTTTGGATATTTTCGATGTTTCTTCCTTAGAAACACCTAATACCTTTCCCTTAGTGTTTCCCCCTGATGTATCTTTTTCATATATCTCTTTCTTGCATTTTCTCCCCTTAGAATTTTCTTTCTTAAGCTCCTTTTCCTCTTGTTCTCTTTCCCTCTCTATGACATGCTCCGGTTCCTTTTCCGGATTCTCTTCTTCGGCTTCTTCTCTCGTTGCAGCCGCTTCTTCCAAGCTCTCTTCTTCGGCTTCTTCTACTTCTTCCTCCGGTTCTTCCTTTGACTTTTTCTTGTTTCGTTCCCATTCATATTCATTAAACTTATAATTACTGGTCTTTTCTCCCTGGGCTCCCAATAATTCCTGATAATCTTCATAAGCATCCCGATCTTCGCCAAAATCTAAAAGATAAACATCTCCCTCACTCAACAATTTTCCTGGTCTTGGGGTATAGAAGCGATTGCAGGCATCACAGGCATATGCCCTTGCAAGATATACTCTCCCTTCTTCCGTTTCCACCAAGAACTCCTTATCCACAGGATAAACTACCATGTGCAGGTTTTTTCCACAATTTGGACACTGATAACCCACCATGTAAAAATTATTTCCGATTCTTTCGCTTTCCTGGGCTACCTGATCCGGTTCTTCCTTTTGAAAAGAAGTCTTTGTGATAACCCATTTCATATTGTGCCAAAGTCCCAGTTTTTCTTCTTCTAATTCTGCCTCTAGTTCTTCCTCACTTTTCTCTCCCGCCTCTAAGGCTGCCTGTACCACATCCTCATAGGTAATCTGTATTCCCTCCTGATAAAAGCGGAAATTATCATTTCGATATCCGGGTTCGACTTTTATCTCTTTTAATATCTCGGTAAATAATGCATTTAACTGTGCATAATCCTTGTCAACTCTTATTCCTTTAATCGTTCCCCATTTTCCAAAGGCATACAAAATCATATCCAGCACATTGGTAACTAATACATTTTTATCAATAGGCTGTATTGCTTCTTCTACAATAGGAATCTCTATCACGTTGGTATTTACTTTTCGATTATCAAAATTAAACACCAGGGAGCGCACTTCTCCCGGTAATATAAGAAAATTATTTAAAACCACAAACAACTCGTTCCATTTTACCGGTACTTCCATTGTCTGAATTAAACGTTCAAATGTATGTTTTAATTCTATATTGGCTTTTAGAAAAATCATATCTTTCATCCCCTTTTCATTCTGCCAACAGTTTAACACATTTTTAAAAAATTTAATATACCCCAGAATCAAATGACATTCTGCATTTTATGCCTATTTTAAAGTGAGAACTCATTTTTTCAACAAAAAAGAACGGCAAACCCTGCCGTTCCTTTCGTTTTTACTTATTTATTTAAAATTTTCTTCAAATCTTCTTCCGGTGTACTAATTGGAGAAATATGATATTGCTCTACTAAGAACTTCGTTACATTCTCAGAAAGAAATGCAGGAAGTGTTGGTCCTAAGTAAATATTCTGGATTCCCAAATGGAGCAATGTCAACAAAATACAAACCGCTTTCTGTTCATACCAGGAAAGTACCATAGATAGTGGCAACTCATTTACAGAACATTCAAAAGCTTCTGCCAAGGCAATTGCTACCTTGATTGCACTATATGCATCATTACACTGTCCCATATCCATAATTCTAGGAAGTCCTTTGATTGTGCCAAGATCCAAATCGTTAAAACGATACTTTCCACATGCTAATGTAAGAATTATAGAATCCTCTGGTGTCTGTTTTACAAAATCTGTATAGTAATTTCTTCCGACTCTTGCGCCATCGCAACCTCCTACCAAGAAGAAATGGCTGATTTCACCTGCTTTTACTGCATCAATCACTTGATCTGCCACACCTAATACCGTGCCATGACCAAATCCTGTCATCAGTTCACTTCCACCGTTAATTCCGGTGAAGGTTTTATTTTCAGAATATCCTCCCAGCTCTAAGGCTTTTTTGATTACCGGAGTGAAGTCTTTCTCAGCTCCAATATGCACCATTTCCGGATATGCTACAACTTCTGTGGTAAATACCCGATCTGCATAACTTTCCTTTACCGGCATCAAGCAGTTCGTAGTATACAAGATTGGAGCCGGTACATTATCAAATTCCTTCTGCTGATTCTGCCAGGCAGTTCCAAAGTTTCCCTTTAAATGTGGATATTGCTTCAACAATGGATAAGCATGTGCCGGCAACATTTCTCCATGGGTATATACATTAATTCCTTTGTCTTTTGTCTGTTCTAATAACAGCTTTAAGTCATATAAATCATGTCCGGTAATAATAATAAACGGTCCTTTTTCTACTTCTTTTGTTACTTTAGTTGGAACAGGTGTGCCAAATGTTTCTGTATTTGCACGGTCTAAAAGCTCCATACACTTCAAGTTGATTTTTCCAACCTCTAACACCATCGGTATTAAATCTTCCTGTTCCCATTCATTTCCAATAATGGATAATGCCTGGTAAAAGAACTCATTTACTTCTTCGTCAGAATATCCTAATACCCATGCATGATAAGCATAAGCAGCCATTCCTCTAATGCCAAAAAGGATTAAGGACTTCAGGGAACGAATATCTTCGTTCGCCTCCCACAACTCTTTCATATTATAATCAGAAGTATTTCCGCAAGGTTCTGCACAACTACTACAATTTGGTACAATTCGTGCCTTTTCTTCATGTACCTTCTGAATCATTTCTTCCAATACCTGGTCGTGAAAGTTTACATTGGTAATGGTAGTAAATAATCCTTCTATGATAATTTCGGTTGTTTTATTTGTATGCGGATTATTTCCACAAGACTTTGCCAATCCAATTAATGCCCCTGTTAACTCATCCTGAAGATTTGCTGTCTTTGCTGACTTTCCACAAACTCCCTGTGCCCCTGTACATCCGCTACATCCTGCGGTCTGTTCACATTGAAAACAAAACATTTGCTGATTCATTTTTGTACTCCTTTTTCTCTTTTCTCTATCTTTTTTTACATTTCGCTTAAAATTCTTCCGTCAGTGGAAACTGTAACCACACGCCATGGAATAAATTTTCCACTGTTTTGCAATGCACTCTTTGCTGCATGTTCGATTCCACCGCAACATGGCACTTCCATTCGCACTACGGTAACACTCTTAATATCATTATTAGAAATAATTTCTGTTAATTTTTCTGCATATTCCACCATATCCAGTTTGGGACATCCGATGAGCGTTATCCTTCCTTTGATAAAACGATTATGGAAGTCCCCATAGGCATATGCCGTACAATCTGCTGCTATCAATAAATCTGCTCCCTGAAAATATGGTGCATTCACCGGTGCTAACTTAATCTGTACCGGCCACTGAGATAACTGTGAAGTTACAGGTGTTGCTGCTGCATTTGCAGTTGTTTCTCTTTTTAACTGTCTCGATTGTGTTCCCGGACATCCGCATGGCAATGGTTTTTTCTGTTCTTCCTGTCTTTTCTTCATATTTGCTTTCACTGCCTCTTCATCATAAGCAGCTGCCTCACGTTCCACAAATCGAATGGCTCCTGTTGGGCAGGTTGGCAGACAATCTCCCAAGCCATCACAATAATCATCTCTTAAAAGTTTTGCCTTACCATCTATGATTCCAATTGCACCCTCATGACAGGCTTGGGCACAAATTCCACATCCATTACATTTTTCTTCGTCAATCTCTATTACTCTTCTTACCATTTTATTTCCTCCTTGATATTCTTGACTTTATGCTTTGATTATAATAGAATGTTTCTAACATTTCTGTTGTTTTTACAACACTATAAAAATTTTTAAAGGAAAACTATGGAAAAATATTTAACACTTTTAAGTAACACCACACTTTTTACCGGTATCGCAAAAGAAGATATCTCTTCCATGCTCACCTGCCTTTCTGCACACATGGCTACTTACAAAAAGGGAGAATTTATTCTGCATACCGGAAACACCATACATGAAGTGGGAATGGTTTTATCCGGTTCTGCTCTAATTATCAAGGAGGACTTTTGGGGCAATCGTTCTATTTTATCGGAGGTTTCCAGTGGCTTTCTTTTCGCCGAAACCTATGCCTGCATTGGCACTGTACCCTTGGAAGTCAGCGTTGTAGCTTCTTCTGATTGTGAAATTCTTTTTCTGGATTTTCATAAAATATTGACTACCTGTTCTTCCACCTGCCAGTTCCATACCAAACTGATTCACAATCTGTTGGCAACTTTGGCTCAGAAGAACTTGACCCTTACCCGCAAATTGGAACACATGTCCCAAAAAACTACCCGGGATAAATTGCTGTCTTATCTTTCCGGGGAATCACTGAAAGCCAAAAGTCCTTCCTTTTCCATTCCATTTAACCGACAACAGCTGGCTGACTATTTATCGGTAGACCGCAGTGCTATGTCAAATGAATTGGGAAAATTAAAAAAAGAAGGTATTCTAACCTATGACAAAAATACTTTTATTTTAAAGGAGAATTTTCATGAATAACAATAATGAACTTTTATTAAAAATGATTGCCTACGATGCAAAAGACCCGAAACGTATTCAACATTTTCTGAAAGTATATGAATTTGCTAAAATAATTGGGGAATCCGAAGGACTGGATGCTAAGACACAGCACATTTTAGAGACTGCTGCAATCGTCCACGATATTGGTATAAAAAATGCCGAAGCAAAGTTCGGCAATTGTAGTGGAAAGCTTCAGGAACAGGAAGGTCCTTCCCCTGCAGGAGAACTATTATCCTCTCTTTCCTATGATCCAGATGTAATTGAACGAGTCTGCTACCTGGTAGCCCACCACCATACCTACACAAACGTAGATGGTTTAGACTATCAGATTCTTTTAGAAGCAGATTTTCTCGTAAATCTGTATGAGGACGGCGCAAATACCTCTGCCATCTCTCATGCTTTAGAACATATCTTTCAAACAGATACGGGTATCCATATCTGCAAGACCATGTTTCTGTAATTTTTAGAATGAATCAGGGAATACATACCACTTGGAACCTGATTTGTATACGGTAAGGTATTCGGTATCTTCATTCCATTCTTTGTAATAAGTATCGTAATATTTATATGTAACTTCTACCTGACGCATTTCGGAAATATTTACGTCTACGCCTGTTTCTTCTTTTATTCCCTCCAGGCCTTCACGCAGTTCCGCCTTTGTCATCTTGTCCTGTTCTTCAACCTTGATATCTTTTACCTTACCATAATCCTCATAACTATAGCTTACTGCTTCTTCCATAGCATCTGCAATATCATCTTTTTCATAGCCACTTGTCTCTTCTAATGCTTTTATCATAGAATCTGTACATGTGGCATCCAGTAAGGTATCTCCATCTTTATCACAGATTGCTTCATAATATTCCTTTACTGCCTTTTCTACAGAACCACTTCCACCAGTAACTAACTGGAATACCAGATAAATCACGCCTAATGCCACTACTACAATTCCTACTAATAAAATTGCCGCCTTTGCCGGAAATTTAGCGGTTGTTGCTGGTTGCTGATAAATATAACTTTGATCTAGCTGTGCATAACTCTGTTGCTGCTGTTGTGTTTCCTGTCCCCCTGTTGTGGCTGGGTTCTGCTGCACTTCCTGCTCTACACCTGCTACATTCTGTTGCTGTGTTTCCTGTCCCCCTGTTGTGGCTGGGTTCTGCTGCACTTCCTGCTCTACACCTGCTACATTCTGTTGCTGTGTTTCCTGTTCTGCTGCTGCAACGTTCTGTTGCATTTTCTGCGCTACTGCTGCTGGATTCTGCTGTACTTCCTGTTCCCCTGTTGTGGCTGGGTTCTGCTGTACCTCCTGCTCTACTGCCGCAACGTTCTGCTGTACTCCCTGTGGTGCTCCACATTTCGTACAAAACTTATCCTGGTCAGATAGCTGACTTCCACAATTGATACAATATTTCATTCTTTTTCCTCCGCCTTTTCTATCCCTGTACTCTATCAAAAAAGAATTCCTCATACTCTGGGGAATTCTTTTCTATATGCATTCTGTTCTAGTTGTTGTTCTTAATTAAAATTCAATGTCTTCTAAGTCTTCATCCTTAACACCAGCATCTTTTGCTGCGTCTTCGAATGCCTGTACATGATCTTCTACATCTTTCTGAAGTTCTGTTGCTTTGTCAGAAATTTCTGTTGCTCTATCTGTATCAGCATTTTCCGGATCTGCCATCATATCAGAAAGCTCTTCCATATAACCTGCAAGTTCTTCCATGTCTTTCTTGATTTCTTTTCCTTCTTTGGTTTTCATATCCATATCGTCTACAATATCAGAGAAATCTGCTAAATCTTCCATATCCTGGAATGCATCTCCCATTTCACTGATTGCCTTAACATCATCTAAATATTGCTGTTTAGAATCTCCACATGCTGTTAATGTAGCAAAAGACATTGCTAAAACCATACCAACTACTAAACTTTTTTTTCTCATAACTCTAAGTCCCTCTCTTATTTTATCTTATTTTTGCAAAGTGCTAATTTAGTTTAACATACTTTTTTGTCTGTTGCAATAGGAAAGCCCGGAATTTTGTCGATTTTTTATCTTTTTTTGTTATATTCTTACTCTTTTTCTCCTGTTAATTCCGCTAATGAATGGAAAATATAACCCATTTCTTCCCATTTTGTCAAAAGTTCATCCAAAATCTCTCCATTGGTTTTGGAGGTATTATGTAACAATACAATGGCTCCCGGATGTACCCGCTTTAACAACTTATCAAAGGCTTCTTCATGACTTGGCTGACTATCCACATTCCAATCCACATAAGCAAGACTCCAGAAAAACGTCTTATATCCTAATTCTTTTGCTATTTTTAAATTATTTTCACTGTATTTTCCCTGTGGCGGACGATAATATTTTTTCATCGGTTCTCCAATGGTCTGCTGGTACAATGTCTCCAGCTCGCCTAATTCCTTTGCAAAAGCCTCCTTATCCATTGCCGACATATCCGGATGATGATAACTGTGATTTCCCACAATATGACCTTCCTCTAACATTCGCTTTACCAAATCGGGACTGGTTGATAAATAATTTCCTACTATAAAAAAAGTACCCTTTGCATTATGCTTTTTTAATGCATCCAAAATTGCCGGTGTGTTTCCGTTTTCATATCCGCAATCAAATGTTAAATACAACACCTTCTCCTGTGTATCTTTTGCATAATATGCATTATATTTTGCCATCTCTTCTATGGAAGCGTTTGCCACTGGAAGTTTTCCTTCCTCCTGAAAACTCAATCCCCAATTTCCTTCTGATGACTGTATTGCCGATGTTCCTGTCACATCTACCACTTTTGCTGCAAAATGTCCCACAAAAAAAGCAGCCACAAAAATCACTACTATTTTTACCAGACTTTTTTTCTTATCAGGTTTCACATGCAAACTCCCTGTTTTTTTCTACTATTATATTCTGTTATTCCTACAAATATTATTGGTATATCTATAGAAAAACTGCTATAATATGGGGGAATTCATAACTAGGAGGTATTATATTATGACCCATAAGATTGATACTGTCATCTTTGACTTAGATGGTACTTTATTAAATACACTGACAGACTTAACCAATAGCGTAAATTATGCTATGGAACAATATCATTTTCCTACTCATTCGGAAGATGCTGTACGCCGCATGGTAGGAAACGGCATTTATGTATTATTTGAACAGGCAATTCCAGATGGTCGAAACTTTCCAGAATACGATGCCTGTGTAAAAACATTTCAAGAACATTATGAAGCTCATAAAAAAGACTTCACCCGCCCTTTCCCCGGCATCTTAGAATTATTAAAACAATTATCTCAAGACGGTTATAAACTGGCAATTGTCTCTAATAAATTTGATCAGGCTGTAAAAGAATTATGCAAAGACTTTTTTACTCCATATATTACAACTGCTATCGGAGAATCCCAGTCCATTGCAAGAAAACCTGCACCGGATACTGTCTTTGAAGCAATGAAAGAACTGGGGTCTACCCCTGACACCTGCATCTATGTGGGAGACTCAGATGTAGATATTGCTACTGCCAAAAATTCCGGCATTCCATGTATCAGTGTTACCTGGGGCTTCCGTGATCAGGATTTTCTTATTCAACATGGGGGAACTCATTTTGCCCATCATGCTGATGATATTCCCACACTTCTTACAAATTGGAACTAATCCGTAACAAAAATAGAAAAGGGGTATTCTTTTATGAAACACAAAAATGGTTGGAAACAAATGATACTTTTTTGCCTTACCGCACTCCTACTGCTTTCTCCCATATCTGCACAGGCGCGAGCCGGAGGTGGTGGTAGCAGCAGTAGCAGCAGCGGTGGTGGAGGTGGTAGCAGTAGCAGCAGTCATTCCAGTAACTATGATGACCACAATTACAGACGTTCCTCTCGTGGAAGATACTCCAACAACCCTATGAGCAGCGTAATACAATATGCTATTTTTATCTGTATTGCAAGTGGTGGTACCATTGTCTTTTTCTATCATCGCAAAAAAGCACGGCTTATAAGTAAACATCGTATGACTGAATTTGCAAAATACGGATATAACTGGGATTACAAAGAAATACAGCAGCGGGTAGAACAAGCCTACTTCCAAATTCAGGAATGTTGGCGTCGCCAAGATGCCGACTATGCTGCTACCTATTTAAGTCCATCTTTGTTAGATGACTTTCGTATGAAACTAGAATGGATGGATACCAGAAATGAGCAGGTTGTTCAAGAACAAGTCCAACTTTTAAGTGCCGATCCGGTCTATGTTGATGACCATGAGGGCACCGAACAAGATCAAATCTGGTATCTCATCCACGGCAAAATGATTGGTTATTATATTGACAAAGACACAAAACTTTGTATTCGTGGCAATACAAATCCAGAGAGTTTTTACGAATACTGGCGTTTTATTTATTTAAATAACAACTGGGTATTAGACGAAATACGCCAAAAAGATGAACTGGATATCCGTCAATTCTCCAATTTGTAATTTACTCTCTTTCTTTTACCATTTTAAACATTTGTACACGGTTTCGGATTCCCAACTTGCGATAGATATTTAAAATGTGCTTCTTTAAGGTATTTACACTAATGGACAACTCCTCACATAACTGGTTGTTGTCCTTTCCCTGCATCAACAAACGTAAAATTGTATGTTCCCGCTTCGTAAGACCATATTTCTCTGCCGCTTCTGTAACCGTTAATTTTTCCTGTCCGTTATTACACTCCTGACGGTCACGATACAATCGATATGCCAAATGATCCTTCAGCAAATCTAATAGAAAAATATCATCATACTGAAAATTATCCTTGCCTATGGTTCGATAAAATGTAATTACGCCTAAAAATTCTTTATCTTTTCCCAATATCATCTGAAGTGAATAGTGCCAATTATTGGGTCGATATACTTTCTTATAATATTCTGTTTCCATTCTTTTTTCATCTGAAATAATATCTGTTTCACGATAAACAAGACTCTTTCCACTATACATAATCCCTCGGCTGCTTCCCAATTCCTCATAATTTTCCGACTGATCTTCGTCACAATTGTACATTACCGGAGCTATTAATTTTCCTTCTTCTTCCTTGGAAGCCAAATAGAAATCCGCACTGTCAAAATCCAGCACCATCTTCATTTGCTCTAATAATTGTTGGCGCATCGTCAAAGGATTTTCCGTTGTATAAATTTTATAAATAATACTGTTTAATATCATCCAGTCATTGGTTTCTAATGTTTTCATGAAGAATATCACCCTTTCTCTAATAACGTATAAAAGGAGCCTGAGATATTCTCAGACTCCTTCGTCATCCTTATTATTGTATACCATTTTTGTTATTAAATCAAGTCACTAATTTAATCCTCTAAACCCTTTTCCGATAATTTCACTACTATTTGTAATCATCATGAATGCCATTGGCTGGTTCATTTTAATGAAATTTCGTAACTGCACTGCCTGACTTCGTTTCATAACAGTAAGAATCACATATTTTTGTCGATGCGTGTAAGTTCCTTCTGCCTTAAATATGGTGGCACTTCGCTTCAACTCCTGATGAATAAAATCACAGATTGGCTCCGGATCATCACAAACAATGGTAAAATATTTACACAAGTTAATATTTTCAATGGCACTATCAATCACCAATGATTTTGCCAACAACCCACATAAGGAACACAGTCCGGTCTGTGCGTCAAAGATAAAGCATGCCGCAACCGTAATTAACAAATCCACCAAAAACAATGCAGTTCCAATATTAACCGGAGTATACTTTTTTAATATCATAGCTAAAATGTCTGTACCACCACCGCTGGCACCGATATTAAAAAGGATTGCAGAACTCACTGCCGGAAGCACAATCGCAAAAATCAACTCCAATACCGGTTCATTTGTCAATGGCTTAGACATCGGATACATTTTTTCTAAAGCACTTAATCCCACAGAGGTTAAGATACTTACATATACCGTCTTAATACCAAAACTTTTCCCAAGAAATATAAATCCAAATACCAAAAGAAGCATATTAATAACAAAGTTAAGGGTACCTGCGGTAAAGGGTGTCACAGCACTCAATACTACCGCCATACCTGTTACTCCACCAAAGGAAAAATGATTGGGAAACTTGAAAAAATACACTCCAACAACCAATATCAATGATGCCGCCGTAATTAGTGCATAATCAATTATTGTTCTTCGTACTTTCCATTTTTCCATAACTAACTTCCTCCACCCTTGGGTACTTCTTCTGTTCATTTGGTCTTGCCAAATCCGGTATCTATCTTAGCATATTTTTTTTCATTTGCATATTAATTTTCATCGTTTTTATGAAAAATTTTCATAATTACCATCTCTGCAAAACGGTGCCAGTTCCATTCGCACAAACCAGCCTCTTTCATGCTCACAGACGGGACATTGATTCGGTGCTTCCTTTCCTTCAAAAATGTACCCGCAATTTAAACAAATCCACTTTGTCTCTACCTTTGAAACAAAGAGTTGATTTTCCTCCAATAACTTTGCAAAAGCTCCGAATCGATCTCCGTGTAATTTTTCAACTTCCGCTATTTTTTCAAAATAAAAAGCAACCTTGTGAAATCCCTCTTCCTTTGCTATCTCCCCGAAATGTTTATATACATCATCATGCTCTTCATACTCATTGTGTTGCGCCATTTTCATTAAATCTGCAATATTCGGACTAATATCCACCGGATACCCGCCTTCAATATGAATAGTTTCTCCCGCTAATGTTTGCAATTGATTATAAAACACCTGTGCATGCGCCCGCTCCTGGTCTGCGGTTAATTGAAATACTTGCTCCACAACATACAATCCCTGCTTTCTTGCCTGGTATGCTGCAAACGTATAACGGTTTCTTGCCTGACTTTCTCCTGCAAATGCCCGCATTAAATTTTTCATTGTCTCGCTTTGCTTAAATTCTGTTTCCATAAATTTCCCTGCCTTTCATATTATTTCCATAATATGTTGTGCAAAAAAAGAAACTTTATACCGCCTCTATCCATTCTATCAGTTGTTCTGCCCGTTGCCTCCAGGTATGCTTCTTTTCTACCTCTGCCTTTCCTTTTAAAACAATCTCTTCTCTTTCCTTTGGAACTGCTAATAAGTGTTTTACTATCTCCGGTAATTCCGCTAAATGATTACGGTCATAATAACAGATTCCTACCCCTTCCGGTAAACACTCTCGCAAATATCTACTGTCATCACTTACCGAAACTGCTCCATTTAATATGCTGCTAAAAATCCGATCATGCGCTCCATCCTTAAACTCCGGCATCACATTTAGAGAAATTTTTGCCTGTTGCATTAGTTCCAAGCAAGTTCTGGTATCCGTCTGTGGATGAATTTTTAAAAGTTCCGGATGCTTACTCTCTAACTTCTCCCATCCATCTCCTACTGCTTCTACTGAAACTTCTGCGTCCAACAGTGTTCGTACTACATTGCCTCTTCGTACATTTCGCACATACAAATCAATAAAATTCATATGCGTCAGAACCTCTGCAAAATCCTTATCGGAAATGGTCCCCATTTCATCCAGACAACATTCTTTCGCCACTTCTTCCAATGTCTTTTCCGACTCTGCTAATGCTCTGTCAATAATCTTATGATAAAACTGCGTGTATTCCTCATCAATTCGTTCAATATATGTATTAAACTTCTCCGGTGCCTGATAATTTCCTGTAAACAATACCGGAATTTCTCGTTTTTCCTTTTGTTCTTCCTTTTGCTCTTCCGGTTGTTTCTCCGGTTGTTCCTCCGGTTGTTTCTCCGGTCGTTTCTCCGGCATCCTCATTCCTGCAAGTGGAAGAAATCCACAAACCTTCACATCAAGATAATAGTTTTCCACATACTGAATGTGTTTTTTGTCGATTCCTATGTAATGATAATTTTTTATTGGATGACTCAAATGATTATGGTAATACAACGGATGATCCACCAAAATATTGTAAACCGGAATTTGAAACTGCTCCCATATATATCCTTGCTGTGGGCGATATAACAAATCCTCTTGGCTCAATCCAATGTGATTAAAAGTTATCAGAACCGTTTCTTTGGGCTTTAAAAATCTCTTTAACCTGGAAAAACAAGTCTCCGATTCCTTCAAATCATAATAAAACACTTTATAGCCTTTCTCTTCAAAAACATTTCCTAATTCTTTTGAAAAATAAGTAAGTGTTTCCACTCCTCCAGTCATTAATACAATTCTAGATGGCATTTTTCCCCTTCTTTTCTTAATTTGCTTTTCTTCGTGCCTCCTGCCGGTCAAATGCATGTATCCAATCTGCCTTAAAATAATACGTCAGAAAAATAATAGAACTTAACGACCAGGTCAATGGATATGCCCAAAATACCGTCTGGATTACCGGTATAAACTTTACTGCTATGGTAATATAGGTAATTCGAATAATACACCAACAGACTAACATTACCATCATTGGAACCGTTGACTTTCCCGCACCTCTGAAAATGGCTGCTAAACAATGGGATAACGCCAACAGAAAATAAAATAATGTTACTGTTCTTGCCTGAGTTGTTCCATACCGAATAACATCTTGCGTACTATCAAAGGCACCTACCAATTGAGGAATAACTATAAACAATAACGCACCAATTAACTCTGCCATGGTAATACAGCAAATAATCCCAAATCTGGCTCCTTTTTTTGCACGTTCATACTGCTTTGCACCAAGATTTTGACTTATGAATGTTGTTAATGACATTGCAAAACAGTTAATCGGTAAAAATCCAAATCCCTCTATCTTTGCATATGCACCGCAACCAGCCACTGCCGCTGCCCCAAATGCATTAATATTAGATTGTACCACAACATTTGCCAGAGCAATAATGGAATTCTGTACTCCTGCCGGTAAACCGTTGGATATAATCTGACTCATCATATTTCCATGAAAACGAATCTTTTTTATCTGTACGCGGTATTCTTCCTTACTTCTTAATAAACGAACAGCACAAAGAATCGCACTTAATATCTGGGAAATAATTGTAGCTGCCGCTGCTGCTCCTACTCCCATTTTAAATACAGCAATAAAGAGTAAATCCAGCCCGATGTTTGTTATAGAAGAAATAATTAAGTAAATGAGTGGATGCTTACTATCCCCTACTGACTGCAAAATTCCCACGAAAATATTATACATAACAAATCCCAAAGAACCTGCAAAATAAATTCGGAAATACAATATGGAGTTAGGAAGTACTGACTCTGGGGTTCCCATCCATTGCAAAATATATGGTGTTGCCAACATTCCTACGACAGTCAGAACAACTCCTGCCACCAATCCAAATGCCACTAATGTATGTACTGCTTTTTCTAATTCTTCTAGCTTACGCGCACCAAAATACCGGGCAATAACAACTCCCGCTCCCATGGCAATTCCATTAAAAAAACCTACCATCAAAAAAATGAGATTCCCTGATGAACTTACCGCAGCTAATGCATCACTGCCGATAAAATTTCCTACTATCAGGGAATCTGCTGTATTGTATAACTGTTGAAAAAGGTTACCCAGAAAAATCGGCACTGCAAATGCAATGATTTTTTTCCAAATTGTCCCCTCCGTCAATAATGTTGTTGTCTTCGTATCTTTCACTTCTGTTACCTACCTTTTGATTACTCCCCCTATTACTTATCTATACTACGAAAAAACTTTATGAAATCTCTAACTTACAATCTCCACGCATCTTCAATGGACATTCATAAACGTTTTCTCCATTACTCTTTCCTATGTACGAAATCGGACATTTGCGACAATCACCCTTGGTAAACTCTATCGGTACCTCAAACTCCAATTTTGCTGTTTTAAACCCACTTACCGCTTCTGCTTCTTTAATATTCTTCCAACTCAACGTCTGCCCGCAAACACATCGTTCCATTCCCTTAGCTACCGGTCGACTACATGCCGGACAAGAATAATACGTTTGCTCCATCTCACCTTTTGTCTCGATTACTTCTGCCGAAAATTGTCTAATTAATTGCTCTCGCAATTCTTCTGTCATCATACATTATCATCCTTTTCTATTTTATTTTCTAGTTCTAATGTACTATTTTGTGACTGTTCCCATTATATCACACAAAATTCTAGACAGCAATATAAGGATTTAATGATTAATTTCTTGCAATAATTCTTGCATTTTTTCTTTCATCTTATCCAAAATACTAGTATTGGCTTCTTCTGACTCTAAGGTATCACTAGCATGTGCAGAAACTTCCTCGGAAATTGCAGAAATCGTTTGAATGGAATCTACAATCTCATTATTTGCTTCTTTTAATTCTACAATATGGTTCATTAAATCTTTTGCACTATCCCGTATGGCATATGTATTGTTTTGAATTTCTGAAAAACTGTCGGCTGTATTTGCTGCACCCTGTTTTTCTTCATCAATTCCTGCTATCATTTGATGAATTACTTCCACAACTTCACTAATGGCACCGGAAACATTATTAATAAGTGCTGTAATTTGCTCTGTTGCATCCTGTGTCTGGGTTGCCATCCCTGAGATTTCCGTTGCAACTACCGCAAATCCCTTACCCGCTTCTCCTGCTCGCGCTGCTTCTATGCTTGCATTCAATGATAAAAGACTGGTCTGAGAAGTAATTCCACTTATTAACTCAACAATAGAATTCATTTCTGCCATATACTTATCCAGGGTCTGTAACTTTTCTGCAACATCGGCTCCGTTTTGTACAGACTTTTCCACCATTTGAACCATAATTTTAACGTCTTGATTTCCACGTTCCAATACATTCAGCGTTTCATGCATACTTTCCGTAATGTTATCCGCTGCTTCATTGACCATATTTACCCTATTTTGAATAGCTTCTGTCTGCAAAAGCTGTTTTTGTACTGCCTCTGCCGTATCATTGGTTCCAACTGTAACTTCCTTCATAGCATCCTGTGTTACACTTGAAGCTTCATTTAACTTATCTAACTCCACATGAATATCTTCAATTCCACTCTCCATCTTTTGTGATAATTCTGAGATATTATTTAATAATAATTCTGTTTTTCCCTGCGCTTTTTTTATTGCTTCTACTTTATTTTTATTATTGATATTCAAAACCTGTGCAGACATGAAAGAATAAATACCTATTAATATCATAACTATCACTTGAATAATGGCAGAGTCTAATCCTGTATATCCAAATTTTCCCGTATTTGCCCCAACGATTACAACAATAAAACTTTCTAAAACCGTTCCTATATTAATTAACAATGAATATCGCGCATCATTATAAATGGTAATTAAAAGAATCATTGGTATTACAAAAACAAATACCATATTATTGGTTGATGTAAACAATGCAACCGTATAAAAAATAGCAAAACCGATTGCCATAAAATGTTTTACCATAGATGTTTCATGATTTTGCTTCCAAAATACATACTCCGCAATAATTGGTGCAATCCCCAAAATACTTATTATTAATACATAAATTCCTGTTTGCCGCCCCGCAACAGCCTGAAGAATGCAAAATATAATCATTACAGCAGTATCAATTGCATGTGCTATCATTGCTACCTTATTATTTCTCTCCAATTCCGTATTTACTTTTTCATCCATAGTTTTACCTTCTCCATTCACCCATTATAGTTGTTACTTACCTTATTCCTAATATATTGTAATTTTATCACAAAGGTATATAATTATCACTATTTTTTTATTCTTTTACATATATTTTCATTATTCTGTGCAAAAATCGTATTATTTTCCTTATACTATATCTTACATTATATTTTTATAGAACAAATAGTCCGCTCGCTGGACTCTTTCGCGTCCGAGCTGTGTCATTTATGACTAATTTCATCTATGACTAATTTCATCTCCGCGAGGTGTGCCTCCTTAGCAAAGCGTTTTTATGCAATAGGACGCAATTTCCTATTGTGATTAGGGTGTCAAAAGGTCACTGACCTTTGATATATATTTGTACCTTGAAAACTTAACACGATGTATCAAATCATAATTATTCTGAGGGCACTGAAAAAGTAGATAATACCGTCTATATTTGGTACAATGTATCTATCAAATATAGGCGGTGTTTTTATGATCGAACAACAGCAGAAATTGGTGCTAAGTCCATGCATGGAAATATATGAATTAGTAATCCCGAAAGATAATCTTCTCCGACAGATAAAAGAATTGGTTGATTTTAGCTTTATTTAGGATGAATTGCTTGCTAATTATTGTCTGGATAACGGACGAAATGCAGTTCCACCTATCCGAATGTTTAAATATCTGCTTTTAAAATCAATTTATGATTTATCAGGTGTTGATGTGGTTGAACGTTCTAAATACGATATGTCTTTTAAATATTTTTTGGACATGGCTCCAGAAGATGAAGTTATAAATCCAAGTTCATTGACAAAATTTCGGAAGCTGCGTTTAAAGGATATGAATCTTTTGGATATGCTGATTGCCAAAACAATTCAGTTGGCATTAGAAAAAGGAATTATTAAGTCAAAATCCATTATTGTGGATGCTACGCATACAAAATCAAGATACAATCAAAAGACACCACGTCAAGTACTCCAGGAACAATCAAAAAAACTGCGCCGTAGCATCTATGAGATTGATGAAACAATGAAAGAAAAATTTCCTGATAAAAACACAGAGGATTCTTTAGAAAAAGAACTAAAATACTGTAAACAGCTTATTGATGTTGTAAAAGGAAATGAAGAAATTTGCAGTTATCCAAAAGTGCAGGAAAAATTAAATCTACTAGAAGAATCTGTCACTGATGACATGGAACATTTAGAAACTTCAAAGGATGAAGATGCAAAAACTGGTCATAAGACAGCCGACACTTCATTCTTTGGATATAAAACACACATAGCAATGACAGAAGAACGGATCATCACAGCTGCCACAATCACCAGCGGCGAAAAAACAGATGGCAAAGAACTGCCAAAACTTGTACAAAAAAGTAAAGCTGTTGGGATACAGATTGAATCAGTCATTGGAGATATGGCTTATTCTGAAAAGAAAAATATCGAGGCAGCAAAAGAATGTGGTTATGAACTGATAGCAAAATTAAATCCGGTTATTACACAAGGTAACCGAAGAAAGGAAGATGAGTTTGAATTTAATAAAGATGCCGGAATGTATCAGTGTAAAGCCGGACATTTAGCCATTCATAAATATTTCGATAAAAGGAAAAAAGATAAAAAAAACAAAAAACCACGTATGGTCTATTTTTTTGATATTGAAAAATGTAAATGTTGTCCGTATCGTGATGGCTGTTACAAAGAAGGAGCCAAAAAGAAAACATACACAGAAACAATCATTTGCGATTCCCAAAGTGAACAGGTTAAATTTCAGGAAACTGAGCATTTCAAAGAAAAAATGCGGAAACGCTATAAAATAGAAGCTAAGAACAGCGAACTAAAACATCGGCATGGTTATGACGTAGCGTCATCATCAGGTCTTATTTGTATGGAAATGCAAGGAGCAATGACGATCTTTGCAGTAAATCTTAAGAGAATAATTAAATTAATGAATGAAAAATAAGAACTTTGTCCGAAAAAGACAAGCAATTTATATTTCGCCTAACAAAAAATCCACCAGAATCATAAAAACTCTGATGGATTTTTTCTTTTTTATTAAAGTCAAAATAAAAATGGTATGTTTTTCAGTGCCCTCCATCCGAGCCTGGCAGAATGAAATGATTGCAAAAGATTATTCCAATTCCTACCTAGACAGGATGCAGAATATGATCACCGCACTTTTCAATTATGCAGTGGACTACTTCAACTTAGCTGAGAATCCCTGTCACAAGGCGGGCAGAATGGGTAAGCGTGAGGTTGTGGTAAACTTCTGGACAAAGGAAGAATTCGACCGGATACTGGCTGCAATGGAAGATGATCCTACCGCACATGTTTCGTTTTCACTACTGTACTACTCCGGTATCCGTTTTGGAGAATTCCTCGCTTTGACACCGAAAGACTTTGATTTCGAAAAGAATACCCTCGACATCACCAAAAGTCTTCAGCGGATTAAAAAGCAGGATGTGGTTACACCACCAAAAACGCCGAAAAGTATCCGGAACATCATCATACCGGACTTTGTAATGAACGAAGTCAAAGATTATATGTCAAAGCTTTATGATTTGAAAGATACGGACAGGGTCTTACCCTTCACCAAATCCTATATCAATAATGCGATGGCAAGGGCTTGCAAGAAAAGCGGAGTGAAAAAGATTAGTATCCACGACATCCGTCACTCACACGCCAGCTATCTTATCAACTTGGGCTGCGCACCACTACTCATTTCAGAACGGTTAGGGCACAAAAAGGTACCGACCACCTTAAGCACCTACTCCCACTTGTATCCGAATAAGCATCAGGAAGTGGTGGATATGATGCAGAGACAGCACACGTTGGAAACAGTAGCTGCCGGTGCATCTGAAGCCTCAGATAAACCTGAAAAGAATCCACAACCCCAGAACACAAAGTTCAAAGTCGTAAGTCCAAAGGATAAAATAAGCCCACAGCAAGTCCACGAGAATGACTTAAGCCCATGCGTCGGCTTCGCCGGACGCACATAAAAAGGCTCAACCCCTTGTAAACAAAGGGCTGAGCCAATTAAGTCAATTGATACTCTAAGAGTATTTAATTACTCGATAACTGTAGCAACACGTCCTGATCCTACAGTACGTCCACCTTCACGAATAGCGAATGTAAGACCCTGCTCCATAGCTACTGGATGAATCAATTCGATTGTCATTTCTACGTTATCTCCTGGCATACACATTTCGATACCAGCTGGTAATTCACAAACACCAGTTACGTCTGTTGTTCTGAAGTAGAACTGTGGACGATAGTTGTTAAAGAATGGAGTATGACGTCCACCTTCGTCTTTTGTTAAAACGTAAACCTGAGCTGTAAATTTGTGATGACATGTTACAGTACCTGGTTTAGCAAGAACCTGTCCACGAACGATCTGATCACGGTTAACACCACGAAGTAAAGCACCGATGTTATCACCAGCCTGAGCTTCGTCTAACTGCTTACGGAACATTTCGATACCTGTTACAACAGTCTTCTGAACTTCATCCTTAACACCAAGGATTTCAAGTTCTTCGTTCAAGTGAAGAGTACCTCTTTCTACTCTACCAGTAGCAACTGTACCACGTCCTGTAATTGTGAATACGTCTTCGACTGGCATTAAGAAAGGCTTATCTGTATCACGCTGTGGATCTGGGATATAGCTATCTACAGTATCCATTAATTCCATAATCTTGTCGCCCCATTCTCCGTTAGGATCTTCAAGAGCTTTTAAAGCAGAACCTTTGATGATTGGACAATCTGTGAATCCATATTCTTCAAGCTGTTCTGTAACTTCCATTTCTACTAATTCGATTAATTCTTCGTCGTCTACCATATCACATTTGTTCAAGAATACAACAATGTAAGGTACACCTACCTGACGGGATAATAAGATATGCTCTTTTGTCTGAGCCATAACACCGTCAGTAGCAGCTACTACTAAGATAGCTCCGTCCATCTGTGCAGCACCAGTAATCATGTTCTTTACATAGTCAGCATGGCCTGGGCAGTCAACGTGTGCATAATGTCTATGCTCTGTTTCATACTCAACGTGAGCTGTAGAGATAGTGATACCTCTTTCTCTTTCTTCTGGAGCTTTATCGATGTTTTCGAAATCTGTTGCTTCATTTCCTGCAACTCTTGCAGCAAGTACTTTTGTGATAGCTGCTGTTAAAGTTGTTTTACCATGGTCAACGTGACCAATGGTTCCGATATTACAATGTGGTTTGTTTCTTTCAAATTTAGCTTTAGCCATTTTATAACGTCCTCCTTAATTTTATGCCCCTTAGGGCGATCTTCTATAATTGCACTCATTTACATACGCTGTTGTAAATGAGTGACTTAAAAAGTTACTCGGCTACCTCTGATTATATTAAATAATCAGAGGTTTTTCAAGTATTTTCTCTCAATATTACTCTGCTTTTGAAGAAATAATTTTTTCCTGAACAGACTTTGGTACTGGCTCATATTTTTCAAAGAACATAGAGTAGTTACCACGTCCCTGTGTTCTGGAACGTAAGTCTGTAGAATATCCAAACATTTCAGCAAGTGGTACGAATGCGCGTACAATCTTACCACCACCGATATCGTCCATTCCTTCGATACGTCCACGACGGGAGTTGATATCACCGATAACATCACCCATGTATTCTTCTGGCATAGTTACTTCTACTTTCATGATAGGCTCTAATAATACTGGAGCTGCTTTCTTCATAGCTTCCTTGAATGCCATAGATCCGGCAATATGGAATGCCATTTCAGAAGAGTCGACTTCATGGTAAGATCCATCATATACAGTAGCGTGTACACCAACTACAGGGAATCCTGCAAGAATACCAGCCTTTGTAGCTTCTTCGATACCTTCACCAACTGCCGGGATATATTCCTTAGGAATAGCACCACCAACAACTTCAGAATCAAATTTGAATAATTCTTCTCCGTTGGCATCCATTGGCTCGAATCTAACTTTACAGTGTCCGTACTGTCCACGTCCACCAGACTGTTTTGCATATTTGTATTCCTGATCTACAGGCTTTGTAAATGTTTCTTTGTAAGCAACCTGTGGAGCACCAACATTAGCTTCTACCTTGAATTCACGAAGCAGACGGTCAACGATGATTTCCAAATGAAGCTCACCCATACCAGCAATAATTGTCTGTCCTGTTTCTGTATTTGTATGAGCACGGAATGTTGGGTCTTCTTCTGCAAGTTTTGCAAGAGCTTCACCCATCTTACCCTGTCCAGCTTTTGTCTTAGGTTCAATAGCCAACTCGATAACTGGTTCTGGGAATTCCATAGACTCTAAGATTACAGGATGCTGTTCATCACAGATGGTATCACCTGTTGTTGTAAACTTAAATCCAACTGCTGCTGCAATATCTCCAGAGTAAACTTTATCAAGTTCTTCTCTCTTATTTGCATGCATCTGAAGAATACGTCCTACACGTTCCTTCTTGCCCTTTGTTGCATTCAATACATAAGAACCAGCATTCATTGTACCTGAGTAAACACGGATAAACGCAAGTTTACCAACGAATGGGTCTGTCATAATCTTAAATGCAAGAGCTGCGAAAGGTTCATCATCAGAAGAATGCTTTTCGATTTCATTACCATCTAAGTCAACACCCTTGATAGCAGGGATGTCTAATGGAGATGGCATGTATTCAACGATAGCATCCAATAACTTCTGAACACCTTTGTTACGATAAGCAGATCCACAGCAAACAGGAACAGCTGTACACTCACAAGTTCCTTTTCTTAATGCTGCTTTCATTGCATCTACAGATGGTTCTTCACCTTCTAAGTATTCCATCATCAAATCATCATCTAATTCACATACTTTTTCTACTAACTCTGTATGATACAGTTCTGCGTCTTCTTTCATATCATCAGGAATATCAACTACAGAAATATCATCACCCTTTTCATCATTATAGATGTAGGCTTTCATTTCAAATAAATCGATAATTCCCTTAAAATCATCTTCCTTACCGATTGGTAACTGAAGAACGATTGCATTTTTACCTAAACGTGTCTTAATCTGATCTACTGCTCCATAGAAATCAGCTCCTAAAATGTCCATCTTATTGATGAATGCCATTCTAGGTACGTTATAGGTATCCGCCTGACGCCATACGTTTTCAGACTGAGGTTCTACTCCACCCTTTGCACAGAAGACACCAACGGCGCCATCAAGTACACGAAGTGAACGCTCAACTTCAACTGTAAAGTCAACGTGTCCTGGAGTATCAATGATGTTGATACGGTGTTCCAGTGCACCTTTCTTTGGCTTTGTAAACTCTTCCAAAGTCCAGTGACATGTTGTAGCGGCGGAAGTAATGGTAATACCTCTTTCCTGCTCCTGTTCCATCCAGTCCATGGTAGCAGTACCTTCATGAGTATCACCAATCTTATAGTTAACACCGGTATAGTAAAGAATACGCTCTGTTGTTGTTGTCTTACCAGCATCAATATGAGCCATAATACCAATGTTTCTGGTTCTCTCTAATGGATATTCTCTTCCAGCCAAGGTCTTTTCCTCCTAAATTTCTTAAACAAAGATAATGCTGTTTCGATTAGAAACGATAATGTGCAAAAGCCTTGTTTGCTTCTGCCATCTTGTGCATATCTTCTTTTTTCTTTACAGATGCGCCTGTATTGTTAGCTGCATCCATAATCTCATTTGCCAATCTTTCTTCCATGGTCTTCTCGCCTCTCTTACGGGAGAACAGAGTTAACCAACGAAGAGCTAAAGCCTGACGTCTGTCAGCTCTTACTTCGATTGGTACCTGATATGTTGCTCCACCGATACGTCTTGCCTTTACCTCTAATACTGGCATTACGTTGTTCATAGCCTCTTCGAATACTTCGATAGCTGGCTTTTCGGTCTTCTCTGCAACTCTGTCAAATGCTCCATATACAATCTTCTGAGCTACGCCTTTCTTACCATCTAACATAATGTTATTGATAAGTTTTGTAACCACTTTGTTGTTGTACATTGGATCTGCTAAAACGTCTCTTTTCTGAGTATGTCCTTTACGTGGCACGTCGCTTCCCTCCTTAATCATGTTTTTATTTTTTCGATTAATTCAACGGTACTCACATTTTTGTGTTCGTGCGGAAATTTATCTATTCAAAAAGAATGTACGCTCTCGCGTTTTCCAACACTAACCATTGCAATTGCTTCTTACCGAACATTTTGTCCAATAAAACACTGCTCTTACTGTGATACTATTGCTACACTAAAATTTATTTCTTAGCGTCTTTTGGTCTCTTAGCACCATACTTGGAACGAGCCTGGCGTCTATTTGCAACACCTGCTGTATCCAATGTACCACGGATGATGTGGTATCTGGTACCTGGTAAGTCCTTTACTCTTCCGCCTCGGATAAGAACAACGCTATGTTCCTGTAAGTTGTGTCCTTCACCTGGAATGTAGCTTGTTACTTCGATTCCGTTAGAAAGACGTACTCTGGCGATTTTACGAAGAGCAGAGTTAGGTTTCTTAGGAGTTGCAGTCTTAACTGCAGTACAAACACCTCTCTTCTGTGGAGAAGCTGTATCAGTTGGGCGTTTCTTCAAGGAGTTATATCCTTTCTGTAAAGCCGGTGCTGTAGACTTCTTAACAGATGTCTGTCTTCCTTTTCTTACTAACTGGTTAAATGTTGGCATCCTTTTCACCTCCTGTATTATTTATCAACATGCATTCGCATGCACGCTAAATAATTATATAAGTATAAAAGTCCTATGTCAAGCATTTTTTAGTAATTTTCCCGCATTTTACATGTAATATACGCATTTTTTATCATAAGAAACACGTTTTTCCACTTCTCAGATTATTGTTCTCCAAAAAAGAAGCTGCCACACAGCCGATAAAAATCAACTGCGGACAGCTCCTTCTTTTATTTTATTACTATTACTCTTCTACTTTTTCTGCTTCTTCTGTATTTTCAGCTTCTTCCGGCTGATAACTGAAATCCATCATATCTTCATCAAAATAGATTTCATCCAGACTATTTACATCTGTAGAAAGTTTAATATCACGATAACGTTTCATACCGGTTCCGGCAGGAATCAACTTACCAATGATTACGTTTTCCTTCAGACCAATCAATGGGTCAATCTTTCCTTTGATTGCAGCCTCGGTTAATACCTTGGTTGTTTCCTGGAAGGATGCTGCTGATAAGAAGGAGTTTGTTGCCAGGGAAGCCTTGGTAATACCAAGCATTACCTGTTTTCCTTCTGCCGGCTCTTTGCCCTCTTCTACCAACTTCTCGTTCATATCTTCGTAGTCTAAAATGTCTACTAAAGTTCCCGGTAAGAAATCAGAATCTCCGTTGTTCTCGATACGAATCTTCTTCAACATCTGACGCACGATTACTTCGATATGCTTATCGTTGATTTCTACACCTTGGAGACGATATACTCGCTGAACTTCCTGAATCATGTAGTCCTGAACCGCACGAACACCTTTAATCTTTAAGATATCATGTGGGTTTACACTACCTTCGGTCAGTTCATCACCAGCCTCTAACTCAGCTCCATCCATTACCTTGATTCTGGAACCATAAGGAATCAGATAAGCCTTTGTTTCTCCGGTTTCATTATTTGTTACAATAACTTCACGTTTCTTCTTTGTATCTTTAAGTGTTGCTGTACCAGCAAACTCTGTGATAATTGCAAGTCCCTTTGGCTTACGAGCCTCAAACAATTCTTCGACACGAGGAAGACCTTGTGTAATATCGTTACCAGCAACACCACCGGTATGGAATGTACGCATGGTCAACTGTGTACCCGGTTCACCGATAGACTGTGCTGCGATAATACCAACAGATTCACCAACCTGTACTGCCTGACCTGTTGCCATGTTTGCACCATAGCATTTTGCACAGATTCCGTTATGACAACGACAAGTAAGTACGGTACGAATCTTTACTTTGTCTAATGCATTACCATCCTTGTCTACACCTTTGCTCATTACAAGTGCTGCTCTCTTTGGTGTAATCATATGGTTTGCTTTAACTAATACATTTCCTTCTGCATCGCAGATATCTTCGCAGGAGAAACGTCCTGTAATACGTTCTTCCAGACTTTCGATTTCTTCTTTTCCGTCCATGAATGCCTTTACATACATTCCTGGTGCTTCTTTTCCTTCGCAGCAGTCAATATCACGAATAATCAATTCCTGTGATACGTCTACCAAACGTCTGGTTAAGTAACCAGAGTCAGCGGTACGAAGTGCTGTATCGGACAGACCCTTACGAGCACCATGGGCAGACATGAAGTACTCCAATACGTCCAGACCTTCACGGAAGTTTGACTTGATTGGCAACTCAATGGTACGACCAGTTGTATCTGCCATCAAACCACGCATTCCGGCAAGCTGTTTAATCTGCTTATCAGAACCACGGGCTCCGGAATCAGCCATCATAAAGATGTTGTTATACTTATCCAAACCGTCTAACAGCTCTTTGGTCAGAATATCGTCAGTCTCTTTCCATGTTTCTACTACTTCTTTATATCTTTCTTCTTCTGTAATCAAACCACGTTTGTAGTTCTTTGTAATTCTATCAACAGTATCCTGTGCTTTCTGAATCAACTCTGGTTTCTTTTCTGGTACAGTCATATCAGAAATAGAAACGGTCATAGCAGCTCTTGTAGAATACTTATATCCCATGGACTTAATATCATCCAAAACTTCAGCAGTCTTAGTTGCTCCATGAATATTGATAACTTTTTCCAAAATCTGTTTTAAACCTTTTTTACCAACATGGAAGTCTACTTCCAATTTCAGTTTGTTTTCCGGGTTTGTTCTATCTACAAATCCTAAATCCTGTGGAAGAATCTCATTGAAGATAAATCTTCCTAAGGTGGAATTTACCATTCCTGTTACTACTTCACCGTCCGGCATAGTTCTTGTCATACGAACAGTAATTCTGGAATGCAACGTCAAAGCTTCGTTCTCATATGCCAAGATTGCTTCGTTTACACTCTTGAAGAACTTACCTTCTCCTAATGCGCCCGGTCTTTCCTGTGTCAAATAGTAAATACCAAGTACCATATCCTGTGAAGGAACGGCAACCGGACCACCATCAGATGGTTTCAACAGATTGTTTGGCGACAACAGTAAGAAACGGCATTCTGCCTGTGCTTCAACAGATAATGGAAGATGCACAGCCATCTGGTCTCCGTCGAAGTCCGCGTTAAATGCGGTACAAACCAATGGATGAAGCTTAATTGCCTTACCTTCTACCAAAATGGGCTCAAATGCCTGAATACCAAGTCTATGAAGTGTAGGAGCACGGTTCAACATAACCGGATGTTCTTTGATTACTTCTTCTAACACATCCCAAACTTCAGACTGAAGTCTTTCTACCATTTTCTTAGCACTCTTAATGTTGTGAGCTGTTCCATTCGCAACTAACTCTTTCATAACGAATGGCTTGAATAATTCGATTGCCATTTCTTTTGGAAGTCCACACTGATAAATCTTAAGTTCCGGCCCTACTACGATAACGGAACGTCCGGAATAGTCAACACGTTTTCCAAGCAAGTTCTGACGGAAACGTCCGGACTTACCTTTTAACATATCAGACAAGGACTTCAATGCTCTGTTACCCGGTCCGGTAACTGGACGACCTCTTCTACCATTGTCAATCAAAGCATCTACTGCTTCCTGTAACATTCTCTTTTCGTTTCGAACAATGATATCCGGTGCGCCTAATTCTAATAATCTTCTTAAACGGTTATTTCTATTGATAATTCTACGATACAAGTCGTTCAAGTCGGAAGTTGCAAAACGTCCACCGTCCAACTGTACCATAGGACGTAAATCTGGTGGAATTACAGGAATTACATCCATAATCATCCATTCCGGCTTGTTTCCAGATCCACGGAATGCTTCTACTACCTCTAAACGTTTAATAATTCTTGCACGTTTTTGTCCGGTAGCATCCTTTAATCCTGCCTTTAATTCAGCAGCATCTTTTTCCAAATCGATGGCCTGCAACAATTCTTTGATTGCCTCTGCACCCATTCCTACACGGAAGTCACTACCGAATTTTTCTCTTGCTTCCTGATATTCTGCTTCAGACAATACCTGCTTATACTGCAAATCTGAAGTTCCTTTATCTAATACGATATAGGAAGCAAAGTACAATACTTTCTCCAATGTTCTTGGAGAAAGGTCAAGGATTAATCCCATTCTACTTGGGATTCCCTTGAAGTACCAGATATGGGAAACAGGAGCTGCAAGCTCAATATGTCCCATACGCTCTCTACGCACGCTCGCTTTGGTGATTTCTACACCACAGCGATCGCACACAACGCCTTTATAACGGATTTTCTTGTATTTACCACAGTGGCATTCCCAGTCCTTACTTGGTCCGAAAATCTTCTCACAGAACAATCCATCTTTTTCCGGTTTTAAAGTTCTATAGTTAATGGTCTCTGGCTTTTTTACCTCGCCTCTGGACCACTCTCTGATTTTTTCAGGTGATGCCAGACCAATCTTAATTGCATCAAATGTGATTGGCTGGTAATTTTCTTTATTCATTGTCTCTGGCATGTATGACACTCCTTTCCCTTTTTATTCTTCGTCAAGAACATCATCAAAGTCGCCGAAATCGTCCTCTTCGTTTGCCTCTTCTTCTACATCTACTAATTCTTCGTCTTCATTGAACTCCTGCTTCTGGAATCCCATCTCGCCGAAGGATTCGTCTTCTTCAAATGCGAAATTACGATCTCCCGCAATCACAGAATTCAAATCAGTATTTCCGTATTCGCTGGTTTCCATCAGCTCTACTTCTTCTCTATTTTCATCAAGGACTTTTACATCCAAACCTAAAGACTGAAGTTCTTTTAAAAGTACCTTAAAGGATTCTGGAATTCCCGGTTCAGGAATATTGTCACCCTTAATAATTGCTTCGTAAGTCTTAACACGTCCAATAACATCGTCGGATTTTACTGTTAAGATTTCCTGCAATGTATAAGATGCACCATATGCCTCTAATGCCCAAACTTCCATTTCTCCGAAACGCTGTCCACCGAACTGCGCCTTACCACCTAATGGCTGCTGTGTTACTAATGAGTAAGGACCGGTAGAACGTGCATGGATCTTATCGTCTACCAAGTGATGCAATTTCAGGTAATGCATGTGTCCAATGGTTACCGGACTGTCGAAGTATTCTCCTGTTCTACCATCACGAAGTCTTACTTTACCGTCACGAGAGATTGGAACACCTTTCCACAATTCTCTGTGGTCTCTGTTTTCGGATAAGTATTCTAAAACTTCTGGTAAAAGTTCTTCGCCATGTTTCTTCTCAAATTCTTCCCAAGACAGATTTACATAATCATTTGCTAAATCCAAGGTATCCATAATATCAACTTCGTTCGCTCCGTCGAATACAGGAGTTGCAATGTTGAATCCTAATGCCTTAGCTGCCAAACTCAAATGAATTTCAAGCACCTGTCCAATATTCATACGAGAAGGCACACCCAATGGGTTCAATACGATATCCAACGGACGTCCATTTGGTAAGAATGGCATATCTTCTACCGGCAATACACGGGAAACAACACCCTTGTTACCATGACGACCAGCCATCTTATCACCAACAGAGATTTTTCTCTTCTGAGCAATGTAAATACGAACTGCCTGATTTACTCCAGGAGACAATTCATCTCCATTTTCTCTTGTAAATACTTTTGCATCTACAACAATACCATATTCACCATGTGGTACCTTTAAGGATGTATCTCTTACTTCTCTTGCTTTCTCACCGAAAATTGCACGAAGTAATCTTTCTTCTGCTGTAAGTTCTGTTTCTCCCTTCGGAGTAACTTTACCTACCAGGATATCGCCGGCACGCACTTCCGCACCGATACGAATGATACCTCTTTCATCCAAATCTTTCAGTGCATCATCACCAACCCCCGGAACGTCTCTTGTGATTTCTTCCGGTCCTAATTTGGTGTCACGCGCTTCTGCTTCATATTCCTCGATGTGTACGGAAGTGTAAACATCTTCCTGTACTAATCTTTCACTTAACAGAACAGCATCTTCGTAGTTATAACCTTCCCAGGTCATAAATCCGATTAACGGGTTCTTTCCTAATGCCAATTCTCCGTTAGATGTAGATGGTCCGTCTGCAATAACCTGACCCTTTTCTACGCGTTCACCCTTGAACACGATTGGTCTCTGGTTGTAGCAGTTAGACTGGTTACTTCTTGAAAACTTAGTTAATTTATAAACATCACGGTTACCATCATCTGTTTTAATGGTAATCTCGTTAGATACAGAACGTTCTACAATACCTGCATTTTTTGCAACTACACAAACTCCGGAGTCAACTGCTGTCTTAGGTTCCATACCGGTTCCTACAACCGGTGCTTCTGTTGTCAAAAGCGGTACTGCCTGACGCTGCATGTTAGATCCCATCAACGCACGGTTTGCATCATCGTTTTCCAAGAAAGGAATTAACGCTGTAGCCACGGAGAACACCATCTTAGGAGATACGTCCATGTAATCAAACATAGCCTTTTCGTATTCCTGTGTTTCTTCTCTATAACGACCGGATACAGAATTACGAACAAAATGTCCTTCTGCATCTAATGCTTCATTCGCCTGTGCTACATGATAGTTATCTTCTTCGTCCGCTGTCATATATACAACTTCATCGGTTACGCGTGGATTCTTTGGATCTGTTTTATCAATCTTACGATATGGTGCTTCAATGAATCCATATTCATTAATTCTCGCATAAGTTGCAAGGGAGTTAATCAAACCGATGTTAGGACCTTCAGGAGTCTCGATTGGGCACATTCTTCCGTAATGGGAATAATGAACGTCACGAACTTCAAATCCGGCACGGTCTCTGGACAAACCACCTGGTCCCAATGCTGATAAACGTCTCTTATGTGTTAACTCACCCAATGGGTTGTTCTGATCCATAAACTGTGACAACTGGGAAGAACCGAAGAATTCTTTTACCGCAGCTGTTACCGGTTTAATATTAATCAAGCTCTGCGGAGAAATTCCCTGTAAATCCTGAGTAGTCATTCTCTCACGAACTACTCTTTCCATTCTGGAAAGACCGATACGATACTGATTCTGCAATAATTCACCCACTGCACGAATACGTCTGTTTCCTAAGTGGTCAATATCGTCATCGTTTCCTAATCCATATTCTAAGTGCATATTATAGTTAATAGATGCAAGAATATCTTCCTTAGTAATATGTTTTGGAATCAAATCAGTAGCATTTCTATGAAGCGCTTCTTTGATTTCATCTAAACTTTCGTTTTCTTCTAATATTTTTTCTAAAACAGGGTAATATACTAATTCTGTAATACCAAGTTTCTTTGCCTCTGCCTTATCAATATCAACATAGCTTGTAACGTCTACCATCATATTAGATAATACTTTGATATTACGTTCTTCGCCCTGAATCCATACAAACGGAACAGCAGCATTCTGAATAGATTCTGCTAATTCTCTTGTTACAAGAGTTCCGCTCTCTGCAAGGATTTCTCCGGTAGATGCATCCACTACATCTTCTGCTAATACCTGTCCGCTGATACGGTTCTTAAGAGCCAGTTTCTTATTAAACTTATAACGTCCTACCTTCGCAAGATCATAACGTCTTGGGTCAAAGAACATTGCATTAATAAGACTTTCTGCACTTTCTACAGTGAGTGGTTCACCCGGGCGAATCTTCTTATATAACTCCAGCAAACCTTCCTGATAGTTGGTTGCTGTATCTTTTCCAAAACTTGCAACGATTTTTGGTTCTTCACCAAATAAATCAATGATTTCTTGATTGGTTCCAATACCTAATGCACGAATCAAAACAGTAACCGGTACCTTTCTGGTACGGTCTACACGCACATAAAAGACATCGTTAGAATCTGTTTCATACTCTAACCATGCTCCACGGTTTGGAATTACGGTACAAGAATAAAGGGTCTTACCCACTTTATCGTGTGCAATCCCATAATAAATACCAGGAGAACGTACCAACTGGCTAACGATAACACGTTCTGCACCATTGATTACGAATGTTCCTGTTTCTGTCATAAGAGGCAAATCGCCCATGAAGATTTCGTAATCTTTAACTTCTTCAACAGCCTCTTTGTTGTAAAATCTTACTTTTACTTTCAAAGGAGCGGCATAAGTTGCATCTCTTTCCTTACACTCCGCGATTGAATATTTTACATCGTCCTCACACAATGTAAAATCAACGAACTCCAGACTCAACTGTCCGCTGTAATCTGCGATTGGAGAAATATCGGCAAACACTTCTTTTAATCCTTCGTCAAGGAACCATTGATAGGAGTCCTTCTGAACCTCAATCAAGTTTGGCATTTCCAATACTTCTTTTTGTCGCGAGTAACTCATACGAACGCTTTTTCCTGCTTTAATCGGACGTATTCTGTTTTTCTCCATTGACGTTTCACCTCTCGTTTTATATTTATATCTATCTAATAGCAATATGCAGTTAAATCAGAATGAAAAACAACAAAATGTTGTACTCATCCACATACATTTCACAAAATGCATGCAAGGCTTGATTTTCCTATATTTCCTAATGAAATGAGCCTATGTCACCACAATAGTGCACCCTATATGATAGCATAACTCCCCATAAAACGTCAAGATATTTTTTAAATTATTTTTTTCAATAAATATATGGGATTTTCTCATTAAGTATTGAGCCGAGAATAAATTCTTTCAAAATCGCATTGCCTTTTCAGCGGATTGCCAGTGACAATCCTCTGCCACCGGCACGCGTTGCGCTTTCAACTTCAACATTGAGACGTGATTTCCACAGAAAACTTCGTTTTCCGTGGAAACGCGGGCTTTCGCCCTATAAAGCAAAAAGAAACCACTCTGCCGAGAATAAATTCTCTCAGAGCGGTTTCTTTCCGCTTTACACGTCTCAATGCTTACGCGATTATTTTAAAGTAACTTTTGCGCCTTCTGCTTCTAACTTAGTCTTGATATCTTCAGCTTCTGCTTTTTCTGCAGCTTCTTTTAATACCTTAGGAGCTCCGTCAACTACTTCTTTAGCTTCTTTTAATCCTAATCCAGTTACTTCACGAACTACTTTGATAACCTTAACTTTGTTTGGTCCAACTTCTGTTAATTCTACGTCAAACTCAGATTTCTCTTCGCCTGCTGCTGCTCCGTCTCCACCAGCTGCTGCTACTACAACACCTGCTGCTGCGGATACACCAAATTCTTCTTCACATGCTTTTACTAAATCATTTAATTCTAATACGCTTAACTCTTTAATAGCTTCGATAAATTCTGCTGTTGTTAACTTTGCCATTATAGTTTACCTCCGTTTAATATTGGTTTTATTTTTCTTATTTTACTATCGTTCTTTCATAAGAACAAATTTGCAACTCGTTTATCTCACTAAATTCAAACGATTTCTCGTTGTTTTCAGCTTCTGCGGTTGCTTATTCTGCTGCTGGAGCTTCTTCTGCTGGTGCAGCTACTGCTGCATCTGCTGCGCCACCCTGTTCTGCAATCTGGTTAAGAACACGAGCAAGGTTGGTAATAGGAGACTGAATACTTCCAAGCAATTTGGAAAGTAATTCTTCTCTGGATGGAACAGAAGCAACTGCTTTGATTCCATCTGCATCATAGAAAGTACCTTCTACGACACCTGCTTTTAATTCTAATGCTGGTGCTGTTTTTGCAAACTTAGAAAGGATTCTTGCTGGTGCTGTTGCATCATCCTTAGAAATTGCAATAGCATTTGGTCCTTCTAATAAAGAAGACATGCTTTCGAAATCTGTTCCCTTGAATGCAAAATTCATTAATGTGTTCTTATATACTTTATAAGTAACACCAGCTTCTCTTAATTCTTTACGCAATGCTGTAACTTCTTCAACAGTAAGTCCACGGTAGTCAACTAATACGACTGACTGTGCGTCTTTAATCTGTTCAGAAATTTCCTGTACGATAGGCTGTTTCAGTTCTACTTTTGCCACGAATCGTGCACCTCCTTATATATTTTTATATGCGGGCTTTTAAATTGCAAATAAGCACTTTAAAAGCCCCTTTGTCCGAGACAAAGAGGCTTGAAATAATCATTTCGTATTCACCATTCGGTAAATTTCCTCGGCAGGTCCTATGGTTATGCCTTACGGCACCTGCTGTCTTCGGCAATATGCTTTGCTATTATAGCACTGTCTATATTAGATGTCAACACCAATTTTAAACAAACTTAGCTGTGTTAACCTTTACACCAGGTCCCATTGTAGGAGCTAAAGAAACGCTCTTTAAGTACTGACCTTTTAAGGTTGCTGGTTTAGCCTTGATGATGGCATCCATAAGAGTCTGGAAGTTGTCCGCTAATTGTTCTTCTGTAAAAGATGCTTTTCCAACTGGCACATGGATAATGTTTGTTTTATCTAATCTGTACTCAATCTTACCAGCTTTAATGTCATTTACAGCTTTGGTAACGTCCATAGTAACAGTTCCTGCTTTTGGGTTTGGCATTAATCCCTTAGGTCCGAGTACACGTCCTAAACGACCAACAACACCCATCATGTCAGGTGTAGCAACAACAACGTCAAAGTCTAACCATCCATCGTTCTGAATCTTTGGAATTAATTCTTCTCCTCCAACGTGATCTGCTCCTGCTGCTAATGCTTCGTCTACTTTATCGCCTTTTGCGAATACCAAAACTTTTACAGTCTTACCAGTTCCGTGTGGTAATACTACCGCACCACGAATCTGCTGTTCTGCATGACGTCCGTCACAACCGGTTCTGATATGAGCTTCAATTGTTTCGTCAAATTTAGCAACTGCTGCTTTCTTTACTAAGCTGATTGCTTCTGCTGTGTCATACTGCACAGCTCTGTCGATAGCTTTTGCAGCTTCAACGTATTTCTTTCCTCTTTTCATTAAAATAACCTCCTAGTGGTAATATCGGGAGTAGGTCCCTCCCACGATTTTACATATCAATTCAATTTATAAGGTAGTTCTGTTCACTAAGGCGCAATCTTCGCCATGGGCTCGATTTTGCCAAGTTGCTTTCAGCCTATTCCTCTACAGTAACACCCATACTACGAGCTGTTCCTGCGATCATGCTCATAGCTGCTTCTAATGTAGCTGCATTTAAATCTTTCATCTTTAATTCTGCGATTTCCTGAACTTTTGCCTTGGAAATAGTTGCTACCTTTGTTTTGTTAGGTACAGCAGAACCAGATTTGATGTTACATGCCTTTTTGATTAATACTGGTGCTGGTGGAGTCTTTGTGATGAAGCTAAAGCTTCTATCTGAATATACGGTAATAACTACCGGAATAATTAAATCTCCCTGATCAGCTGTTTTTGCGTTGAACTGTTTTGTAAATTCAACGATATTTACACCATGCTGTCCAAGTGCAGGTCCAACTGGTGGTGCAGGTGTAGCCTTTCCAGCAGGAATCTGTAATTTGATGTATCCTTCTACTTTCTTTGCCATTTGGAAATTCCTCCTTTAAATTTTTGCATCTTATAACTTTCTAATATCTGTGAAACTTATTTCTACTGGTGTTTCACGACCAAACAAGTCAACATTGATTGTAACCATCTGTTTTCCATGGTTAATGGATTGGATAAGCCCAACGGTATCTTTCCACACGCCGCCGGTAACTCTTACGGAATCGCCTTCCTCAAAGTCTACAACCACATTGTCAACCTGGATACCCAACGGTCTCATTTCAGCTTCAGTGAGTGGTACCGGCTTGGATCCCGGACCAACAAATCCGGTTACGCCTCTGGTATTTCTAACCACATACCATATATCATCATTCATAACCATGTTAATAAGAACATATCCCGGAAACATTTTCTTCTCAACAGTCTTTTTCATACCGTTTTTCATTTCCACAACGCTCTGCATCGGAACCCTTACTTCCAGAATCTGATCTTCTAAGTGCCGATTTTCAATTGTTTTCTCAATGTTCTCTTTGACTTTGTTTTCATAACCAGAATAGGTATGAACTACATACCAGTTTGCCTCTGCCATAAATCACCTATGCCTCCTATAATTTTACCAGGATATCCACACCATACTTGATAATTGAATCCAGTATGGCGATAATCAGACCCAAGATAATTGAAACAACTGTAACAGCCGTTGTCTGTTTGATAAGTGATTTCTTGTCTGGCCAAATAATTTTTGAAAATTCAGCCTTAAGACCGGTGAACCAGCTCGTCTTCGGAGCTTTTTCTGTATTGGTTTCTCCCATTTTGTCACTTCCTTTGCTCAATCCTATTACTTCGTTTCTTTGTGTAATGTATGTGTCTTACAGAATCTACAATATTTCTTTGTCTCCATTCTGTCTGGATGAGCTTTCTTATCTTTTGTCATGTTGTAATTACGTTGTTTACATTCTGTACATGCCAATGTAATTTTTGTGCGCACAACTTCCACCTCCACTTAATTTCTAATTTTAGGCATAAAAAAAAGACCTACTTCCATCGCTAGTCTAATATATCACAATCCCTTTTTCGCGTCAACTCTTTTTTACATAATTGACTGATTCAAATATTGTAGCACTACATATAGTAGAAATCAAGTCTTTTTCTATTTTCATTTTACTAGTTATAAATTACTAGTGACAAACTTCTTTTCTTATTATATAATATGAAATTATAAAAATTTTACAAATCAAGTGTAATTTTTTTCAATAATTAACCGATATACTCCATAAAGGATTACACGGAGTAACAAAACCCCCATGCTTCGGCATGAATTTCACGGATGAAAGGAGGGGATTGATGTGGCTACAATAGATACTGCTTACGGCTATTATCTTAGTACTTATGCCAGTAAATCTGCATCCCGCTATGATACGCACAAAAAGAGCGAACTGCGTAACATCTATAACACAATCGTAAAAATCAATAAAGAGTCCCCTCTATATAAGATTCAGAATACAGGGGATGTTCAAAGGTTTGCCATTGACATCAAAGAAAATGCCCGCAATATCAAGAACGTAGTGGCTTCTCTTTCCGATGATGATGATATCACCAAGGCTTTCCAAAAGAAAATTGCTTTTTCTACTCAAGAGGATATTGTAACGGCTAATTATATTGGGACTTCCCAGCAGGCTGAAAATATAAACAGTTTTGAAATAGAGGTTCGGCAGCTTGCGCAACCTCAGGTAAATCTGGGTTCTTTCCTGGCAAAAGATCATTTAGACTTAAGACCGGATACCTATGCTTTTGATTTAAGTACAAATTCTGCCGCATATGAATTCCAATTTACCGTTGCACCTACCGATAGCAATTACGATGTTCAGGAAAAAATCGCAAATTTAATTACAAATTCGGGCATTAACTTGCAGTCTTCTGTAATTGAAGATTCACAGGGCAGAAGTGCTATTCGAATTGAATCCGTAAATACAGGACGTAATGTTGGCGAGGAGTATCTGTTCAATATTACCCCTCAGGGAAACCATAATTCCATGACCGCCTTGAATGTTCTGGGTATTGACCGTATTGTTGAACCTTCTCAGAATGCAGAATTTCTTTTAGACGGCAAGGAGCGTTCCTCTTTTACCAATACTTTCAGTATTAATAATGCATTTGAACTGACCTTACATAGTATTAGTGAGGAAGGAAATCCTGCTACCATTGGTTTTAAAGCAAATGTAGATGCCATTGCCGATAACATTCAGACGCTGGTTGATTCCTATAACGATATTATCGAAACTTCCGATAAATATTCCGAATCACAGCCGCAAAGCGCACTTTTATACCATGATATGAGTAGTGCTGCTTTTACTTTGCAAAATGATTTAGAGGCTGTGGGACTTATGGTGGAATCTAACGGTGAGATTTACGTTGACAAAGCTTTGTTGGCAGATGCCGTTGATACGGAGCATCCGGATGAGAGTTTTTCTGTATTAAATGATTTTAAAAATCTGTTAGATAAAAAAGCAACTACCGCTTCTCTCGACCCAATGAAGTATGTAGATAAAATTATTGTTGTTTATAAAAATCCAAATAAAACACTGGTTACACCATACATCACTTCCATCTATTCTGGTATGATGATGGATCGGTATTGTTAAAGTATAGAAACAAAGAGTCCGCTGGTCGGACTCTTTCGTATTTAAGTGGTATGTTTACCACTAATTTCATCTCCCCGAGGCATATATCCTCAGCGGAGCACTTTTTTCTTTATATTCTTCCCTCTATTTCTAATATTCTTTTTTTCGCCGGTTCATAATTGCCACATTTCTTATAATAGCAAACAGCTTCTTCTTTTTCTCCAAGACATTCATATATAACACCTATATTATAATAAGCTGAATAGGAATTAGTGCCCTTATTTTTACACTCTTTATGCTGCGTTGCCTTTTGAAATTCTTCAACCGCCTGTGTAAAGCATGCATTATTCATATAAATAAGCCCCATCAAGAACTGGAAATCCGCGCTGTCCTTAAACTCTTCGTAAATATTTTCAAAGAAAAGTGCTGTCTGTGCCTGATTACTATTCAAAAGTGCATATCCGTAAGCCTCTACCATATCTATCACATATTCTAACTTCGGATTCAAGTCATAAGAAAGTCCCTTGGAAAAATATTCGCATGCTTCCTGATATTGTTCTGCCATATAACAGCTCTTTCCTAATTGATAGAGGATATATGGGATTTGTTCTTCTATTTTCTGATATTCTGTTGTGTCTTTCTTATTTTTCTCTTTCTCTTCTTCTAAACATTGTAGTTCCTGTTGTAATAAAAGAAAATTCCGCTCTGCCTTTTTCTTTCGCTCATCCAGAGTTAAATCATACCCGGTATGTGCTATGACAACCGGTGCCTGATACGTTTTGTACTGACTTCCATCTTTTGCCACAACCTGCTCATGGATTCTTCCTTCATAGCAAAATCTTTCTTTTGAAAAAATACGATTAATCCATTCCTGATTTTCCTGCTCCTGCTGATTTCTGGTAAAAATATTTTTTCTTCGGATTCTCCCTACCTGCTCTGGATATTCATTCAGCAAATCATATAGTTTTTCCGTATCTATTTCTTCTAAAAACTCATCACTGTCTATCACCATTACATATGGCTGCTGTGCTTTTGATATGGCATAATTTTTTGCAAGGGCAAAATCATTACGCCATGCAAATTCATATACCTTATCGGTATATTGACTTGCAATTTCTCTGGTTCTATCCGTAGAACCTGTATCCACTACTACTATCTCAAAATCATAAGGTTTTAAACACTGAAGACAGCGTGCAATATTCTTTTCTTCGTTTTTTGCAATAATACAAACCGATAACATGTGATATTCCTTTTTCCTATTCTCCAAACAGTTCCCACACCCGTTTTTCAAAAGCATTCTGAGAAAAAATTGTTTCGTACACTTTTCTTCCATTTTCCCCAATCACTTTTAATTCCGGAAAACTGTCTATTACTAACAACAATCGTTTCTTTAATTCTTCTACATTTCCTGCCGGAAATACCAATGCGCTGACGCAATCTTCTAAATAACGTGACACCCCCGTCATATCCGAGCAAATACATAATTTTGACAACATCATGCCCTCTACGATACAGGCATTCGTTGCATCTTCTCTGGAAGGTGCTACCAGACAGTCCATGGTTTTCATCAGCTCTAACACTTCTTCGTGCTCCACCGGTGGCAAATGGTGAACATTCCCCCATGCATTTTCCAATTTTTGAATAATGTGGTATAAATGCCTCATATCTTCTTCCACATGCCCTAAAAAGAAAAATTCGGAACGTTCTAAAAATGTTTGGGGCAAATCAAGAATTGCCTTAAGCAGTAAATCCTGTCCTTTTATATAATCAAAATAGTAGCTTGGAAGTAAAAAGCGCACCTTGGAAGAAACCGTTTCTGCGGATTGTTCAGCCGCATCCTCTGTTTGTCCCGACACAATATCCTCTACTCCAAAGTTCAACACTTGGGTATTATAATGATATGTCTCCTTAATATAATCATGTACTAAGTCTCCCGCTGCATATACTCTCACATTCTCGTTAAGCTGATTCCAAAACTCATCTTTTATGTTATCCTTATACACTTTAAAATAAGCCGGTGGTTCATGAATCCACCAATGCAGTATTTTTCCACATCCATTTAATTTTTCCACTATCGGTAACATAGAAAGTGTGTTTGCAAAAACTTCGTCTGCCTCCGTTACTTGTGCAAGAAATGTCTCTGAAAGCATATCCGGTTCAATTTGAACTTTCATTCCCATTTGTTGAAACTTCTGCCCCATGGCACCTTCTAGCTGAGATATAACCGTAATCTCATACTTTTCTTTTAATACCCACAACAAATTTCTTAATACACCGATTCCTCCCGCTCCTTCCAGACACGGTACCAGCACTGTCATTTTTTTCATCTTATTGCCTTTCTGCTGCAAAAACAAACCGCTCTGCCTCATACAGTGGTCTTTCTGCCGGATTTCTACTTGCCATAAGTTCCTCTAATTGCTTTTTTTCTTCCTTATTAAGTACTGCCGCTCTATAATGAAAGTCTTTTAACGCTACTCCACATTCATTAAACAATGCTACGATTTCATCCAATGTAAATCCATCTTTAAGCCGGCTGATACATTGCCTATTATCCACAGTGAGCAGCAATTTTCCTCCTGCTTTTACACATTTACTTGCCTTTTTCAACATTTTGTCTGCTTTCTTTTTCGGGTTTAATACTCCATCCAAAATCACATAATCATACGCTTTCAATGACATATCTGTTTCTAAAAAATCGGTGCATGTTACTTCTGCCACATGTGTTGCAAGCTCTGCCAGTTTTTCGTTTTTCTCAATACCGCACACACGGCTTTGCGGATATTTACTTTGAATTCTTGCCAGTGTTGCTCCCAGCTTACACCCTACTTCCAATACGGAAAATTCTTCTTGCTGTGGTTTTATCATATTTACCAATGCTGATTCCACATAGCTGTAAGGAATATAGTCTATTCCATATTTGTTTGCCAGTTTAGACTGATTTTCCAGCAATATTTTTCTATATTTCTCCTGTTGTTTTCCAAAGGATTTTCCGCCATGATGAAAGATAAAACTATTTTTGCACAGTAGCAATTCATATCCATTTTTCAGTAACCGAATACTCAGGTCATTATCTTCATAATTCCCCGGCGAAAAACGATTATCCAACACCTCCGGCAAACGGTCCTTTGCTGTTCCTTCGGCTTCTAATATTTTATTAATGGCTGTTCGCTTAATCAGCATGGCAAAACCTACCAGCCATCCCTTTTTCTCATAAGGATATTCCATTTCTACATTATTCTTCTCTGCAAACGCCATCCACTCTTCTACGGTATTAAACTGTTCCGGCACTTGTTGGTAATTCACCACGTTGTTAGAAACACTTCCCACCGCGCCTACTTTTTCACTGGAATAAAGTCCTTTTCGCAGCCAATACAGTGCATTTTTCGGTACAATGGTATCGTTATTTAAAAGAAATATGTCTGCTTCTTTGTCCGCTGCTGCAATTCCCTGATTACAAGCATAAGGGAATCCTTTGTTTTCTGTATTTGCAATTAATATAACATCGGATTGCTCCCTTAGCCACTCCACAATCCCATCTGTTGAAGCATTATCCACTACAATGAGCTGATATATTTCTGCCGGATTGTTTACTCGAATGCTCTTGATGCATTCTTTGGTTAATTCTGCATTGTTATAAGATATAATTACAATGGCTGTTTTTGGATAACACATATCCGTTGGTCTCTTATTCGCTATCATAAACTTCCTTCTCTCTTAAGTACCCCCAAAATGTCTGGTTCTGTGTAATTGTGGTTTCTTCTAAATTTGTTCTCCAGTTAAGTTTAAAAAAAGATGCTTTTGTCGTCCACTCCCGATATTTCTTTCTGTCAAACTTTCGGTTCAGATTCTTCTGTAATTCAAATACTACCGTATCGCTTACCGGGCAATCTTCTATCATCTTATGTACTTCTGAAAACGTATCATATGCCACCGCTGCCACATAATCTATCAGGAAATAATCTATCAAAGAGTCATTTACTTCCCAGTAATACCAGAAGCTCTCCATTAAAAATCGTGCAAACAGGCTCTTTGGCGGAACTTTCAGGCAATTACAAGACCATCGCCCCTGTGCTACATCCGACTTCCAAATAGCATTGGGGTATTTGATTGTCCAAAACGTATCTTTTTCTAAAAGTGCTTTTTCCAAGCTATCACTAACAAAATAGGTAGCATCTATCCACATTCCACCATAACGATACAGCAGTTCTGCCCGCAATATATCTGACAAATGCGTAAGTGTTATCTTTCCTTCCTGAAACTTCCGGATGATTGTATCTGTAAACGTAACATACTCCATACAGTTTTCCAGTGTAATAAAACGAAGTACTGCCTTTTCCCCGGGAATGTTTTTCTGAATACTCTTTAGGCACACCTGTACCAACTCCGGAAGGGAATCCTCGCCTTGCCACCAACACACCCATATGGGTATTTTTCCCTCAAAGTCATCCTTTTGATAAATTTCTTCTGCCAGGCTTTTCATCTGTTCCCTATTTCCTGCATAGGATTCATATAGTTGCAATAAGGGTTTTACTACTGTTTTTACATATTGGTATTTGAGTTGCATACCCTTTATATCATTTAAGAAGTCCTTTGTTTCTATCATTTTAACGTACTCTTCCCGAACGGAATATGACTGGTTCAACAGCCACACACGAAATAAACGTTCTGATAAAAATCCCATAACTCTTCCCTGATAATCATCGTATTTTGAAAAATCTATTCTCTTTTCTACTTCAAATAAAATATCAAACAACCATGTGCAATATGCATCAAAAATTTCTTTTCGGGTAATCCACATATTTCCCATAGTGATTAGGTTCGCATGCATTGCTACCTGAAATGCAGTTGTATACTCCGGATATTTTTCCCGTATCACTTCGCCACACAATGCCAAGTCTTCCACATCATGTCTTGCTGCATAATGGGCTTCCATACATCCTTCCTCTGCACATCTGCTATCGGGAATTATCATATCGTAACTTTGCAGCGTGGTTTCAATATATTCCTTATCCAGAATCTGCTCATTCTTTACGAAAAATCTCCTATAATGGCAAATTCCTACCATATCACAATTTACATTTTTCCAAAGCCAATACAATCCGGTCAATTCACAATAACTACTGTTTTTTTCTGAAATAGAATCTCCGGTGTCATCACCTATATAGCCCAGGTCTTCCTTGCCTTTTTTCCCTACCTGAAGCGGAATATAAATCTCATTTTGAATTGGCTCTATTTTTTTATGTGTCATAACATAAATTCTTGTATCCATAATCCCCTCTCCTACATAGTAATGAAACTATATGACTTATCATCTACTGTTATTTTTCTTTCATTTCTTACGTCTATAACCTTTGAAATCTCCGTGAAATCCCAGTCAGTTAGCAGATAAGACACATGCTTTTTCAACCACTTCCACATGGTGGCAGCCTCTGTGTCACTCATGCAATCCTTTAACCTTAGCACTGTTGCCAGCTCATATTTCCGGGTATGCTCCTTTTGAAAAAGCTGGTCTGGTGTATAAACCGCATTATATATACGATTCCAAATCGGGCATATTACCTCCGGGAAAAAATCTACCCCTACCAACGTCTTATCCCCGGAAATCTCCTTATCCTTAATCTGTCTGGACACACTTCCCACTCTTTTTAAGAACATTCCTACATCTAAAATGCTCTCTGCTTCTACTTTATCTATGATTTCAAAAAAAACATAGATATCCGTTTCATTGGTAAGTATCATGCTCTCCATTCTGTACCCTCTCCCATTAATCAACTGCCTTTATTTTAACATAGTTGTATAAATTCCTCAAATACCTTATACTTATCTTAAAAATAATCGGAGGTGCACTCATGAAATATGGAATGGTTTACTACCATAATACAGATAATCTTGGGGATGATATTTTAAGTTATTCCGGAAAACAGTTTCTTCCTCATGTTGACTATTATATTGACCGTGAAAGTCTTGATGTATTTTTACCTGAAACAAAAGAATATGTTGCAACTATTTTAAATGGCTGGTATCTTCACTATCACTATACTTTTCAACCCTCACCTTACCTTATTCCATTATTCATTGGAACCCATTTTAGTAAGGATCAGAAAATATTTAATGATTACTCCTATTTAGACGGAAATGTTTCTGACTATTTACAACAACATGCACCCATTGGTTGTCGTGACCTTCATACCATGGAAGTACTCCGGCAAAAGGAAATTGACAGTTATTTTTCCGGATGCCTTACCCTAACACTAAAAAAATTCCCGGATGTAACTCCAAATCATAGCATTGTTTTAACAGATGTTTCTGATGAAGTTCTTTCCTATATAAAAGAACTTTTTCCTGATAAAAATATTGTATGTAAAACACACAAGCTAGAACCACAGGAAGTCGGTCTTTCCTGGTCTCAACGGGAACAGCGTCTGGAAGAATACCTGAAACTTTATCAGGGCGCAGACCTTGTTATTACAACACGTTTACACTGTGCGCTTCCTTCTGTTGCGCTAGAGACTCCTGTTATTTTTCTTGGAAAATATGATACTGATTTTTACGAACGACTGTCTAGTTTTTCTGATTTTTTTACCTGCTGCAATGAAACAGAATTATTAGCCGGAAACATAAATGATATGTTACTTCATCCTACGAAAAACACCGATAGTCTTCCTTTGAGAAATAGCATGATAGAACGGTGCAACCAGTTTATAAATACAGTAGACAACCAAACCCCGGATTGTTCCCTGCTTCCGGATTGTTCTCTATACCGTTCTCTCTATATAGACCGTACACAGCATATGCGCAACTCCTTGTATCATATGTTAGAGATTCGTCAAGAACTGGAAAACCAAATCCAAAAGGATGCTTCTACGCTAGAACGTGTTCTTGCTATTTCCAATTCCCTTCTTACAGAAAACGATAGACTACAAAAGGAGTTAGAGAATCTCTCCTCTCACTCCTAATGTTCGTTTATGATTGTGATATTATTACTGTATTTAGTGGCACCCTGCACCTGTTTCTTATCCACATACCATTTTACAAGGACATCTGTACGGTGCCACTGTTCTACGATACGTTTCATATCTGTGCCTATTACTACAACTTCTTCAAACTGTTGATAAAGCTTCTCTTTCATGTCCCATACCAAATACATTGGTTTTTCCATATAGAAAGTTTCTATATGCATCCGGTCCAACTCTTGTAAAACATCTTCTTCATATTGTTGTACAACTAATCAGACCTCATAATGCTTTTTCATGTTTCGGCATAATTCCAGCACTTTTTCCCTCTGTTTTCCTACTGTATCTGCCACTATTAATATTTGCTTCTCTGAAACTTTTTTCCAATCTTCTTCTGGTAAAACAAGCGGACACATATGCGGTCTTTCTAAATCCGTTTCTTCTTTGTTTATCTGCTCAAGTAAAAATAATTCCCTTACCTTTATACTTTTTGCAAACACATATTTTTGCAGACTTTCATATATCTTCTTTCTATTTTTACAATAACTAATAGAAACTATACAGATAGCATACATAGAATAACCTTCTATAATTTCCCGCAGGTTATCTTCTTGTTTCCCCGCATTATATTCCACGCGCTTCAATAAGTGTCTTAATCTTCTCAAATGCTTTAAGGTACTTTCTGCATCTTTCTGGCAAATGTGCTTTTCTGTATTTCCGTTTTCTTCTCCTCTGGAAATATTACTTATCTCACAAAATTCTCTTGCCCAAAGCTTTTGTTTTATCTCACTATTGGAACAAATTGCATGAAATTCCTGCATTTCGCCTCTTGTGAGATGCTGTTTTAAAATATCAGAAAGACTTTTTATCAACTCCTCCATTTCCTTCTGATTTTCTGTAACACGAGGGATATACTCAAAAGGATATACATCCTGATATTCCGCTACAAACTTCTTCCGCCACCTGTCGTAATCTGCCAATCTACTGAATTTGTTATCATGATAGCACCAATATCCCTCTTGCTTTGGTACAACAACCTTTCTTCCTTGACGATGAAATTCATAACACTGGGATATATCATAGTAATCCCATCCCTGAAACAAATCTTCTCTCCATGGAATATCATATTGCGTTGCTATCAATAATCCGTCCACTGCATCTACTTCACAAATACCATGTTCATATTGACAGCAGCTACCTAAATTATGATAAACTTTTCCGGTATTCCAACTATCTATCGGGAATCCGTCTTTGGGCATTCTTCGATGTCCAACACATCCCACCATACCGATTTGAGAATCTGCTTCAAACACCTTTAACAACTCATATATAAAATCGGTATCTATAATAAAGGTATCCTGATGCAAATATACCTTATATTTTGCATCGCTTTCTCTCATGCCCATATTATAGCCAGCTGCCATAGACACAGCATTATAAACCGGAATGATTTCTATGTCATATCCTTTTGGAATTTTCAAGTTTCTTAAGTAAAAAAGACATTCCTCTGTTTCTTGCTTGTCATTACTGCACATGATAAACGCAATTTTTTTCTTATTCTCTTCCAGCTTTTTTATACTCATAAATCTGCCTCATCATTACTTCCGATACATCTTTTTTTGCAATATAGGACTGTACCCATTCTACTGTTTTTTCCAACATTTCCTCATAATTCCACTTTGGTTTCCAGCCTAATTTGCTTTTTATCTTAGAACAATCCAGTTTCAAAAAGTTAGCTTCATGAGGACCACCATCTCCTTGCTGTACCCAGTTCAGCGTTTTCCCTGTCAGTGAGTTCCAGCATTTACAAAATGTACCCACTAACTCACCGGTAGTAACACAGGAATTTTCATCCGGTCCCACATTATAATGACCCGCATATGCCGCATCCTTATACTGCTTTTCTGCAATCATTAAATATGCGAAAATCGGCTCCAGTACATGTTGATATGGTCTGGTGGAATGAGGGTTTCGAATCACAATATCACAATTATTTTCAATGGCTCTTACACAATCCGGAATAATCCTATCTGCTGCAAAATCCCCTCCGCCAACTACATTACCTGCTCTTGCGGTAGAAATTGCTGTTTTCCTATCGGCAAAAAAGGAATTTTTATAACTTTCTGTTACCAGTTCAGAACAGGACTTACTGTTAGAATATGGGTCAAATCCGTTTAATTCTTCATTTTCCCGATAGCCCCATTCCCACTCTTTATTTTTATATACTTTATCTGTTGTTACATTTACTACTGATTTTACCGAATCTGTTAATCGAACACATTCCATCACATTTACGGTTCCCATTACGTTTACATCATAAGTGTAAACCGGATTTTTATAGGATTCCCGCACAATTGGCTGCGCTGCCATATGAATTACAATCTCCGGCTGCACACGTTCAAACACCTGCTGCAAATGTTTTAAATCCCTAATATCTCCTTCTACCGAATGGATATACTGTTCCATTTTGCACAAGAAAAACAGGCTTGGATCTGTTGGCGGTTTTAGTGCATATCCTGTCACATCTGCTCCTAATTCCTTTAATACCTGACACATCCATGCCCCTTTAAATCCTGTATGTCCTGTAATCAATACTTTTCTGTTCTTGTAAAATCCCGTATCTACCATATCTATTTCTCCACTGCTTCTATTATTGTATCTGCCATGTAATCCAACATTTCTGTATTCATTCCCGGATATACTCCAATCCAGAAGGTATCTCGCATAATTCTGTCTGTTACTTCCAAACTTCCTACTATGCGATATCCTTCTCCGCTCTTACGCATTTCATCAAAGCATGGCTGCTTTGTTAAATTTCCTGCAAAAAGCATTCTGGTCTGTACTCCATGTTCTTCTAAGTATGTAACAATTTTATTCTTATCAATACCTTCTTTGCATGTAATCATAAATCCAAACCAGCTTGGATTTGAGTTCGGACACGCCTCCGGTAATATCAATTTTTCACTAACACACTGCAATCTTTGAGATAAATGCGCAAAATTCTTTCTTCTTGCCTCTACAAAAGACGGAAACTTCTTTAACTGTGCGCATCCGATTGCCGCCTGCATATCAGTTGCCTTCAAGTTATATCCAAAGTGAGAATATACATATTTGTGATCATAACCTAACGGCAACTCTCCGTATTGCTTGTCAAATCTGTGTCCACACATATTGTCTCTTCCGGAAGAGCAAATACAATCCCTTCCCCAATCACGCATAGAACGGATTATCTTATTTAATAGCGGATTATCTGTATAGACTGCACCACCTTCTCCCATTGTCATGTGGTGTGGTGGGTAAAAACTGGAAGTTCCGATATCTCCAATTGTTCCGGTAAATTTTTGCACTCCGTCTATCTCATATACACTTCCTAATGCATCACAGTTATCTTCTATCAGCCACAGGTTATGTTTGTCACAAAATGCCTTTACTGATTTCAAATCAAATGGATTTCCTAATGTATGAGCAATCATAACCGCTCTTGTTTTATCAGAAAGTGCATTTTCTAACTGTTCCACATTGATGTTATACTGTGGAATGGTAACATCTACAAATACCGGTACTGCTCCATACTGAAGTATAGGAGTTACCGTTGTTGGAAATCCTGCTGCAACCGTAATAACTTCATCTCCCGGCTTTACTCGTCTTTCGCCCAACAGCGGAGAAGTAAGCGTCATAAATGCCACAAGATTTGCAGAAGAACCAGAGTTTACAACGGCACAATATCTTATTCCTAAATACTCTGCCATCTCTTTTTCAAATTGCTCTGTATAATGACCTGCTGTAAGCCAAAATTCCAAAGAACTGTCTACAAGGTTTACCATTTCTTCCTCGTCATATACTCTTCCGGCATAGGATATTCTATCGCCCTTTTTATACTCTTTTTTCTTATGATAAATACGACAATATTCTGCCACTTCAGATAATATTTTCTGTCTTGCCTCTGATTCATTCATTCCTTCAAACATCTTTACCACACTTTCCATGGTGCTTGTCCGCTCGCCCATAATTCCTCTAATTTTTCTTTGTCACGCATTGTATCCATCGGCTGCCAAAATCCATTAAACTTATACGCACCAAGCTTTCTGTCTTTTGCAAGATTTTTTAATGGTTCCTGCTCAAAATAAACATCTTCCTCCGGAATATAATCAAATACTTCCGGTTCCAATACCATATAGCCTGCATTTACCCTGGTAGCATCTTCTTTGGATTTTTCACGGAAACTTGTAATTGTATTGTCTTCATCAATACTTAAAACACCAAATCTCTGCTCTACCAATGCAGCTGTTAAGGTTGCAGCTTTTCCGCTATTTTTGTGATACTGTACTAAATCATTAATATCAACAGAACAAACCCCATCACCATATGTCATCATAAAGGTTTCATTTCCTATGTACTTTTGAATCCGCTTAATTCTTCCTGCGGTTAAGGTATTTAATCCCGTGTCCACAACGGTCACTTTCCAGTTTTCGGTTTCTGTGTTATGTACAATCATTTTATTATGTTCTGAAAAGTCAAATGTCACATCACTATTATACAAATAATAATCAGAAAACCACTGCTTTATTATGTGCTGCTTATATCCACAGCAGATAATAAACTCATTAAATCCATAATGAGAGTATTCCTTCATAATATGCCATAAAATAGGCTTTTCTCCTATTTCAATCATTGGCTTTGGTTTCAAATGACTTTCTTCTGATATTCTGGTTCCCAGCCCCCCGGCTAAAATTACTACCTTCATACGCTTTCTCCATTTCTATTTTCTTTTGCAAAAAATTTTTCTAAAAATAATGATACTTCATATACATCTTTAATACTGCCTTTTTCTGCTCCAATCATCTGATTATTTATAACGATACTTTCGTTATATTCCTCTTTTGACCGGTTCATATCTTCCTTCTTTACACTCTCCGGTATTAAGCACTGATAATAAAAATTATTATCAAACCATTCCAAAAGTTCCTCGCCCTGAAGAGATACTGCATAGCGAATTCGATGCAGAATAGAATCAAACAAAATATTTTTCTTATCATTTTCTCTTATGATTTTTTCATACATCACTTTTGCATCTGCTTCTTCCAAAACTTGTTCCGAAATTACACCTATCGAAAATGCATACATAATACAAGCATATAATCCTGCAAATTCTGTTCCTATAATCGGGAATAGTCGCTCCATATATCCCTGCACATGCCAGCCCTGTGAAAATGTTTTCTGCATTTTCTTTTCCATCGTTTCCTGTTCTAAATCTGTGTTTCCACTTCGACAGTTAGCACCGATAGATGCATTGCTGATTCCGGTAATGGTAAGCAGATTGTCTATAAATCCTAATTCCTGCTCCACATTTGCAACTGTCACTGCCATACACATATCCTGAGAAATACCTGCCCACAATACGCCTGTCTTTTCATATAACGTTGCCAGATATTCTCGTCGTATTCCCGAATTATGATATATCTGTGGTAAATAATACATATAGGCATACTGCGTAAAGGCATTCTGAAAGATACCCTTCGTAGCATATTGGAATATATTTGGGCTTCCCTTTTGATATGTGTTTTCCACATTTAAGACAGCTTTTCCTGAACCTTCCATAATATTATTATCTACCTCTGCCCATTTATAAAACGCCTCATGCCATAACCATACAGGTCTTTGCGGACACTCTGCAAGAATACTGTCTAACTCCTCCAATGCCCATGGTAATATACCGTCATCTGCGCCCATGGAAAGCAAAAACTCTCCTTCTGCCTTCAAATACCCATATTCAAAGTTCTTCATCAAAGAAAGATCTCTGGGTGCCCGATAATACTTAATTCTGCTATCATTTAATTTTTGACAAATCTGATAGGTAGGTGTATCTGCTCCCCATGCTCTGTCTGAATTGTCGCTTATAACAATTTCGTATTCCCCTTGAAAACTTTGATTCAAGCAGGTTTTTAAGGTGTAATATAAGGTGTTTCCTGCATTTCTGCAAGGAATAATAATGGAAAAACGACAAGTTGGTTTTTTATATAAATCTTTCTTTACTTCTTCCTTTGATGTTAGATAAATATTGGAAATATACGCAAGATAATCTCCATACCTTGCTACCGCCATATTCTCTTCCATATAATCGGCTTCCACGTCCGTTAAACGCTCGAATTTCGGTTTCATACGATTGTCCATTGCAGTCTGATCTAAGAGAATACCGCTTCCCAATATCATAACTACTCCGCTTGGACTGTAAGAGCGTTCTACATATTCTAACAATTCTTTCTTACTATCTCTTCTCCCTTCCGGAGCTTCAAGATAGTAAACGGTTGCCGTCATATAATCCTCTTTTTGTGCTATGGATTCTACACTTTTTAATACTGCATCCTTTATATCTTCGCCTTCTTCCCATAAAACAGGAGCAGAAAAGACAATTGCCTGTTTTTTCAAGCTTTTTAACGCTCTTGCAATTAACTGACACTCTTTTTCCTCTGCTTCATTGGACGCCATAACTACAAAAGTTTCTTCTATATCACTAAGCAATCTTTCATAGTAATAACCCACATTGAATTTCTTCAATATCCATTCATGTACCGGTGCTTCTGCATCAGACAGACGATTTATCACTGTTTGCCACAACAAATACAAATAAATATTTCCACTCATATAATATAAGTCTCTTAACCGTTCTATTTGTTCCTGCTGCCACTCCTCTTGTTTTTCCATTTCTAAAACAAGTTTCTTACGCTCTGCATCCATGGCATGGTTTTTATCTTCGCCTCCATGAAAATAGAGATTCATTTTATTTTCTTTATAACGATATCGCTCGCTCTCTAAAATATCTCCTTTGTATTTTGACAGTTCACTTAACATTTCAAAATACTCGTTTACATTATCATAATCATACCACGGTGCACATTTATCTGATAAAAACTCAATAATCTCTTCTACCGGAGTGCCCTTTTTCAGCATAACTTGTGCTTTTACCAGATACCACTTTAACCTTACCGGCTTTATCTGAAAGGTCTCTTCCAGTAACGCTTCTGCTGTTTCTATCGCCATTTCCGGCAAAGAATTTTCAATGTTATTCAACACCTGATAATATTCTTCTGTTTGTGTTTTCATAGTTACATTCCTCTTATTCTTCCAATCACTTTATGGTTGTTCTAAAAAAAGATTGTTGTATACATTTTTTATTTTCTTTTATTACAATATTGCCTGTTTCGTCTCGAATTACCAATTTATCATCACCGATTTCTTGCTTATATACAACCGCATCCACACCGATTGCCACTCTATCGCCGACTTTCTCATCGCCTATAATCTTGGCTCCTGCCGCTAAAAACAATCCTTTTCCCAACTCCGGTGTCAAACTCTTTGCGCCATTTCCTCCGGTATTCACTGTTACATTCTGAGATACATATAAATAGTCCGAATATTTAGCATTTCCTAATATAGTACCTACCGGATGTCCAAAGAAAAAAATATCCGGTAGTGCACACTTATATGATACGAATATACTGTTTAGCGTTCTGTTCAATACGATAATTTTATCACAAATATTTTTATTTTCTGACTCCTGCCACAGGCTATTCATAAAAAAGTATAAGAACTGAGAATACTGATCCGAGTGCAAATGCGAAAAATAGGTCTGTCCCTTTTCATCACTGTATGCCGCATTATTAATATGTTTAAAACAATTTTCTGTTCGTTGTAATGCCAAATCTAAGGCTATATCAATATCTCTTCCCTTGTAATATTTCTCGGTCAATCCATCCGGAAAAAAGTTTTCTAATTGTTTTCCCATATAATTTCTCAGTTCGTTCTTTGTCAATGCTAATATCATAACATTCTTACTTCCTTTTTCGCTCTATACGTTATATATATCTGTCTTATACTTATCTAAATTCTCACGAAGCCATGCAATGGTCTCTTTGATACCTTCTTCAAATGTATACTTTGGTGTCCAGTTTGTTAATCTCTTTATTTTCTCATTGGCACCAAGCAAACGATTAACCTCGCTTTTTTCCGGTCTTAAACGTTGCTCATCACAAATAATCTTTGCGCTTGGATTGATTTGTCGAATAATTTCCTGCGCCAAATCTCCAATAGAAATTTCCTGCTGTGTTGCAATATTAATCTCTTCTCCGATTGTCTTATCCGATTCTGCAATGGCAATAAATCCTGCTGCAGTATCCTTTACAAAATTGAAATCTCTGGTTGGTGTTAAGGACCCTAACTGGATTTCATTTTTTCCTGCTAATAACTGGGTTATAATGGTAGGAATAACCGCTCTGGCAGATTGTCTTGGACCATATGTATTAAACGGTCTGACAATTGATACCGGAAGATTAAAGCTACGATAAAAACTTTCCGCTAATCTATCTGCGCCAATCTTTGTTGCAGAATATGGAGACTGTCCCTGAAATGGATGTTTTTCATCAATGGGAACATACTGTGCTGTACCATATACTTCTGATGTTGATGTAACCATAATTCTTTCTGTTTCCAGCTCCCGTGCTGCCTGCAATACATTTAGGGTTCCTTTAATATTAGTATCTACATAAGAATCCGGAGAATGATAACTAAATGGAATTGCAATCAAAGCTGCAAGATGGAACACTCCATCTACTCCTTTCATTGCTTCTCTTACTCCATTCGGGTCTCTTACATCTCCACTGAAAATTTCTATCTGGTCTAATTTTTCCTTTGGTAATGTATCCAACCATCCCCATGTATTAAAGGAATTATACATAGTAAATGCCTTTACATCATATCCTTTTTCTAATAAACTTTCTGTAAGATGACTTCCGATAAACCCATCTGCACCTGTAACTAAAACTTTTTTCATCTAACCGTCTCCTAACCATTTATATCATAAAAGTGTTTCTTTAATACAATACCCTGCTTCAAATATTTCTTTATTACCTCTATAATTCTTTTGGAAGTATCAACTCCCTCATAAGGATTCATGCTCTGCTTTGCTTTTTCTCTGCCCGCATCACTTAACGCTTCTTTCATCGCACTTTCTATTTCACTTTCTTCCGTTCCGCAATGAATAACACTTTCTGCCCGAACACGACCCTTTTGCCGTTCTCCTATATCTACTGTCGGTATTCCAAAAGACGGAACTTCAATAATCCCGCTAGAGGAATTGCCTACTACTGCCACACAATATTGTAAAGCACTCAGATAACGTAATTGTCCCATTGAAGTAAAGGCAATACTTCTGTTAGAATTTTCTAAAACAAACCGGTCGATCATTTGATTTATAACTCTTCCATCTGTATCTGCATTTGCCTTTGTAAAAATGATTTGCAACTCTTTATGTTTTTTCAATACTGTCAATAAATTCGTAAACTGGTTTTCTACCGTATCATTTTCCAATGTTACCGGATGATATGTAACCATTACCGTTGCTTTGTCAAAAGAAAATTGTATAGATTCTTCCAACTCTTTTCTAGACAATAACGAAAGAGACTTTACATTTTCAACTCCCAAAGCTCCTACTGAAAATACTCGTTCTGGTTGTTCTCCCAACTGAATAATTCTCTTTTTATAAACTTCCGTGGATGCAAAATGCAACATACTCATTTTGGTAATAGAATGTCTTATTGCCTCATCAATCGCTCCCTCTGTTGACTCGCCTCCATGAATATGTGCTATTGGTATTCTATGAACCATTGCTGCTGTAGCTGCCACCAATATCTCATATCTATCCCCCAGCAAAACTACCATATCCGGTTGTTCTTCTGCATATACATCTGCAAAACCTATCATTTCAACTCCCATAGATTTTACAATACTACTAGGGGTATCTGCACTTAATAGCATTTCAACCTTATGTCCTATCTCATATCCGTCATTCTCAATCTCTCTATACGTCATTCCGAATTCAGGAGACAAATGCATTCCGGTAACAATCAAACATAACTCTAGTTCATCATCTTTACTAATTTTATTGATTACGGGCTTTAACAATCCATATTCCGCTCTCGTTCCTGTTACTACACATACCCTTTTCATAGCTCTATCATTTCATCCGCCTGGAAATCCCTATTCGCTTTTTGACCAATTACCTTGTCCCATAACATTGGAGACAATCCGGTTCCTGGTCTTTTCGTAGTAATATTGGATTCACAGAAGTTTTCCCCTTTCTTAATTGGTATTTTTGCCACAATACTTTTTCGAACAATAGGAATATTATCTTTCTCTGATGCAGTAGGTGTCTTTTCCTTTTTTCCTAAAGCTTTTTCCACATTTCTAATTGCCTGAACCATTTGTTTTAATTCTTCGGGTTCTAAACTTGCTTTATGATCTGGTCCTTCCATGTTCCTGTCTAATGTAAAATGTTTTTCTATTACAGTTGCTCCTAAGGCTGTTGCTGCAATAGGCACTTCAATCCCTTGTGTATGATCTGAATACCCAACAGGCACTTTTAATGCCTCTCTCATTGTTTGCATTACATTTAGATTTACATCTTCCATAGGAGTTGGATATTGAGTATTACAATGAAGTACAGATATGTCTTCACTTCCACTATCTTTTAATACCTTTACTGCATCTTGAACTTCCTGTATTGTACTCATTCCAGTAGACAAAATTACCTTTTTTCCCAACTTTCCAATTTTTCTAAGATACGGAAGATTGGTAATCTCTCCGGATGGAATCTTATACACTTCCATTCCTAATTGTTCTAGCAAGTCAATGCTTTCCAAATCAAACGGAGTAGATAAAAATGCAACATTCTTTTGCTTGCAATACTCTATTAATTCTTTATGCATATCTAGCGTTAATTCCAATTTCTTCAACATATCAAATTGCGTTTCCTTCTTATCAGTTGTCTCCATCTGATACTCTGCTTTTTGAGCATTTTTACATACTAAGCTTTCCGCTCTAAATGTCTGAAATTTAACTGCATCCACTTTCGCTTCTACCGCTACATCAACCAGTTTTTTTGCAATATTGATATCTCCATTATGATTGACCCCTGCTTCTGCAATAACAAATACTTTATTCATGTGCCTTTAATCTATCTCCTATTCTAACAATTCCTTCATAATCATACTCTAATACTTCCAATACTGTATCGCCTGTTTTTATTATCAAGCCACCATCTGTCTTTCCCAAAACCTGTCCCTCTATATTTTTGTATTTATGAGCTCCAGGTATCATTCTAGCTTTGTTTATACTAATCTTTTTTCCCTCTATCCACGATATAGCTTTGGGACCCGGAAAACATAACGCACGAATGAAGTTGAAAATTTCCCGACTTGTCTGACTCCAGTCAATTACTTCATCCCCTTCCTTTCGTATTCCGCAATACATTCCTACTGCATCTATTTCAGATTGCCTAATTCTTTGTACCTTTCCCTCTTGTATTAACTTTACCGCCCTATAAAGTACATCAGCGCATCCACTATATGCGCGCATTAACAAAGTTCCATAATCATCTTCATCAGTAATTGGATATGTTTCCTGTAATATAATATCGCCTGTATCTATCCCTTCATCTACATAATGAACTGTTATTCCAAATTCTTTTTCATCATTAATTAGAGCCCAATTTAATATATTTCTTCCTCTATAAAACGGTAATTTTCCTGCATGACAGTTAATGGTCTTATATTTTGGAAGATTAATTGTCTCTGTTTTAAAAATCTGATTAAATGACATTGAAACAAATATATCTGCTTCATATTGAGAAATAAGACTTTGAAATTCCTTTGAATTAATATTTTTATGAACAATTACCGGTATATTCTCCTGTTCAGCCATTTCTTGTAATACTTGGTCCTTTTTATCATATCTTAAAACCACAAAAACAATCTCTAAGTCTTTATCAGACATAATCTTTTTAAAAGCCTCATGTGCCCACTTTCCATCTCCAAAATAGCCTATTTTCACTACAAAACACCTTCTTTTCCTATATTATTAAAATATCTCCTTCACAGTTGAAACAATATATTTCAATTCTTCCTCTGTAATTCCTGTGGAACTTGGTAATGTTAATACATGTTTCCAAAGATTGTCTGCAACTTTCATTTCTGACCGTTCTTCATTCACATACGGTTTCTGCTGATGTACCGGTTTCCAGAATGTTCTTGCTTCAATTCCTTTTTCTTTCAGAAGTTCGCAAACCTTTTTCACTTCATACTTATCACTCAAAACCAAACCGGAAAACCAGCATGCACTTTCTGCCCACTCTACTTCCGGGAAGAAAGAAATATCTTTAATTCCACTTAAATGTTTACTGTAATACTCTCTTATGTATTTTTTCTTTTCTACGAATTCGTCTACACGCTCTAACTGTGCACAACCCACTGCTGCCTGAATATTTGTCATTCTATAATTGTATCCTACCATATCATGCTCGTATTCGATACCGCATCTTGCAGTAGTTGCCAGATGATGTGCCTTTTCAATGATTTGCTGATTTGCGCTAACAAGTGCGCCGCCTCCGCCACAGGTAATGGTTTTATTGCCATTAAAAGAAAATACCGTAACATCTGCGATTTTTCCAATATTATTTCCCTTGTATCTGGCACCAATTGCCGCTGCTGCATCGGCAACCACCGGAAGGTGATATTCTGCTGCAATACGCTTTATCTTATCCATATCTGCCGGCATTCCCAACGTATACACCGGCATAATTGCTGCAATTCTTTTTCCGCTGGACTTGTGATAAACTTTTCCGTCTCTTACCTCTGCCTTTTCCTGCAATTCCTGTGCCAATACATCAGGGTCCATGGTCCATGAATCCTTTGCAATATCAATCAGCCACGGCTGTGCCCCACAATGCATTACTGCATTCGCTGTTGCAATAAAAGTAAAAGAAGGAATACATACCAGCTCGTCCTTTTCCACTCCAACTGCTTTCAATGCCATATGTAATCCTGCGGTTCCAGAAGAAACTGCGGTTCCAAAATCTGCTTCTGTAACCCTTACCACTTCCTCTTCAAACTTGCTCACAAATGCACCAACGGAAGATACAAACGTGGTATCTATACACTCATTTAAATATTTTCTCTCATTTCCTGTTAAATTTGGTTCTGCTAAATGTATCATTTTTCTTCTCCCAGTCCTTAATTAAACATTAACTTATCCATTTCTTCTTTTTCTAAAAACGGATACATATCCTGCAATGCAGGTGTCAGCATTTTTCCGTTTTCATCCAATCTTGACATAACTTTTGGCGTAACCGGATCATCAAATGCCTGCAACACCTCCAGTAACACTCTTTCCTTACTCTGCATCATTTCCTGAATGCACTTTTCCACTTCCCCGTTATTATGGCAACAAATATATCGAAATCCAAATGTTTCTGCCACTTTTTTGAAATCCGGGAAGCTCACTCCTGTATCCGGTGTACATCCAATATATGCTCCATTAAAAAAGTTCTTACTTGTCTGTCGGATTGCTCCGTATCCTTCATTGGAAAATACCGTCAAATGTATCGGTAACTTATACTGTACAATGGTTTGAAGTTCCTGTAAGTTCATCATAACACTTCCATCCCCTGTGACACAATATACTTTTTTCCCGGAGGCTACCGCTACTCCTACCGCTGCCGGCACATCATATCCCATAGAACCGCATGTATAATTGGTAATAACACGCTGTTCTTTCTTTTGTACTCCGACCTGAAGTTTTGCTGTATTTGCTGTATTGTTTCCAAGTGCCAGTACGCTATCCTCCGGCTCATATATCCGAAACATTTTCCAAAAATAGTAGGCACAAACTCTTTCTGCCGGGTCTACTCCCTTTTCCACTGCTTCAAAAGGAGAAAATCTTGCTTTTAATTTATTGCAATAATTCATCCATTCTTTATGTTCTTTTACCGGAATTTCCAGGCTTTCTGTTGTTTCAAAAAATTTATTCAATTCTGCCTGTATGAAACCTGCAATTTTTATTCCCGGTTTCTTCGCTTCGTCTGCGTCTGCATCCACCATATAGATTTTCGCTTTCGGTGCAAATCCTTCCTGATTGAATCCTGTCTGTCGAAATCCAAGACTATTTCCCAAAGTAAGAATTACATCTGCATTCTGCAAAATGAAATTTCCGGTTCTTGGTCCTATATTTCCGGATGGTCCGAAATAAAGTGGATGCTCCATATATAAATTATCTGCAACCCATGCTCCTCCGATAACCGGAATCTGCATTTTATCTGCAAATTTCAGAAATGCTTCCATAGAATGACTGCTTCGGATTCCCGAACCTGCCAGAATACATGGTCTTTCTGCTTCCTGTAATATGTTCAATACCTTTTCTACTTCTTCCCCTGTCGCTTCTGGAACACTGCTTTGATACGGCTCTATTGCATACAATTCTTCTTCCTCTACCCTTGCATTCTGAATATCCTGAGGAATGTCCAGCCATACCGGTCCACGTCTTCCATCCATGGCGATTTGAATTGCTTTTACCACTTCTCTTTTTACCGCTAACGGGTCGGTAAGCATTGCTGCATATTTTGTCATATTTTTTACGGTTGGTATGATTTCAAATTCCTGAATACCTCTATAGCGAAGATTCAGACCTGACTTCGGAACGGAAATTTCATAGCGAACCTGTCCGGAAAGAACAATCATCGGCAGACTATCCTGCCATGCTCCCATAACACCTGTTAGTGTATTGGTAGCTCCCGGTCCGGAAGTTACACAAACAGCCGCCATTTTTCCACTGTATCGCGCATATGCTTCCGCCGCCATAGCACATGCCTGCTCATGATGATTAAAGTATTTATTCATCTTGTCGCATACCAGCAAAGCATTATCCAAATGCATTGCTCCACCGCCTACAACTGCAAAACAATCTGTGACCCCATATTTTATCAATGTATCCATGATAATATCTGCTACTCGTTTCTTCATCCTTCTGTCCTTTTCCTTCTATTGTACATTTAGTCGTTCTTTCATTTTCTCTAATTCTTCAAATTGTCCCATATCCATATATGCTGATTCATTTACGATATAACAGCCAATCTTTTCGCCCGCTTTTCGATATTTTTCAATAATATCAGGAAATCCAATGGCTGTATTATCTGCAAGTTCTTCTATTACACGTGCATTTACAATATATACACCGGTGTTTATCAGATACTTAAGGGTTGGCTTTTCCGTTACCCCTTCGTAATTATTTTCTTCATCTATGGATACTACTCCATACGGAATATGTGCATTATACTCTGAAAGCACCATAGTAATAAAGTTTCCTTTTTTCTCATGCATTTTATATATTGCAGTATAGTCTGCATCGATTAATATATCGCAATTTGTTAAAACAAAATCCTGCTGAATCTGTCCTTTTAACAGGCTTAAACCACCTCCTGTTCCAAGGGGCTCTGTTTCCTCGATATAATGAATGGCATACTTTCTTTCAATGTTGTCAAAATAGGACTGTATCATTCCTTTTTTATGGTTTACCAAAAAGAAAAACTCTGTACATCCACTTTCATAAAACCGATTCACAATATGCTCTGAGATAGGGATATCTCCAATTGGAATTAATGCTTTTGGAAGAATCTTCGTATATGGATGAAGACGTGTTCCTTTTCCTCCTGCCATCATTACAACCGGAACATCCATTTTGTTCTGTTCTTTTACGATAGTTCCGTTTCGGAATACGATTCCGATAATCTCGCCATTCAGATTTGTAATGGGAACTGAATATAACTGTGTTTCTTTAAAAACTTCTAACCACTTATCCTTTTCGTACTCTCGGAAGGAATGGGGTTCATAATTTGCAATGCAGCTAACGCTCTCATTGATGTCACCGGATTTTAAAGAAAATCTTCTGATATCACCATCCGAAACCGATGCCAGTAATTTTTTCCCTTTTACGATATAGACAACTTTACATCTTACTTTTTCCAATCGTACAATTGCGTCTTTTACGCTTTCTTTTTCTGTTAATAACATATCTTCCAGCTTCATAGTTTTTTCTCTTTCCTAATAAAGTAATTTATATATGTCAATCATTGTTTCATTCTGCATATACCATCGATACAATTTTTCGATTACCTGTTCCATTGGGGTATACACAAAGTCCGGACATTCCTCTAAAAATCTTTTGTTTGATGCTGTATATTCTTTTCCAAGTCCCTCTTTGCAAATATAGACCGGTAAATCTTTTCCGCTTACTTTCAATACCATGTTGCATATCTCTTCCAGACTAATCTTTTGGCCCGAAACCATGTTATATGTATGAAATTTAGGTTCTTGCCATAAAAACTGCTCTACCATTCTGCAAAAATCCTCTATCCATAAATAGTCAAAATACACATTCTGTCTCATAGCAAGTGGAAGTCCTTTAATCGCTTTGCAGCATGCAAGAGAGATAAATTTAACCGGATAATATTCATATTTTCCGAAAATACCAAACAGTCGGAAATTATATATATTATCACTTTTTTCTATTATCTGTTGAATGGTATACTTCATCAATCCATATTGATCTACCGGTATGGACTGTCCTATTTCTTCCTCTGACACACTTACAATTTCACTTCTTTTGTCATATTCTGCACCGGAGCCTGTATAGTACATCTTTCCGTAATACATGGAATTCTTGGCAAAGTTCAGAAAAATCCGCAGATTATAATCTAATATCTTTGTGCCATCCTTGGTTTTATCTATCCCGTCTCCGTATACCGCAAAATGTAAAACATATTCAAATCTGTGCTTTTTTAAATATTCCGTTACTTCCTGCTCATCTAAACAATCTAATTCCTTACTGGTCGGAGCATATATCTCGTATTCCTCATTCTTTTTTTCCAAATACTCTTTTACGTTTCTTCCTACAAACCCACTAGCTCCGGTTATCAATATCTTCATCTGTTCTTCTCTTTCTTAAATTATTTTAAAATAGGTAAATCTACACCTGATATAATTTCTACTTCTTCTCCATATAAATCCGCATAGCACATTAGTCGAACCGTTTCTGGTCTTCTATTAATTATCAGATGTTTTATAGTTGGCATTAATTCCTTTATTTGTTCCATTCCGCCTTCTCTCCATTGAATAGAACATTGTATCTGTGGGTTCTTATTAAATTTCGCTATTATCTCTTGAAGTTGCCTTGCAAATCCCGACTTTTGAGAACCCCCATTATAAAATACAATTAACTCTTTCTCCTTGTTCATTCCATTCACATCTAAAAATTCGTCTACTACATCTGGTGTCACCGGATAATTGTCATCATAATCCAAAAGGATGAAATATCTGTCCTTCTCACATTTTTCCGCCTTAGAAACAATTTTCTCAACTTCTTCTTTGGCCTCATTGTAAAACCGTGAACAAAAGCTCTCTACATCGTCATTGAAATAGTTTGCGTTTTCTTCAATTTTTTCTTCTGTCCAATACCACCATTGTATCGTCTGCATTTTCTTTATGACTTCCTCATCAAAACGATATCCAATTACCCTTGCAGGATTGCCACCAACAATTGCATATGGAGGAACATCCTTTACTACATGTGCCATCGCCGACACAATTGCACCATTGTGTACTGTAACTCCTGACATAATCGATGCTTTGCGCCCTATCCACACATCATTTTCTATAATAATGCTTCCCTTCTCACGGTGTTTTTGAAACACATTAGGCGCTTGATGAAATACTTTTGCTGCAGACGTAGTTATACGACTATAATCCTTTCCACGGCCAATCAAAAAATATATATCATTTGACAATGAACAATATCTTCCTACTTGAAGATTATGTATCACCCTATCATCAGGGACTTGACCTTCATCTGAATTTTCTATCACCGAACTACAAATATAGCTTTCTTTATCTATCAAAAGTAATGCATAGTTCGGGAAATTATTATAACTGCAATTATATTGATTTATGTCCGCTATTGTATATGGCGGAACTGCCATCGAATATACCATTTCTCTTCCCACCAAAATCTGTAAATTTTCTAATGCAAAAACAGGGCACTCTTTTTAAGAGTCCCTATTTTGGATTTTATATTTCATTTAATTTTTCCAGAAACGGAAGCAAGCCCTCTTCTACCGCCTGTGCTATCTTCTGATTATCCTTGCTGCTTACTGCCTCATTGATGCCCGTAACGATTTTATTTGCCTTCTCCTTAGAAATGACTTCCTTCTCTCGATTCAGATAATTCATGGTACCGTTTAACACCTGTATCTCCCAGTTAACCCCTTTTAAAATGTGCTGTAGATACTCATCAGTATCTTCCTTTTTTTCTCCTTTTAATTCCGGTACAATTTCTTTTAATGCCTTTACAACCTTTTTATTGTATTCTTTTAACGTTTCCATTGCCTCTATTTCTTCCTTGAATTCATTCTGCATTTTTCTTTCTCCTTCCATGGTTTTGTATGTAATATATATATCGGTTTCTTCTTAACATATCTTAATGTTTATTGTCTATATTCTTATTCTTTTCTACTTAATTTTCAGCAATCAGAATATAATTATAGGCTCGCAACAACTCTTGTGGCACTCTGTTTGGCATGTCTTCCGTTTGCCTTAAAAACAGTTCCTCTCCTTCGGACAATTCATTCTCTAAATATGTAATATCCTTAACTTGCAAACCTACATTCTCAAATAATCGTAGAATCTTTTCTCCTGTAAAACACTGTATATTTTTTATATCCCAAAGCCCATATCGTTCTGTTTCGTATACTTTTCCTTGCATTAATCCATAAATATTTTTTACATTTCCACAATTATAAATAGATGCAATGATTTTTCCTTGCGGTTTTAGATATTTTTTTACTTTTCGCAGAACTTCTCTAGGATTCGATGTCTGTTCTAAAACATTTCCCATAAAAATATAATCAAATCTGCTTTTTTCAAAAGGCAATTCTTGCTTTTCTATATCCATCTCATAAATTTCTGCTAATTTTTTTCCGATTTTCACTGCTTCTACACACTTTTCCACTCCAACTACTTCTGCATTGGGATATAATCCTTCTATTCTCAGCATGGTACTTCCGCACCCACAACCAACATCTAACAGTTGAAATGCGCAATTGGTGTCGTTTGGCAGATGTTCAATCAAATCATCTCTCTGATTCATATAATAATCTACATCAAATCCGTATTTTTCTTTATATACATAAAAATTTTTTGTGATAAGATTTTCATACCAATCAATATTCTTTTTAAAGCTTGTACTGCCGTAATGGAAAATAAAACTATTGTAGCACAACGCCAACTGGTATCCTTCCTGAATCAACCGAATCGATATATCCAAATCTTCAAAACATCCCGGCGAAAATATCTCATCTAAATATCCGGTTTTTTCTAATGCTGTTCTCTTAAACAAAAGGGCATATCCCAATAATGACACTCTGCATTCAAATGAATGTTTTAATAATACATTATTATACCGTGCATATTCCAACTGCTCTTCCATACTTCTTGTTTCTTTTCCCTTTACTGTCGCCGATACCTTTTCTGTCATATTTGAAATACTTCCGGCTGCCCCAATTGGGTGTTCACATATGGTCATTCTAAGCCAAAATAATGCATTTTCTGTTACAATGGTATCATTATTCAAAAGCATAATATCATTTTCTTTTTCAGCCAGTTCTATCCCCTGATTACACCCTTTCGGAAAACCAACATTTTCTTGGTTACATGCCAAAACAATATCATTTTGTTCCTTTAACCAATCAACAACTCCGTCTGTAGATGCATTATCCACCACAATTAACTCATATGCTGTTTTAGGATTGTTTTTACGAATACTTTCAATACATCCTTTCATAATCTCTTTTGCATTATAAGAAAGTATCACAATAGATACTTTATGGTGATTAACATTCTTCTTATCTAATTCCTTTATCTTATTTCTTATTTCTTCCTCATCCACGTTTCCCCAAAAGAGTGCATTTTCATAACACAGATATGCCTTTTCTGTGTTTTCTTCCATATAATAATCACCTAAATACTCATAATTTTTCCCATTTAGAGCATCTTCTTCAATGAATCTTACTAATGTATCAAATTTCTCTTCGCGCTGTTCCATTTTCTCACCTTCTGTCATCCCATCATAATGTTATATACATCTTCGCACAATACATTTAATTTTCCCTGATCATATGTCTCTTGTACTGTACTCAAAACTTTCCTTAGTTTTTCCTCATCATTTTCCTTTAAATAGCAATTTTCTTTCCATCGGGGAAATAAATTCTTCACATTGTCCTGCATCTTTTTAAAGTAATCAACATCCAGCAGTAGTTTTCCCTGTCCTGCGAAAAACAACGTTTCGATATAATAAGTCTTTAAAAAATAGAATTCTATTTCTTCATAATAATTCTTCATCAGTTCTTGATGCTCGGTCATATATTGAAATGTCTGCATTTGCACTTCCGGATGATCTAACAATCTTCCTGTTTTCTTCGCTTCGCAATGCATGGTACTTTCCTGATTCATTCGTATTCGGTAAAATGCATCTTTCATGCAAGAAACTTTTCTGGCATAAAACATTTGTGGATATACAAACTTCGGTTCTTCGTAAATACGATGTTCTGCAAAGGTTGCCTGACTTTCTTCTACCATCTTACGACGATATATCTTATTCCAACATCCCATTGTCATAGCTTCTGTCATTAAAAATAGTTTTCTGGTGGCTTTTTCTTGTAACTGAATTGTTCCTTCCAATTTGCAATTATCACATAGCTCTTCTTCATTTTTCGTATAATTATAGTGATTAAACTGAACTATATCCGCATCTGTCTTAACAGCATATTGATATATCCGTTCATAGGCTTGTGGTAATACGTTATCATCCGAGTCCAAAAAGGCAATGTATTCTCCGCTTGCATACTTTAACCCTTCATTTCGCGCTCCACCTTGCCTGCGATTTTCCGGCAGATTTATGGCAACTACAGACTCCGGATATCTCTTTTCGAACTCTAAAATCATTTCCCATGTATTATCCGTAGATGCATCATTTACTAAAATAACTTGTAAGTTTTCCATTCCTATGGTTTGCTTTTCCAATGACTCCAGGCATTCTCCCAAATATTTTCGGGAATTATAGCATGGAGTTATTACTGTTACTTTTTTCATTTTGCCATAACCACTTCCAAATATTTCACCACATCTTCTAATCGGTTCAATTCCTTTGCCTTTTCAACAATAGAACCTACAATAATATCAAACATTCCATACTCTAAAAGTTCTTTTTTATAAGTGCCTGCCAGAATACAACTAGCATACAAATAGCCTTCTACATTATTGGTAACCGACTCTGTATTGGCATGTACTTCCACCATACATTCCGGAACAAATCCCACTTCATAGTTCCTTGCAATGCGAAGTACTAACTCATAATCTTCTAGGCAAGGGAACTTTTCATTAAACAGTCCCACCTTATCAAAACATTCTCTTTTTACCAACATGGTTGGTGTTCCTATCATATTTCCTGCCAAAAGCTCCGGAAAGATATATCCCTGTTTCTGCTCTAAAGGAATCTCTCTGCTAGGGGAAATGCCTTCTACTCCATTTACACCATCGTAATGGTACTCACAGTATACCACCCCTGTTTTTTCAGAAGATTCTAACATTACTTTCATTTGCTTTTCCAGCTTACTCGGATACCACTCATCATCGCTGTCCTGAAAGGCTATGTAATCATACTTAGCCTCAGCTATTCCTCTGTTTCTGGCCGCCGCTGCTCCCTTATTTTCTTCACAACGAATATATCGAATTCTGTCATCCTTTATCTGTCTTACCACTTCTTCGGTATTATCGGTAGAACCGTCATCCACTATTAAAAGTTCAAACTCACCATAGCTCTGATTTAATACACTTTTTATGGCACGTTGTATTAAATGTTCTCGGTTATAAGTAGGAATAATAATCGATACTTTTTCTTTGGCCTGCTTGCCCCAATGATATTCTTCTAAGAATTTCTTTCGTTCTACATAGTAATTTTTTAAATTGAAAAATCCATCATCATGGATGCACCATGGGGTTTCCATATTTGGCACAACTACTTTATAGCCCTTTTTCCGAAATTCAAAACTCTGGGAAACGTCATAAAAGTCCCACTTTTGAAATAGATCCTCTCGCCACTCCACATCATACTGCGTTGCCATAAGAAAGCCATCTACTGCTTCTACTTCCATATATTTTTCAGACATCTCTCCAATGACACTGATACCCGCCTGATAAATCATGCTGCAATATAACTTTCCATACCGAAAGTCATTCCACATAATTGCATTTTCCGGCATGTGTGGAGTTCCTACCATACCAACCAACCCTATTTGTTCCTCTTCAAAAATTTCCAGTAAATCCGCTATGAAATTAGGGTTTATAATAAATGTATCCTGATGAAGATATACTTTGTATTTTGCATCACTTGCATGCATTGCCTCATTATATCCTGATGTCATAGAGGTTGCACCATACACATTTAATACATCAATTTCATAACCTTCCGGCACTTGCAAATGATTTAAATATGCTACTTGTTCTTCCATGTAATCTTCATTATTTACGCACATAATAAAACAAATTTTTTTATCATTCATTACACTATTCTCTCCCGACATACTTGCTGCAATTTTAATATGATATCGCTAGGCTGTTGGATTTGTTCCAAAACCTCCAACGCCTCTTTAAATGCACCCTGATTAATATACATATCCGCCAATAAGGATAAAATCATTTCGTTTCCGGACACTTTCTCGTTTGCAAACAATAATGTTATTTCCGCAATTTCTGTTAATTCCTCATTTAACATGGCATTTGTCAATAACAAATAATATTCCGGAGCAAACACCGGTTCATTTTCCAGAAAGCACTTCCACCCTTCCGGTGATAATTTTACTGTTTTTATTTCCCTTGCGATTTCCGTGCATGCTTCTTTTTCCATATAACGCAATCGCCAGATTTTTTCTTGTATAGACAAAACTGTTTCCCGGCTTCCGCAAATCCCTTCCGGATAATCGCCAATCTGTTCCATGCATTGCTGTGCCAGCTCTTGATGCCCGGTTCTTGCATACAATTCTGCCTGTTTCTTCAAAATCCGCTTATTTCCGGGATATTTATCATTGATAAAGTTATATATCATAAATAGTTCTTTCAGCATATGATGTTGTTCAAATAACTGTTCCAACTTTCTTACAACAATAAACGGGCGCATAACAACTGTGGTGAGCATAGTCTCTATGACAATTGTGGAAGTATTTTGTTCTTGAAAATACGCTATTAATTTTTCTCCCGCCTGCTCATCTATTTCAAAATCTAAACGATATAGAAGAAACTTTATTGATTGTATATAGTTTCTTAACTGCTCTGCATCTCTTCCGCTATCTAAGATTCCCGGTGTAATGCCGCTATTTCGTTCTCTTTCAAAAATTTGCATAATTACATACATATTAGCCATTTCATCGGTCTGTTTATACTTGTCAAAAAAATCTTTATCCAAAAACATTGCATGTAGTTTCCACTTTGCTTCCTCGGTTCCCTCTTTTAGCAATTGGTCTATTTGTGCCATTACTTCCGGAAGTTTTTTCCCGTACTCCTGCTGCCAGCGATTTTCTCTTGCTTCTTCTTCTATTGCAAATTGCTCTGTCTTTTTAAACGCTTCTCTATTTTCCATTTCTTAACCTCTTATTTCGCAAACTTTCTCTTGTTTCTTCCCTGCTTTTTCGCTAAAATGAACTTATATATTGTTGTTTATTATTTTTGGGAGGTTACCATGAACTTTTTATTTATTCCAGCACACAATTCTATCTACGATATCCTATGGGCTTTACAAAGCATGAACTATCCTGTGGATATTCTTGAGACAACTCCTTTTGATCCTAATCAGTCCGTTGAGGAACAAAATGAACAATTACGCAAACAACTATCTTCGCATTCTTACGATTGCGTTATTTCTTATTTGTTTCTTCCTGCGGCATCTGATATATGTGCAGAAATGTCCATTCCTTATGTTTCATGGACCTATGACTCTCCGTTAATTTCGCTTTTTACATCTGCTATTTTTCATAATACAAATTATACCTTTATTTTCGACAAAATGCAATGTAAACGGCTGTTAGAAGCACATGCTCCACATATCTACCACTTACCGCTTGCAGTAAACGTAGAACGTACCGGATGTCTTGATATTACTCCAGAAGATGAACAACTATATTCCCATGATATTTCCTTCGTAGGCGGGCTCTATGAGAGTAATACCTATAACGCTCTTATACAAGCCTTTCCCGAACATTTACAACTAAAATTAAAATTATATTTAATGCAAAATATGTGTCACTGGGAAGCTCCTCGTTATTGGCACGATTTACCGCAAGACTGTATTGATTTTTTGCTTCAGCAGGCGGATGTTTCCAGTTGGAATCAAACTGCCCTTTTAAGTGATGCTACTTATCTGGGACTGCTATTTTTTCCAAGAAAACTGGCTGAATTAGAGCGTATTACTGTGTTAAATACACTTGCACAAAATTTTGATGTGCATCTATATACCAAAAGTCCTACTGACTTTTTACAAAATGTAACTGTTCATAACAGCGTTGATTACTACACCATTATGAACAAAATCTTTTACTTAAGTAAGATTAATTTAAACATTACCTTATCTTCTATTGAAACCGGCGTTCCCCAAAGAATTCTTGATATTATGGGATGTGGCGGATTTGTTCTTACCAACTATCAGGAAGAACTGGAAGACTTATTTGTCATCGGAAAAGAAATCGAAGTATTTCACAGCGTAGAAGAACTTCTGGAAAAATGTTCCTATTATCTCACTCATGAAAAAGAACGACTGACCATTGCTATAAACGGATACAAAAAAGTGCGTGACCTCTTTTCTTATCAGCACCAGCTTGAAAAAATAATTTCCATTGTACAGGAGGATTTAAACTAATATGAAAATACTATTTTACCGCTACGGTAGTATCTGCGAACCTGATATTATCGAAGGGTTTGAAGAACTTGGACATACTGTATCACAAATTACAGAAGAAATCACAAATAAAGAACTTGTTTTTGGAGATTCTGCCCGCATTGTAGGCGATTATTTAATGGAACATCCCCAAGATTGTATTTTTACGGTAAACTTCTTTCCAATTATTTCTGAAGTTTGCAATATCTTTAAAATTCCATACCTTTGTTGGACCGTGGATTCTCCTGTATTAGAACTTTTTGCCAAATCTATTCAGAATCCCTGCAACCGTATATTTCTCTTTGACCGGGCACAGTACGATGAAATCTCCCCCCTCAATCTGGGACATGTATTTCATTTTCCACTTGCCGTCAATGTCAAAGGAAAACAACAGGTTATTCAGGCAGCTTCTTCTACTGACATAGAACGTTTTTCTGCTGACATCTCTTTTGTAGGTTCTCTTTATACCGAAAAATGCCCCTATGACAACCTGGTAAATCCCCCTGAATACCTTTTAGGATATCTAAATGGTTTAATCGAAGCACAGTTACGGGTATACGGTTATTTCTTTCTTGAAGACTTATTAACAGATGAAATTGTAGCTGCCTTTAAGGCACACCTACCCGGATTTTACACCTATCCTTTGGAAACTTTTTTAACAGACCGAAAAACAATGGCACAACTTTATATTGGAAATAAAATTACTGCTGTGGAACGATTACGAACAATGAAAATTTTGTCAGAACATTTTAACTTAGATTTATATACCGGAAGTGACACTTCTGTTTTACCAAAAGTTCACAATCGTGGTTTTGCAAAATCACTAACGGAAATGCCTATTATTTTCCATGAAAGCAAAATTAACCTCAACACCACCTGTAAAGCAATTCGTTCCGGTCTTCCTCAGCGGATTTTTGATATTATGGGATGCGGTGGTTTTGTCTTAACTAATTTCCAGCCGGAACTTTCCGAGATTTTTAATGTAGGCACAGACTTAGTAACTTACGGGAATTTAGAAGAGTTAAAAGACATTACTTCCTACTATTTAGAACACGAAAAAGAGCGTCAGGAAATTGCCCAAAACGGATTTGAACGAGTAGCCAGAGATTATAACTATCCGGTTCGACTGGAACAATTACTGCAACTGGCATTTTCTATTTCTTAAAAAGGAGATTTATCATGCGTATTTTATATTTAGATTGGCCCTGCTTTGGAAAGGTGGATGTACAATTTACATTAGAACAAGCCGGACATGAATTTGTACCTTTTTTTCATAAAGACTATCAGGAGCGAACCAGCACTGAATTTGACAAAGCATTTACCGAATTTGTTGGAGACACTTTTTACGACTGTTGCTTCTCTTTTAATTACTTTCCTATTGTCTCTAACAACTGTCAAAAACTGGGGATTAAGTATATTGCTGCCCTTTATGACAATCCTTACGTCATGCTTTATTCCTATTCGCTTATCAATCCCAATAATTATGTTTTTATGTTTGATAAACAGGAATATTTAAAGTTAAAAAATGGTGGCATTAATACAGTTTATTATAGCACTCTTCCGGTAAACAGTACGATTATTGATTACTTACAGGAAAAGCCTTATGATCATGAAAAGCTTTCTGCAGATGTATCTTTCGTTGGTTCCCTCTATAACGAGGATCATAACTTCTTTGATCGTCTTGCTACGGTAAACGACTATATCAAGGGATATTTGGATGCTATTATGGAAGCCCAGTTAAAGATACAAGGCTATAACTTTATTGAAGAAGTTCTTACTCCTGATATTATTGCCGAATTGCAGCGGGTTGCACCTTATCAATCCACTCCATCCGGAATAGAAACTCCTGAATATATTTACTCTAACTACTTTATTGACCGAAAGCTGACTTCCATAGAACGGCAACGTCTCTTAACTGCGGTTGCAAAGCATTGCAATTTAAGACTTTACACGCTAAACAAAAATGCAGTTATTCCAAACGCTACAAACATGGGTGCTATTGACTATTATTCTGAAATGCCTTATGTCTTTGCAAATAGTAAAATCAATCTAAATATTACGTTGCGAAGCATTCAAACCGGCATTCCTTTACGTGGAATGGATATTTTAGGTGCTGGTGGATTTTTACTTACCAGTTTTCAATCTGACTTTTTAGATTATTTCGTTCCCGACGAGGATTTTGTTTATTATGAAAGCCAAGAAGATCTAGTGGAAAAAGTAGAATATTATCTTTCTCACGAAAAACAAAGAAAAGAAATTGCTCATAACGGACATGAAAAAGCAAAGAAGAATCATAGTTTCGAAAAATTCTTTGAAAATATCTTTCAGATTGTATTTCCAAACACTTATGACTAATTTCATACTTTCATGATACCGTATTTCCTATGATACCAAGATACCAAAAAAGAGTTGCCGTAGGCAACTCTTTTTTGTATGGTAATTATTATGATTACTGAAGTAAGGATAATACACCCTGAGTACTCTGGTTAGCCTGAGCAAGCATAGACTGTCCAGCCTGAGCAAGAATGTTGTTCTTGCTGTATTCAACCATTTCTTCAGCCATATCAACGTCACGGATACGAGACTCTGCAGCCTGAGTATTTTCAGAAACGTTGTCTAAGTTAGCAATTGTATGCTCTAATCTGTTCTGTAATGCACCAAGAGCAGAACGCTGTGTAGATACGATATCGATAGCGGACTGAATCTTTGTCATAGCAGATCCTGCAGAATCGAAAGAAGAAACCTTTAAGTTGTTTACTCCGATTGCAGAAGACTCCATGTTGCTTACGCTGATAGCAATGTTCTGTCCCTTAAGAGCACCGATCTGAAGGTTCTTGTTCTTGAAGTTACCATCAAGTAAGTTCTGAGTATTGAACTGTGTGGTAGAACGAATTCTATCGATTTCAGAAGATAAAGCATCCATTTCAGCCTGGATAGCATTTCTATCGATGGTTGTGTTAGTATCGTTAGCAGCCTGAGTTGCTAATTCGTTCATTCTCTGTAAGATAGAATGAGTTTCATTTAATGCACCTTCAGCTACCTGAATAGCAGAGATACCGTCCTGAGCGTTGTCAGAAGCTTTGTTTAATCCTCTGATCTGGCTTCTCATTTTTTCAGAAATAGATAATCCAGCAGCGTCATCGCCTGCGCGGTTGATTCTGTATCCAGAAGATAATTTCTCTGTGGACTTAGCCTGTGCACTTGTTGTGATTCCTAACTGTCTGTTGGCATTCATAGCCTGCATGTTGTGTTGTACTACCATAATATTATTCCTCCTTGAATATGTTGCAGCATCCATGCTGCATGTAATAAATTTAGTTTGTGACTTCTCGTCCGGCCGTACGCTCCTTCCGATTCCGCCACTGAAGCTTTAGTAACTTGCTTACTTGTATTTTATATCGGACTCTTTGTCCAATACTTAACACCTAAAATGAAATTTTTTTATATTTTTTTATTTTTATTGTAAAAGTTGTAAAACACCCTCGTTTATCTTTCCTGATTGTGCCAACATTGACTGTCCTACCTGCTCTAAAATATTGTCTTTTGCATACTTTACCATTTCTTCTGCCATGTCTGCATCACGTATTCTAGACTCGGCAGACTGTACATTTTCCTCTATATTATTAACGTTATTTTTTGCCTTTTCCAATCGATTATATATTGCTCCCATGTCAGAACGATATTCCGACACCTTATCGATTGCTTTATCGATTTTATCTAAGGTTGCTCCTGCATCATTAAAGGACATTACATTCAATGCATCTACACCTAATTTTTCAGCTGTACAATTTACTAGTGGAATTGTAATTGCCGTATGTGCTCTGTCACTTGCCTGAATATTTAATTCTACCGGAACAGAATGACTTCCTGCCAGAACCGGGTTAAGCAACGGGTCAGATACCCCATACATTGTGGTATATGCCCCAGAGATTCCACCTGCTCCCACATTGATATTATTCCATCCTACATCATAGGCAGAATCCGAAATTGTCATATTCGCTCTCCAATCATTTCCCGCTATATTATTATACTGCCCTATTTTCACATAATCCGGAGTGGTTGCCCCGCACCCATTTACAATCGCCTGCACATTTAAATAAGGATTATCGGTAGAAAACAAGTTCATTACTCCCGGCATATGTCCTGCATTATCCGGATACTGAATCGCATTGGTAATGATTGTTTCATTTACATCATTGTCCATAAGAAAAGATGGATTGTCATTCCCTGTAAACTTAACGTCCAGACTCACCTCAATACTTCCGGTCATAGGTTGCGTTGTATGATTTTCCAATGCATAACTCATCTTGTATACTTCTCCGGTATTTCCCGTAGGATTTGCTATCTTTTCAACAGTTCTTACGATGGAAAATACCGCATTACCTGTATCATCCTGATAGGTAAATGTGGTTTTTACTCTATCTGCAATACTGGTTGTATCATTTGTCACTACACAATTCGTCGGTAAGGGAGTCTTTGTCCGTAACGTATAGTTATCTCCTCCAACAGATACCTTTGCTTCCAAAAAAGATGTACCTGCACTGTAACCTCCAAACAACAACTGGGATTGTATATTTCCTGCTGCATTCGTTGCCATAAAACCTTGTAATACTCCATCACTTCTACTCCCCGGCACGCCTAATAGATTTGTGACTGCAGTATCTGCATTTACCGGACCATGACTTAAATTTCCGCTACAATTTAATATATGTTTTCCATTAAATGTAGTATCATTGGCAATTCTGGTTATTTCTACAGAAAGTGCATTTACTTCCTGCTGTATTGCATTTCGGTCAGCTACTGTATTCGTGTCATTTCCTGCCTGCACTGCCAGTTCTCTTTGGCGTTGTAATATGGCATGGATTTCCTCCATTCCGCCATCTGCCACTTGTACCAACGATGTGCCATCTTCTATATTACGACTAGCCTGATGCAATCCTCGCACAGACCATCGCATCTTTTCGGATACCGCTAGCCCTGCTGCATCATCTGCTGCTCGATTAATACGATATCCACCGGATAATCTTTCTGTAGACTTTTTCTTATTTTCCGTGTTAATCCCTAACTGACACTTGGCATTTATGGATGTCATGTTATGCTGTATTACCATCCGGATTCCTCCAGTTATTCTTTACTATTTCTTCTGATCTAAAAACTGTGAATCTACCACATTCATTTTTGCCATATTCTTATAGTATTGACTAGCTGCCTTGGTAGTGGTTCGTGCCTTTTTTATTTCCTTTTTAATCGAGGAAAACTTCTGAACGGCCAGTTCTCTGTTTCGCAGCTCCTGGGTTTGTACTGTTGCACTCTTATCTGTAATTTCCCGTATTAATTCCTGCATTTTTTTTATTTCATCACGATAAGTGTCTTTTTCTTTTGCCAAGATTTCTCTTATTCTCTGGTACACCTGTTCAAACCCATCATCTAATTGATTTAACTGATCGATTAACTCACCTTTTTCTTTTAGATTTTCTTCTAATCTTTCCGGTGGCATTGTTTCATCTAAAAAAATTGCTCTTTGCTCTTTATTTTTTTCTATAATCAAATCTAAAATTCGAACTTTTTTTTCCAAACTCTGACGCAAAATTGCAACATATTCCTTATCTTGCATTGTACTTGTAACCCTCCAATTCTTCTACCTCACTTATTATCGTATACCTGATATTTATATAATAAGGGACTACTGCCTTTTTTGCAATAGTCCCTCACTTTTTACTATTGTTTTACCCGAACCATAACTTCTTTCCATGTATCACGCATGGTACGAAGATGCTTCAATACTTCTTCTAAGATTTCTTTGTCTTTCTTCATGTTCGCTTCAACTAAACGATCATAAATATACACATAAACTTTTTCAAAATCTTTCGACACCGGATATTTATGATCTAATGTTGCTCGAAATTCTTCTATAATATTCTCAACTTTTACAATATTAATATGTGCCTTTTCGATATCATTATGTTCAATTGCCACAATTGCTATATTGCAGAACTTAATTGCTCCTTCGTATAGCATCAATGTCAATTCTCCCGGTGAAGCTGTCATCAGCTTACTGTTGCTATATGCTGCATATCCTTGGTTTGCAATCATCCTTCATTATCCTCCTTGATTTATTAGGATGTTCCCAACAAGCCACTTAATGAGCTTGTACTTTGCTGTAGTTTAGACAAAGCCGTCTCCATAGCAGAAAACTTTTTATAATAGTAATCTTCCATATCTGACACTTTCTCTTCCCATTTCTTGATGGTCTTGGTATACTCATCATACTCTGTCTGCATAGTCTTATCATTATATATGGTATAGATACTATGTGTAGAAGTGCTGCTTCCCATCTTCTTATTCAATTCATCGTATAAGTTACCTGTTAACTGCTGGAAGAATTCCTGTACTCCATCCGGATCACTTTGAATTGCAGCTAACAACTTATCTGTATTTCCGGAAGATATTTCATCATCCTGATCTCCGTCAATATGATACATAGAACCTTCGTTTTCTTCTGCTGCAAGGTATCCCTGTGTCTTAATACCAAAAGAAGACAAGCTATAGGTTTTTCCGTCACTGAGTTTAAAACTCTTTGACATAGCTGTAGTAAAGGTGCTCATAACGGTTGACAAACGATCATCTCTTCTTAAAATGGCATCCTTAATCTTCTGCTCCCACTTTTCTATCTCCTTATCTGTCATTGCATCCTTTTCATCATCTGTCAACGGTTCATAACCTTTCGCAGAGTCTGCATTATAAAGAGTATCCATTTCCTTGATTAACTCATTATACTGTTTTAGGAAACCTTTAATGGTATCATACATTCCCTGTGCATTTGCAGAAGTTGTAATGGTAATCTCATCACCATTTGTCTCCTGCAATGCAGTAATTGTAAGACCATTTACGGTAATGTTATTGCTTGCAGAAGTATATGGCACTTTATTAAGTTCAATAATTGCATCCTGAGCCGCAACCTGCTGTGCATTGCTATATCCGCCTGCCGGTCCATTTACTAACTGATCTGCTGCAAAATTAATCTTGTTCATTAATGCATTTACACGATTATCTATGGTCGTGGTGTCATTATCCGGTGCTGCTCCTGTTAAAAGCGCATGACTGTTTATGTAAGCATTTTTTTCTGCAATAGACTCTGTATTAGCAGTAATCTCTTCGTTGTTTTTACCAATCTGGCCTGTCCATCCGGTATAAGTAGTATTTCCTGATTCAGCAGTTTCCACCTTACCAACCAGGGCTTCAATTCCTGTTTTTCCATTCGTTGCATAGGCAGCTCGAACAGCCTCTACATCCAAAGCATTATCATCCTCTGCCTGAAACTGCTTTACGGCATCTACATGACCTTCAATTTTCTTCCAGCCTTTTTCATCTACATCCAGTTTTTCTTTTAACTCGCTTAATCTGGTTGTCTCATCTTCTGTTAAGGCATCCTTTTTCGTTAAAAGGTCAAACATTTCCTGCTGTTCATCATCTGTCAGTTTTGAAACCAATACCGGAGTAGTTCCATCTGCTTCATATACCATATTGCCGTCGGCATCGGTCTGCGCAGTTTGTGCATTCAGTGCTTGTCTTAATGACAAATAATTATTAGCATATGTAATCTTTGCCAATAAGTTGGTATTTTCTGTTCTCTTATTTGCAGAATCCTGTTCCAAGAACTTAATACTGCTGTTTTCTCTATCGGCAACATTTCCGTTTGCATCCAATTTATTGATTGTACCACCATTTACACTGCTATCCTGCGCAGCTTTCCACTGATACTTACGGATTGTTTCCAAATATGTCTGAAGATTTTCCTTTGTCTTTGCTTCATCAATAGTTGCAATCTGATTACCACTAGCATCAAATACAGCATTTCCGGATGCATCTACTGCATAAGCTGTCCACGCCTTATAAGTATCTGTATTAGAACTCTTATTTACATAGATACCAAGTCCCTGTAATGCCTTAATACCATTGGCATCTGTAGCTGTCAATGCAAAATCGTTTTCTACACCACTGTCCTTAGCACTTACGAAAAATCTTTTATTTGCTTCATCATAATTTGCAGAAACCCCTGCCTTCTGTAAAGCATTCACTGCATCTTTTACCGTCATATCACCGTTAAGAGCAACATTTTTCGTCACGCCCTTTACAGTTACTGCAACAGAAGCATCTCCTGTAACTCCTAACTGACTCAACTTCGTAGAGTTGCTTACAGACTTGTCAAGCTCTGCGCCTGTAATATATCCGGTTTTTGCCACCTGCGTAATCTTTAAGCTCTGTGTTCCATTAATTGCTGTATTAGACGCAGATACTAATGCCTTCGTTGCATCTGAACAAGTGGTTGTCTTTTTCGTATAAGCAGATGATAACTTTAAGTTACCAAGTTTCTTATACATACTATTTACTTTTTTATTCAAATCTTTCCAGGCATCCATTTTCCATTCCAATTTTGTCTGTTTCTTGACATATGTATCCTTTTTCTTAGAATATGCCGATACTAATTCCTGTACAATAGAATCGGTATCTAATCCTGAAACCAGACCTGATATTCTGATAGCCATATGTATTCCTCCTATCCTTTTTCATCTACTAAAAGTCCTGCCAGCTCCCACACCTTTGCAATCATATCCAGTGTTTTTTCCGGCGGGTATTCTTTAATCACTTTTCTGGAATCCTTATCCACAATCTTAATGGTCATACGGTTTGTTGCTTCATGAATTCCAAATACTACTTCTGAATTGGTAGCATTTTTATTAATTTCTTCTACTGCTTTTTTTAATGCCTCTGTGGGAGAAGTCATTTTGTTTTCTGATGCATCTTTTCCATCATCTATATTTAGTTCCTGCTTGTTCCACTTGGCAGTGCTATTTTCTTTTAATGCGTCTGCTTGTGTGTCACTGCTTTCAACACTGCTTGTTGTCTCCACAGATGAGGAACTCTGGCTACTTCCCTGATATGCCATTCCCGCATTCTTCACTCCGTCTATCATCTGATTCACCTCCATGTGACTTCTAAACTTTCCCTAGTCTATGATAATTATCGGTATTTTTGCGTAAAAATTTATGACTTTACAGTATATTTTTTAATGCCTCCAGGCTTTCGGCTGTGATTGCAGCCTTATTTTCTTCCTGAATCTGCAAATATACTTCTTTTCGATAAACAGGAACCTCTTTTGGTGCACTGATACCCATTTTCACCTGATCACCACGCATTTCCAGAATGCTAATTTCAATGTTGTTGTTAATAATAATGGATTCTCCTTTTTTTCTGGTTAATGCCAGCATCCTATTCACCTGCTTTCGTCTTTTTATTTTGCAAAATATCGTATATCATATATTTTACCGGATAACTATCGTCTACAATCAGCTGTTCTGCTTTTAAATTTTCTACGTTAATAACAATTGGTGCACGAAGATTTACACTTATTTTCTTAATATCCGCCGGTACGGTTACTGTTACCAATACATAGGTATTTTCTTCGGTAAGATTACCAAGGCTCTTCATCAATTCATGTTCTACCTGCGGATTGTAATCTTCTTTTATCAATAATGGATCCATTACCGGAAGTGCAAAAGAAGGTTCATCCAAGGACTGTAACCAGGAAATATTTTTTCGCGCTCCATCATCGGTCTCATCAAAAATCAATGTAAATTGTTTACAGTCCGGAAATCCGATAATTCCATTTTCAAAACAGATAATCTTTTCCTGTTCAATCTCAATTTCCCCAAATAGTCTTGTATTTACCTTCATTTGTTTTCCTCCAATTTACTATAAGTAATTTAACAATGTCTGTCCGTTTGCCTTTGCAGATGCCTGCAAAGATGCCTGATACGCTGTATATGCAGATGTATACTCAATAATAATATCTGATAAATCCATATCTTCATTATTGGACTTTAATTCTTCATAAGTTGCCTGCTGGTTAGACATACGATTCTTGGTAAGTTTTAATCGGTCTGCACGGCTTCCCAAATCTGTAGTTGCCAATACCACATCGTTCAAATATCCGTCAAACTTGCCAATTCCCTTTGAATACAACTTTTGCATATTGTCATCTGCATAAGTTGCTTCCTTTTCCGCTGCTTCTAGCCACTGTTTCAAACCTTCTTGAGATACTGTATCAGAATACTGCGTCTCTTTCATCATTGCCTTAATTTTATCTACTTTATCATGTGCAGCGATTGCGGCTTCTACTGCATTTGTAAGGTCATCTACATCTCTTCCTATTGAAGAATTGAATACATCTGAGCCTTGTGTATTCACTACTAAGTCCTGATTAAATGCAATGGTATAGGATATTTCCTGATTTTCTTTTGTATAACTTATTACATTTGCCGGGTCTGTAATGTTCTGGCAATCAAAGTATTGTTCCGGTCTTAACTCGCCGTTTTTAAATCCTTCTTTTGTATAGGTTGCAGTCAACTTCATCTTTTCACTGCTCATCTGGTTTGCAATATCTTTTCCAAGAATCAACTCGCCTGTTTGTTTTAAATAGATAACCTCGTCATCTCCTACCTGATAACCACCATTTGCCCAGGTAGTATAATCTGTTGCAGTGTTTACAGTTACTGTATGGTTAGCTCCATTTGCATCTGTATAAGTATATCCATCTAATGTAGTTTCTGTTCCGTCTGCTGCAATATATTTCAAATCATCTGCATTCATATCACCTAAGTTCTCATAGGATAAACGGATTCGTTTGTTAGAAACCTGCTGTGGCATATCTGCCATAGCTACTCCACCGGTAACCCCGTTGGCGCTGGTTGGAACTGTTACCAAATTACTATAGTAATTTTTATCTTCTATATTTTCATAAGAAACAGGTTCTTTGATACTATACTTAATTTGTTCCTCATCCTTTAAAAAAGTAAGAGTAGAATTGGTCTTATATCCGGTAAATACAGTTCTTCCTGCATAATCTGCATTACCTTCTGCATATACCTGCTTCCTTAAGGATTGAAGGTTTTTCAAAATAGCATTTCTATCTTCTGCTGTTAGCGAGTCATTGGCACCATTATCACACTGAGTTCTTATCGTTGTTAAAATATCCTTCATATTTTTCAATGCGCTCTCAGTAATTTCCATCCAGGACTCTGCATCCGGAATATTTTTTTCATAATACTGATTCAACTCATTCAGATTACTTCTTAAACGCAGTGCACGAATTGCTACAACCGGATCTTCAGAAGGTCTTGAAATCTTCTTCTGACTGGACATCTGATTATTCAGAGTGTTCACATTGGTCTTATTTGTATTCATATTATTCATGCTGTTTCTGCTAATCATGCTATTAGTAATTCTCATTTAAGTTCCTCCTTATACACCTGTCTCCAAAATCAACCGGTCATACATTTCGCTCATGGTTTGTATCATTCTGGATGCTAAGTTGTAGGCATTCTGGAATTTCAACATATCAAGTGCTTCTTCGTCTTCATCCACACCGGAAATAGACATTCTTTTTTGCACAATAGTTTCTGAAATATTACTGTAGTTTTTCAGGAAAAGCTGTGATTTTTCTGTATCAACAGAATTATCACTGATTAAGCAACGTAAAAACTCGTTTGCTCCTGAACCACGGAACATTTTTACATTCTTATATAGCTGTGCCATTTCATTTACTAAAGATGGATTATCTGTACCGTTTGCCAGCTCATCCGCAGTAAGTGTTACCATATTTTCCGGTGTCTTTACTACATTCTGAGTTACCTTTACATTCGCTCCTGTCAACCAGTAATAATAGTTTCCAGAAGTATTCATATTGCTTCCTACAGTAGAGTTATAATCTCCAAAGTTCCATTCTGTTCCGTCCGGCTTTTCTCCCACGAAGAAAGAATCTCCTGGTGTTCCGTCTAAAGTAACACCTTTCTTTTGAATCTCGTTAAACTGTTTTGCAAATTCTCTTAAAAATGCATTTGCCTGAGCCTGATAATAAGGAATTCCCATTGCATCGATATTTTCACCGATTGCTGCATTTTTTCCCATTACTTTACTCTTTTCTTCTACGGAAAGCGTTGTGTCTAACTGGAACTGATAGGTCTTAGTAGCCTCATCATATGTAAATCCGGTATATCTGTACTGTGTATTATTCATAGTAAGAATACCTTTTTCAGGCATTGTCATATAGTTCACATCTGTTATACTCGGATTTTTCAGTGTTACGATATCTCCGCCTGTACCGGCTGTAACATTCTGCACTTTTCCGCTAAATCCTTCTGCATTATTACCGTCTCTGATTTCAAATAAGGCTCTTAATCTTCCATCCGATGCCTTACTTGCTGCATTGTACGGAATATTGCTGTCAGCCCAATAAATATCATAAAGTCCTTCTATATCGGACTGATTTACTTTTTCATCCCTTGCAACACATTTTAGGGTTTTATATTCAAAGTTATTTACCAACGTTTTTCCATTGATTTTCAATACATAATCGGTTGCTCCGGTATACATATTCGGATAATTGCTGTTTTTAACCTGAGTCTCTGTCACTTCTACCGGAACCAGTTCAGACAATTCATCTACCAAAAGTGCTCTTTGGTCTCTTAATTCGTTTGCATTGGTTCCCTGAAGTTCAATTACATTGATCTGCTTATTTAATAATGCAATTTTCTGTGCAATGGAGTTGATATTTTCTACCTGTGTTGCAATTTCCTTGTTACAATCTTCCTGAATCTTGCTAAGTCCTGTGTTTAAGCCATTGAAAAATGTTGCAAAACTTTGGGATTTACTGATAAACTGCTGACGCTTATCTAAATCATTCGGATTGCTGTTCAATGTATTCAATGCATTAAACATTTCATCTAATATAGTTGAGAAACCTTTTGCACTATCATCATCAATCAGATAATCTTCAATCTGTTGCATATAGTATAATTTACTATCATACAATCCCACTTTTGCATTGTTTTCCCAATATCTTACATCATAGTAAAAATCACGAATCTGCTTAATTTCTGTGGTATCAACACCACTTCCTGCCATACCATACTTTTGGTTTACGCGGAGCGCATCTGCTGCTACACGAATTGCCTCTTGTCTGGTATATCCCTTGGTATTTACATTAGAAATATTATTCGCTACCGTATTTGTTGCAGCCTGAAAAGATGTCAGGGCTGAACTTGAAATTGTTAATCCAAAAAATGTTGATGGCATATTTTCACCTCTTATTCTTATCCAAGCTGAGTTATAATGTGTTCTAACATTTCAGAAATCACATTGATATACCGGCTTGCCGCATTATATGCATTCTGATATTTAATCATATTTGTCAATTCTTCATCTGAAGATACTCCGATTACCTGCTGACGCTGATTACTGATACTTGTAACTGAACCGGACAAGCTTTGTGCAATACTTTCGTACACATTTCCCTTTGTAGACAATTCATTCATAAACTTCTCGTAATAGCCTTCAAACGTACATGGGTCTGTATCATTCGGATTTAAAATCATTCCTTTCTTTTCCCAAACTGCTGCCAGTTCTTCTGCCATTGCCTGTGCAACTTCACCGTTTTGTCTTAAATACGGAAGATTTGATTCTGCATCTAATAAATCCTGATTTACAGACACACCGTAAGTAGTGTACATCTTAGAAGTATCTGTAGTATCTTCTTCGTTGTATACATAGTACACTTTTCCGTCATCTGCCGTAACTTCTCTATATCGATCCATACCTCTTCTTACAAAAAGCTCACGACCAGGTTTTTCGCCATCATTTCCAACGCAACCCTTTTCTTCATCCCAAACTTTTACATTGTTGTAAACAGTTCCGTCTGCTCCTGTAAAACTTTTAGTGGTTAAAGGGCTTAACACATCATTAATGGCTGTCATAATTCCATGTACCAACTGGTCAAATTCTGCCTGGGCAGAAAGCATTACAGACATTCCCGCGCCATCATTATACTGATCTGCAGTAAGTCCTGTCACATCAGTATAATTTGCAACATGGTCTCCTCTTGCTAATACCTGTGCTTTTAAAATTCCGATATCTGTATTCATTTCAGAACTGATATCCACACTGTAATCAAACACATTTGTGTAATGCCCTAGTGATGCATCAGACAAATGTGGCCAGGTTGGTGTGATAAATCCGGTCGCTTTATCTACCTTTTTACCCATTTCAAATACATGCACTTCATCTACAAACTGTACGCCTTCTAATTTTACCTTTACAATTCCATCGGGTGTTTCAGAAAAATCAATCTGCGCATATTGTGAAAGTTCATCTAACGCATTATCCCTTTCATCTCGTAAAGTCATTGCAGTTTCTACTTTACCGGCTTCTACCTTTTGAATCTGTAAGTTTAATTCCTGAATAGTATGTCCTAATTCATTAATACGATCAATAGATTCGGAAATCTTTGTATTAATCTTACTCTGATAAGACTTCATGTTATCGACAATTCCCTGTGCACGTTCTACGAACAAAACGCCTTTTTGCACCACAAGGTTTTGATTTACAGAAGAATCCGGTATTTTGGCAAATTCCTGAAAAGCAGTCCAGAAATCATACATTCCACTCTGGAATGTAGTCCCTTCTAATTCCTGAAAAGAAGTAATTACTTCCTGAACAGCCTCGTTTGTAGCATCATAAAACGCCTGTCTTCCATTCTCAGTACGATAATATTTATCCAAAAAATAATCTCTGGTATGTACTACGTCTGCAATATTTACACCAAGTCCAGCCTGTTGTTTACTAATTGCTGATTTGGTATCAAATGTATTGTAATCTCTATCTGCAAATAGCACCTGCTGTCTGACATATCCGGTAGTTTCTACGTTTGCCAGATTGTTTGCAGTTGTATTTAGTGCATTCTGGCTCTGTTGTAATCCCGATGCTCCGATATAGAGACTTCCCATTCCGTTCGCCATCGTTACTCTTCCTCCTACTGTTTTGCATCAAAGCCCCGGCTACCTAGTACATCACCGGTATTATTAGCTCTTTTATCATAATTCGCCGTGGTAGGTGCCTGTCTCATACTTTTAAAAAGCGTCAGATCAAACTCTACCATTTCCATTGCCTGTGTCAGCAACACTTCGTTCTGTGTATTTATATCTGCCATTTTGTTAAGAGTATCCTTCAATCTCTTACGGATATCCTGTAACTTCTGTTGTTCTTCCGGTTGCTTATTTAAAAATGCTATCATATTAGTAATGGTAAGCTCTTGCGGCTCTTTACTAAGTACGATAGCCATATCCTTCACAACCTGTTCTCTTTTGTTCTCCAGATTCTTCAGATTACTGGTTATTTCCTGTTCTCTTCCTGTAATCTCCTCAAGAGCCGGAACATCGCCAGCAATGATAATCTGTCTTTTTTCCAAAGACAGTTCTGTCAGTTGCTCGTATTCTACATTCTCTTTTTCAAGGACATCCATGAAATCTTCCATTAAACTAGCCACGTTTGAACCTCATTTCTAAAGATATACATTATATGCATTGTACTTTTCAATTAATTTTGCCGCAAAATCTCCCGTTTCTACTTTGTAGCTACCAGATGCAATCTCTGCCTTTAACTGTGCAACTTTATCTTCTCTGATATCGGAGCTTTCTGCTACCGCCTGCTTTGCTACCTGATAGTCACGGCCCGCCTGGGAAATCTGCACTTCATCACGCTTTCCTGATGCTTGTGCCCCCTTTATTTTAGAAGCGTTTGCTGTTTTATATATCTGAGCGACCTGATTATATGCTTCTACACGCATAACGGCATCTCCTTTCTATTTTCTACTATATTTTTATAGTATTTCTCATGATTCTAATCTATTTATCGGTTATTCCCCGGAAAACTTTAGGAAGAAACAAAAAAAGAATTCCCCGAAAGGAATTCTTTTTTCATACGAGTTTTATCTCGCTGTTTATTCTTTATTACCAAAGGTTTCCTAATGAACCTAATCCACTTAAGCTTCCCATATCACCTAACAGACCAGTGTAGCCTTGTTTTACACAGAAATAATTAGCTAACATGAATACAAAATATACTAAAATCATAACTAATGGTAACTTATTGCGCATTGTTTCATTTGCAATTGGCATTGCCTGAAGAATCACAAAGAATCCCCAGATATTTCCTATTGCAAATACCAACATTCCGCCTACTGGGTTAATTAAGCATACAATAATTGCAAGAATATTTGTAATTATTACTACGCTACTTCTAAGAGAAGCTGCTCCTATCATCTGTGTAAAGGAAACAGTATTTTTCATAATAAGGTTTCCAAGGAATAATAACAGTGCTAATACAAATGATAATATCACCGAAAGAATCAATGTTAAAAAGATAATTTTTACATATGGAATTTTTACATCATCAGAAGAAAAATATGATACTACACCAACCATATCACCAAATGCCTTATTTGCTCCAATTGCCGCAAAGATTGCAGTAAGGATTCCCTGTAATACCATAAGTGCGATTCCTACTGCTACTCCACCTGCAAGGATTACATCTCTTCCACCTGTAACCGGATGCTTTATAATATTTAAAAAGCTTCCGAACATTTTTCCTAAAAATCCTGTCACTGCCTGCTGTGTCTGCTGGAACTGCTGTGAGTTCTGTGCATATCCCTGCTGCTGTGCCTGTTGCTGGAACTGTGGTGCCGCCTGCTGCTGTGTCTGCTGCTGGAACTGTGGTGCTGCCTGCTGCTGTACTGCTTCCGGCTGTGGTGCTGCCTGCTGCTGTGCTACTTCCGGCTGTGGTGCTGCCTGCTGCTGTGCTGCCTCCTGTCCACAATTACATACTTCGCCTTCTTCTAGTGGGCGTCCACATCTTGTACAAAATCTTGCCATTTTCTATTTCCTCCTAGTAATATATATACATTCCGCTAATTTCAACGATAACCCATTTTCCATCCTTGTATGCCAAGTTTATATAACAACTTTTTGAGTCATTACTTGTCTCATTTGTTACTTCATCAAACCAATTTCTGGTATAGTCAACTACATAATCATAGTCAAGTTCAACTTGTACAACCAATTCTTCTTCGGAAGACCAGTTATACTGAGACGCTGTTCCTTCTATATTTGATACAGAAAACTTATTTAAGGTTTCGTAACTACTGCTTTCAAAGTCACCTACCAGATTTTCATAAACATACTCTAAATCTTCTCCTGCATCCTTGTCTACCATACCAGAAATTGCACTAAAGTCTTTTCCTGCTATTGCTGCTTCGTAAATCTTCTGTAAATCTCCGGTTGCTGTATCGAATGCTTCTTCTAAAAGCTTATCATCCATAACCATATTGTCCAGATAATAGCTGTAATCTTCATCTGTGTCAATGACTTTTCTAACTTCCTGCATTCCATCTTTTTTTACTACAACCTGATGTTCCCCTGCGAACATTTCAGGAATGGTATAGTAATCGTAATAGTCTGAATCAGCAGATTGTTTCTTATCGTAATAGCTCTTACCAAGCTTTATATCATCTACGGTAACTTCTGCCCCTGTTGGAACAGCAATGCTATAATCCTCTACAATCAATGCTTCCGGACTTACTTCCCACTTGTCAAAGAACAATAAGTTCTTTCCGCTCTTCTTATTAACGGAAACATAATAATCACGATTAGAGGAACTTCCCTTGGTACGATATTGAATTCGAATATCTTTGCCAAGTTTATCTTCTGAATGATTTTCTTTTACTTCATATGTATTAACTTTGCTTAACTGCATATTACAGCTTGCATTTTCAAAGTTCTTCTCATTGATGAAATCGTTTTCCTCTACATCAAGAGTCTTATAGGCTTCCTTAAAGTTGTGATTTGCAACTTCTACGAAAAACTTCTCTGCAACTTTTTCTGCACTATTCATTTCTTTTCCGAAATTAAAGAATACTGCGACTGCTGCTACTAAAACAATTACTTCTACCGCTACAACAACCCATGCTTTAGACATTGGTTTCTTTGGCTGTGCCGGTTTCATCGGTTGTACCGGTTGCGACTGCTGTGCTGCCATGTTTGGCTGTACCGGTTGTGCCTGCTGTGCTGCCACGTTTGGCTGTACCGGTTTTTCTAATTTTGCTCCGCAATTTTCGCAAAATACGGATGCATCATTATTTTGTGTTCCACAATTTTGACAAAACATTCTTCTTCTCCTCCCTACTGTACATATGTTTGCAGAAATTCAACGTTTGCTTTTTCTATATCTGACATTCCGTTAAAAATAGCATCCACATCATCTGTTTTTTCTGCAATTTCCTGATACCATGTCTTGGAGTTGAAGTAGTCCTGAATGGCTGTATCGGTAAACTGATAGCCCTTCTTTGCATACATTTCGTTAATTACCATTTGAATGATATCTTTGCCTTCCGGAAGGTTTGCTACTGTCTTGCTCTGTAATGCTGTTACATCTTCCTCAGTCAGCTCTCTTTCGCTACTTTCCGGGCAAATATAATCTGTGGTTTCTTCTCCGGCAGCTTCCTCTGTTGCTGCAGTCTCATTCACTACAACCTCAAAGTCCTTTCCGGTTCCGTCGTATTCATCGTCACCACTTGTCTCTTCTGTCTCTTTGAAATTGCTCTTTTTGTCCGTTCTTGCCTTCTGGTTCAATTTTCCTACTGAGCCATCTACAAAGACAAGTACACAAAGAGCGATCATTGCTGCACATAATATGCCCAAGATAACTGCAACAATAATACTTGTTTTGCTTTTCTTCTTCATACGTTACATCTCCATAAACTTATTTATTATCCCGTACCTTTTCTTAATTTTATCTCCCTTTTAAAAAATTGCACGCGATATAAAAAATTTTGTCATTTTTTGTCTCATTTGTCAACTGTTTCCTGTTATTTTTCTGCTACCCTGCTATTTTTGTATTTATTGCTCTTGTCAAATATCTATAAATACTGCTTTACCAATCGCTCTACCTCTGTCTTTACTTGTTCTACCACTATATCAGGTCCTATAATCTTCGCTCCTTCTCCTAATGCCATTACCCAGGATAAAAACTGACGGCTTACCGCAACTCTTACCGTTACAGAGAAATGTTCTTCATCTACCGGTATCAGAGAAATGTCCTTTCCGAATCGGTCTATCATAACTCCCGCAAGGGAATTATGGCACAAAATCTTTACCATTTCTTCCTCGCCGTCAAACATTCCAAACATTTTTCTTGCATAAACAGCAATATCGAATTCCTTAAATACCCAACGACCTTCTCGTTTTTCTTCTGTCATTTCAATATGAAGCATCTTATCTACACGAAAATGTTTTATCTTTTCTTCTTTTTCGTCATATGCGATTAAATAGTAATTGTCATCATCCCAGGATAATGCCCAGGGACTCACCTGATACAGTGCTCCATCATGTCGCAATTCCATTTGTTTTTTGATATTCCACTGAAAATATTGAAATGTAATTTTCACATTTTCTGCAATTGCATTGTAAATGGCATCTACATTATAATAAATCCCTTCGTTTTTTGTCTTAATTCGTTCTGCCATGTACACCTGACGATTTAACTGTGTTGCCTCATACTTACTTGCAAGTCCCGTAATCTTTTCGATTAGCTCCCTGGACTTTTTGGTGGTAATAAACTTGGCGGACTGTACAGAATCAACCAATAGCTTCAATTCTGCCAACTCAAACTGGCGGCCAACCACTTTATAATAATAAGCCCGCTCTTCCTGATAACCTGCAATTTCCATTCCATAGGTTCGTAAACATTCCATATCATTGTAAAGACCTTTTCGCTCCGCAGAAATCCCATATGCATTTAACTCTGAAATAATCTCCGGCATGGTAATCCCGTGTGTTTCGTCTGTTTTTTGCAATAATATCTTCATTAAATATAATAATTTCAATTTCTGCGATGTTCTCTCCGCCATGATTACCTCCAATCCAGTAAGACAATTTCTCCCAGTGTGTGTCCCGGAACTTCAAAGACCTCCAATTTTTCCATTCTTAGTTATCTAGTAAGCTTACTCTATTGATATATCATAAATAGGTTATATGAATATAAAATGATATGCAATCAAAAAAATATCTATTTTTAAGTAAATTACTAACGCTCAAATTCATACCGAACCACTGCACAGTTTTTTACTCCGTATGCCGCAAATTCATCATTTGTCATCTCATGGAAATAAGAGTGTACCATCCGTGCAATTCCATTATGCGCTACTAAAATATACGTTTTATCTGACGTTGCCAGCTCATCCAATAAGTTATAAATTCTCTGGGCTAAGTGAAGCATGGATTCGCCATTTCCATAACGATTCAAAAACTGCTTCTTTGCCTCTTTGAACTCTTCTCCGTCTCTTGGCGTGGATTCATATTTTCCAAAATTCTGCTCTTTTAACCGCATTTCTTCTTTTGCCGGAATTCCTGTGATTTCCGATATATGAAGTGCAGTATCTTTTGCTCTGCTTAAAGGAGAATACAAAATTTCATCTGCCTGAATTCCTTCTTCCAAAATCTTTTTTCCGGTTTCCATTGCCTGCTCATGTCCAAGCTCTGTAAGAGCAATATCCGTCGCACCGCATATTTTATTTTCTACATTCCAAACTGTCTGCCCATGGCGGACAAAATAGATATATCCCATTTTCCTGTTTCCTCCGCTTTTAAAGTTTTTGATTAGTATACCACATTTTTCTTTTCTTTTTGACAAAAAAATGTTTTAATAAAAGAAATATTACTATTTGGATAAAAAGGAAGGCAAACGAAATGAATAAACACATTGATAAAGCTATGGAACTTAGGAATAAAACTCCTATGATGGATAATTGTTCACAGACAATTATGCGTACATATGCCAAAGAACTGGGAATTAATGAAGAACTTGCTGCTTCTATGGGATGCAACTTTGGTGGTGGAATGAAATGTGGAAGCACTTGTGGCGTAATAACTGCCGGACTTATAGTATTAGGTGCCAAAGGCATCGACTCGCCCTCTGTTACAAATGAATTTCAAAAAAGAATTGCACAAAATCACGATGGTATGACAAACTGTGCCGATCTTCTAAGAGCCAATGCCCAAAAGGGTGGTATTAAAAAAATTCACTGTGATGACATGATTAAGGAATCTATTGCATTAATAGATGAATTGGTGGCACGAGAGGAAAACAAGTAATCCTTACCGCTACTTGTTTTCTCCTTACCACGCAATACTTTTTCCACATTTTTAAGAAAATTTTTCAAATATGCTATTTTCTAGGCAAATTCCGGCATTTTTTTCTATTCTTGCTAATCAATACTAGAATCAAAATAAAAGAACAAGCATTTTCGCAATCTGTGCCTATTCTAAGACTAATAATAATGCCATCTTGAATTTGCCGTTTGCGGTTACGCTGTGCAGACCTTCTTTGTTAAAACGAAAGTTCTCGCCAGCTGAAATGGTGTAATCCTTTCCTTCATAACCGATGGTAGCCTGTCCTTCCAGTGCAAAAATAATGGCATTGCCCGGTGCACGGTGTGGCTGAAGACCGGTTCCTTCATCGAAAGCCATGAGAACGAATTTCATGGTATCGTTGCTTACCACATCAAGGTTGCTGATACTGCCTTCCTCGTACTGGATAAGGTCTTTTAATTTGAATACTTCGCCTGATTTAATAATGTTGTTCATAGGAATCTCCTTTTTTATAATAATTTCTGTATAAACGGCTCCGGTATCACTTTGCACACCGCAAAGTGTTCCGCCCGGGACGATGAGGACATCACCGGGTGTAAGCCTGCCTTTTTTCTGTTCAGCTCCAAGAATAAAATCCCCATTGCCTTTGGCACCGATGTAGACAGATGTCATATCGTAGCGTTCCTGGCTGATGGAAGTTTCTTTTCCGAGAGAAAAATAAGTTACGCTGTTTTCGGATCCAAGCCTGGCATCTCTTGAAATCGTCATTCCATCGCGGATTGGGCGCAACTGCGCAATTGTAAACACATGGTCCATGGCATAATACCTTCCTTATTTTTTCGTTCAATTCAGTGATACCGGAATGATATTTCGGATTAACCGGTCTTTGTAATTGACCTCATCCACAATGACATTCACATCGAAGGAACGGGAAATGTTCTGTTCATTCAAAATGCTATCTGTTGTGCCGTAGAAGCGTTCGCCTTTACGATTCATCATAAAGGCTTCATCGGCGATGCTCATGGCATTCGTTGGATAATGGGTGTTCATGATGGCACTGATGCCTTCTTCGTGTGCCAGCCGTTCAATCATGTTCAGTACCAGAATCTGGTTATGAAAATCCAGACCGGTCTCCGGTTCATCTAAAATGATGAGTTCCGGCTCGTTAATCAGTGCTCTTGCAATCAAGACCATCTGCAATTCGCCGCCACTCATACGGTTGCAATCTTTGCCTGCAAGCCGCGTGATGCCGACTTTTTCCATCATAGCTTCTGCCATTTCAATCTCCCGTGCACCGGGCTGCTCAAATAAACCCAGGTGGGAGCTCCTTCCAAGCATGACCATTTCAAGTCCGGTATAGGAAAAGGAAAAACTGTGCGCCTGTGGAATATAGGAAATCGTGTTCCATATGTCTCTTGACTTCATTTCACGAAGATCGGTCCCGTTTAAAAGAGAACGCCCTTTCGTCCATGGAAGCAACCCAATCATGCATTTGAGTAAGGTTGTTTTTCCGATTCCGTTGGGACCAAGGACGGACAAAATGTGTCCTTTTTCCAGATGAAGATTGATGTTTTTTAAGATTTCTTCCTGCTTCGGATAACCAAAACAGCCATTTTCAATTTCTAAAATCATCGCAGATTACTCCTGTTCAATAATGAAATAAATACAGGTGCTCCAATAATTGCAGTCAGCACGGACAGTGGAAGTTCAATCACACTGAGCGTTCTTGAGAGCGTATCAATCAGTATCATAAAACTTGCGCCAAGGCTGATGCTGACGGGCACAACGTAACGGTTGTTACTGCCCACAAGCATTCTGGCGCAGTGTGGAATCAAAAGTCCAATCCAACCAACCTGTCCGCACATAGATACGGCGGACGCAGTGATAATGGTGGAGGCAAGGATAAAGATTATTCGTGTCTTTTTCAGGTCGATTCCGCTTGCCTTAGCTTCGTCTTCGCTGAGCGCAAGAATGTTAAGCCGCCAGCGGAGCAGATAGATGATTGCGATTCCAATCAGGATAAACGGAGATCCAATCAATATCTTATGGTAAGTTGCGCTCGTAAAGCTTCCCATAAGCCAATAGGTAATCTCCGGAAGTTTGTCCTGTGGGTCAGCCGTGTATTTTAAAAGCGAGCCAATGGCGTTAAAAAGTGAGGATGCAATCACACCTGCCAGTACAAGATATACCATAGAGCCGCTTTTGTTTTTCCCGGCAATGCGTATGGTAAATGCAACTGAAGCAAGTCCAAAGACCAGAGCGATTAGCTGTGTTTCCAGAATACTACAAGACAAAATAATCGCAAGTATGGCACCTACACACGTTCCGCTTGTGACACCGAGAATATCCGGCGTTGCCAGCGGATTGGAAAAAAGCGACTGGAATGTATTGCCGGCGCAGGTTAAGCCTGCCCCAACAATAATTGCCATTAAAATACGAGGAAGTCGCAGATTCACGATAATGGAATAGTTCTGAATATTATTTTTCTGACCGGTGAAGATGGCGGCGATAGATTTTACCACATCGGAAAGTGGAACCTCCATTCGTCCGACACACATGCAAATCATCCCGATGATAACCGGAAGTGCGAACATCACAATGATGGCCAGAGGGGTAAAATGTCCTTTTTTAAGTAAGCAGTTATTTTTCATTAATACTGTAACATTTCCTCCAAATCTGCGTCAGTCACATCATATCCATACCAATCGTGATAGTATTCACGGATGGTGTCTTCCAGTGGATAATCGGCAAATGCTTCCGGATATGTGTTGCATGCCATCCATGCAAATACTAATGGTGCATCCGGGTTTGGAGTGAACCAGTTCCACATGCCGAGTGTTGTATCGTAGACACGTTTGTTTTTCACAGCAGTCAATGTGGAAAAATCAGTACCTTCTACGTTATTTTCAAGGACATCAGCTGTTTTTAAAGATAAAAGTCCAGGTCCATCCAGAAACAGGATGTCAGGATCCCAGTTGTAGACCTGCTCCATGTTTACCTGTGTGAATCCTTTTGCTTCCGATGCAACCACATCGGTTACACCAAGGTGTTTCAACCAGTAAGTTCCAAAGGTTCCCTGACCGGACACCTGAGGCACGCCATCTGCGTATTTCCATAAAATCATGGCACTTGGACGCTCATTTTCCGGAATATTTGCAATGCGGGATTCTACGTCATCCACGATTTTATTTCCGGCTTCCTCGAAAGCATCCATTTTGCCGCTTTCACCAAAAACGTCTTCCAGAAGCTCCAGCCACTCCTGATAACGTACCAGAGGATCCGCCTCTGTTTCAGCACCAATGGTTGCAAATCCGATACATGGGATTCCGCTGGACTGAAGGATCTGGGCATGCTCTTTATTGCCGGCGTTGTAGAAGATGACATCCGGTTGGAGTTTCATAATCTCTTCAATATTTAAATCGCTCTGAGCATAAACGGTATCAGAGGATTCCATAAGTTCCGGTGCGATGTCTTTTAAAACAGTCTTGGTGATCGTATCTTTAAAAGAACCGCAGTAGCCCACAATATTTGGAGCATCTCCGCCGAAGTAGGCCATGTAGGTGGAAAGAATTGGAATCTGATCAATGACTACCCTGGAAATGTTGTTTGGAACCTCCACGGTATTACCGGCGTGGTCAACAACTGTGTGAATTCCGTTGGGATCAGGTGTTTCTGCCTCTGAGGTTTCCGTAACCGAAGTGTCAGTGGCAGGTTTTTCAGTTTTTTTATCTCCGCATCCTGCGAAAAGAAAGGTTGTCATGCAGGCAACCAGTAAAACAGATACATACTTTTTCATATAAATCTCCTTAAATATTTTATAGTTAGTTATATCTAACTTACGATTGAATATTCTAACAGAATCACATGTCTCTGTCGGTTGCCATAGCAACATTTTAGGAAAAGAATGATGTATGACCTACAGTTTTACTTCCCCTGAGGGGTTATCCTGCAAGAAAGTAGTAATCCAGCATGGTGATTTTAGAGCCGGAAAATGTTAAAACGCCCTCGTCGCGCATCCGGCAAAGTTCGCGGGAGAGTGCGCTTCTGTCAACATACAGGAATTCAGCCAGCTTACTTCTGGAAAATGGAAGGCGGATTGTTCCGTCCTCAGAGATTTCCTGGGTCTGTAAGTAGACCTTAATCTTATCCCGGAGTTTTTTCTGGCTCAGGATGCGTACTTTCGTATTAAAAAAGGTAATCTGATTCGCCAATTCCTGAAGCAGATTAGCAGTCACCTGCATGCGGTACGGACAGGTGAGTGTCGATGGATTAAGCAGAATCTGGAAATCCAGGAGCAGCACTCTGGAGTCAACGGATGCATCCAGATAGAACTGGCTGGCAAGGGAACTGCCACATGCCAGTTCTGCACCAAAGACAGAACCGCTTTTCAGATGACTGATGACAACGGGATTGCCATTCTCATCATAAATAAATTCTTCCAGTCCGCCCTCCAATAGCACACCGGCACGGAAATCCTTATCACCGGCGTTGACAAGGGACGTTCTGGCAGGATAATATTCGACTCTTGCTTGCAAACAGTTTAATACGTTCTGATATTTATCCTCCGGAATTCCACGGAAAAGACTGGCACTTCGGAGATATTTTATATATGTGTTCAATTCAAAAAAAGGTTCATTGGTTGCCATGGCAATTGCCTCCTTGGAATTAGTTGTATATAATATTGGTTACTTTAAACTAACTCACATTATACGTTTACATAAGTAGAAAGTCAATCTTCGGAGGTCGTATTTCATATGTTACATTTTGGTATTGATATTGGAACATCAACAGTTAAGCTTCTGATTCTGGATCAGAAATCGGTTTTGGGGTCATGGGAGGAACCTCATCATGAACAGCCAGCCGCAACACTCTGCAAAGGGCTGGCAGAAATGGAAAAACATATTTCAGAACCGGAATTTGCGGTTGGATTTACCGGAATCCATGCTCAGTTTTTTCACCAGAGGCTCCCGGGTTCAGGGTTTTTAGAGGATATTCCGGCGATTGTGGAAGGTACGAAACTTCTTGCGCCGGATGCAAAAAGTATCATAGAAATCGGAAGTCAGGGTTCAAGATTTATTACAAGGCTGAGTCAGGTGCCACAGTTTGCGACAAACGGACACTGTGCAGGTGGAACAGGAAGCTTTTTTGAAGATCAGATGTCAAGACTGGGACTTCCGATGGAAAGTTATTCCGAACTTACGGAACAGGCTAAAAGTATTCCACGTTTGTCTGGAAGATGCGCTGTTTTTGCAAAAACAGATATTATTCACAGACAGCAAGAAGGTGTTCCAACGCCGGATATTCTTCTTGGACTCTGTTATGCCATGATTAAAAATTACAAGGCAACCATTGTGCGCACACTTCCGTTGGAAAAGCCGGTAGCATTCTGTGGCGGTGTTACAAAGAATAAAGGGGTTATCCGCGCAATCAAAGATGTTTTTGAACTTGGGGAGGAAGAACTGAAAGTGCCGGAATATGCGGTGTTTTCCAGTGCAATAGGTGCGGCACTGCATGCTGAGGGAAACTTTACCATAAAAGATATTCAAAATGCCGCCGTGTTTGTACCTCCTGTGCGCTCGAAAGTCTGGAATGCGTTACAAGAAACACCAGACAAGATTGTAGAAGAGCCAACGGTTCTGGGAAAGGTTGAATCCCAAAAATGTGCACTGGGCATTGACATTGGCTCGACCAGTACAGATCTGGTCATTATCGGAGAAAACGGAGAACTTCTGGATTATCAGTATCTTCGAACAGCAGGCAACCCGGAGGCTGCCGTACGAAAAGGATTTTCAAGCATCCGGAAACGCTTCGGTGAACTACAATTTCGCGCAGTCGGCGTGACTGGCTCTGGAAGAGAGCGTATCGGGCGCATGATTGGGGCAGATGCTGTCCGGGATGAGATCACGTCACAGGCAGCGGGGGCTGTGCACTGTGTCCCGGAGGCGGACACCGTTTTTGAAATCGGCGGTCAGGATAGCAAATATATCCATCTTCAAAACGGCGAAGTTGCGGAGTTTCAAATGAACAAGATCTGTGCGGCAGGAACCGGAAGTTTTATCGAGGAGCAGGCGGCACGCATGGGAATTCCTGTGACAGAGTTTGGTCCACTTGCGCTTACGGCAGAATCACCGGCAAATCTCGGGGAACGTTGTACGGTATTTATCGAAACTGCCATTGCTGCCGCCTTTGCAGAAGGAACCAAGCAGGCGGATATTGCGGCAGGACTCTGTTATTCCATCGTGCAAAATTATCTGCACAAGGTCGTAGGAAGCAAGCCAGTGGGAAATCACATTGTCTTACAGGGTGGAGTGGCATATAATCCGGGAATTGTGGCAGCTTTCCGAGCCTTCTACGGAAAACGTATCACGGTCAATCCATTTTTTCCAATCAGTGGTGCATATGGCGTAGCACTGCTTGCACAGGATGTGGTAAAGGATGCAAAAAGCTGTTTCGTGGGATTTGATTTTTCCGGTGAAGAAATCCATCTGGATACAACAAACGAGATTGTGCGAAAGAACATAGAATTTTACCATCAGACAGAAAAACTGCTTTTGGATGGATATTCCGGCAAACGTGATCCGAAAAAGAAAACGGTTGGTGTTCCGTTTGTACTGATGATCCATAAATTTTTTCCAATAGCAAATGCGTTTTTTCACTCACTGGGCTATAACGTGATACTTTCTGAGCCCACCAATGAGGACACAATCCGCTTATCCCAGGAATATGCAAGTGGAGAAACCTGTTATCCGGTCAAGCTAATCTACGGACACATGAAACAGCTGATTGATCAGAAGGTGGATTATATTTTTCTTCCATCGATTCATACAATGAAACATGAGACCAGCCGTGTGGAGCACAATTATGGCTGTGTATACATGCAGACCGCAGCTGCCTCTGTTGCAAAAGTCATGAAACTGGAAGAAAAGGGAATTACACTTTTAAACCCGATATTTGACCTGGATTTTGGCAAGGATGCAATGGCGGCTGCGATGCTTGGTCTTGGAAAAATACTTGGCATTGCAAAACCTCTGTGTGCCAAGGCACTACTCTCTGGGGCAATGGCAGTCAGAAAACACACCAATGCGGTGGAAAAACAGGGGAAACTGCTTCTCGACAGCCTCAAGCCCGAGGATAAGGTACTCGTTCTAATCACCCGTAATTATGGAGTATGCAATACCTCTTTCAAAACGCGAGCAAGAACTTCCACAAATAATCCTAAGCTGGGCGGAACTTGATGCGTTGGCGGAAAAAATCGGTCAGATTCCGGTGGAAAACAAACGAATCGCAGCTACAGGAACTCCCATGTGTCTCGGCGTACTGGATGATGGAATTCTGGAAGAACTGGAAAAAGAATACACGATACTCAGGCAACCTCTTATAGAATATCTGTATTTCCTCTGGAAAGATCAAAAGACAAGTATGGATATTCTTGAGACACTGAAACACCATCTCATGCAACTTGGCAGCAAAATGGGCAAAAGAAATCCATTTGCGGCGAATCTAGATTACTTATTTAAGATTGCAGATGCAAGTCTGGCAGAGCTGAACGGTGGAAATGGCAGATACCGTTTTGCAAAAAAACTTTCAGTCCATGAACCTGAACAGGACAAATCATAATAATTCGTTCGTAGTATTATTAATTCTTTTACTATCTGCTTTCAACATAAATCTTAAAATCACATATAATTATCCTCTAACATATATGTAATAACTGTGCAAATCTTAATACAGTTTTGCACCTGCTGGAATTGAATCGTCTAACATTACAAGATTCAACTTTTCTTCACCATTTACATTGTGAATAGCTGAAAGTAACATACCACAAGAGTCAATTCCCATCATTGAACGTGGTGGAAGATTTACGATTGCAAGTAATGTCTTACCAACAAGTTCCTCTGGCTCGTAAAAAGCATGTACTCCTGAAAGAATTGTTCTCTCATTCTCTGTTCCGTCATCAAGCGTAAATCTAGCCAAAGCTGGAAGGTATGGTGGAACATACGCTTATAAAGATATTCTTTTGAATTTGCGAGCTGGGTATCTCCTCAGTTTAAGCTGTATCTGATTAAGGAATTTGAACGGTTAAAAAAAGAAGAACAAGCATTACTTGGCTGGAGTGCGAAAAGAGAGCTGGCAAAAATCAATTACCGAATACATACAGATGCCATAAAAACAAATCTGATTCCAGCTGAGCTTACACCACAGCAGACCTCTGTAATTTATGCATCTGAAGCAGATGTATTAAATATGGCATTGTTTGGTATGACTGCCAAGCAGTGGCGTGAGGAACATCCTGACAAAAAGGGGAATATCAGAGATTATGCCAGCATTAATGAATTGATTTGTCTTTCCAACATGGAAAATATTAATGCAGTTTTGATTGAAGACGGATTAAGTCAGAAAGAACGTCTGATAAAATTAAATAAGATTGCCATACATCAAATGTCCATTTTGGAAGAACAAAATCCAAAGGTATTAAAGTAATTCAATTGCATTTTTTCTAATTCCCCCGAATTCGGGGGAATTAAAATTTATAAGTTTTACAAGACAGTTCCGATTTTCTTCCGGATTTCTCCTATTAGTGAGACAATAATTATTTTTACACAAACCAGCTTATTCGTGGGAGAATAAAACCACAGATAGGCTGGTTGTTTGTTTGAAAGGAGAATTTTATGAAAACCAAACAGCCGGAACTAAACAAAATCACTGCACTCTACGAGAGATTATCCCGTGATGATGAGCAAAGCGGTGACAGCAACAGTATCATAAACCAGAAGAAAATGCTGGAAAAATATGCAACCGAGCAGGGATTTACCAATCTGCGTCATTATACAGATGACGGATGGTCGGGAACCAATTTTGACAGACCGGACTGAAAGCGTATGCTTGCGGATATTGAAGATGGCACTGTAGGATGCGTTATCGTAAAGGATATGAGCCGTATCGGGCGTAATTACCTTGAAGTAGGCTTTTATACGGAAGTGCTGTTTCGAAAGAAAAATGTGCGATTTATCGCTATTTCCAACAATGTGGACAGTGCCCTGAACGGTGGCAGTAACGAATTTGCCCCGTTTCTTAACATTATGAATGAGTGGTATGTAAGAGACACCAGCCGGAAAATCAAATCCGTGCTTCATAATAAGGGGATGGAAGGAAAGCATCTGACAAGTAATGCAATCTACGGGTACAAGAAAGATCCTGATAACCCAGATCGCTGGATTATTGATGAAGAAGCTGCCACTGTGGTAAGACGCATTTATCAGCTTATCATTGAGGGAAACGGAACAATGCAGGTAGCAAGGATACTGAAGGATGAAAAAATCGAAAGACCTTCCTATTATCTTGCAAAGCAGGGGCTTGGGACCTGTCGGGGAAGCTGTGACATGGGCAGACCATATACATGGACTGCCACTACTGTTTCAGACATTGTAAGAAAGCCTGAGTATATGGGGCATACTGTAAATTTCCGTACCAAGAAACTATCCTATAAGGATAAGAATTCCGTGCACAATTCACCGGAGGACTGGATTATTTTTGAAAACACACAGGAAGCAATTGTGGACGAAGAAACATGGCTTACTGTTCAGAAAATCCGTGAAACTAAGCACCGGCCCACTAAGAAAGGTGACATCAATCCTCTGACCGGACTGGTATACTGTGCTGACTGCGGTGCCAAGATGTTCAACCACCAGTGCGGTGCCAAGATGTTCAACCACCGCACTGGTGGTTATGAAAAGAAGGATAAGGATGGTAATCCAACCGGAAAGTACACCAATGCACAGGACAATTACACCTGCTCCACCTACAGTAAAGCAAAGAGCAAGTTTGAAAACAGATGCACACAGCATCATGTCCGCACGGATGTTATCAGGGATTTGCTTTTGGAAATCATCAAAGCTACCAGCACTTATGTGATGGAGCATGAATCCGAGTTTATCGAAAAGGTTCGCAGTGCTACGGAACTTCAACAGGAAAGCGAAGCAAAAGCACTGAAAAAGCGTCTTTCCAGAGAGCAGAAACGCATCAAAGAACTAAATATCCTCATTAAGAAAATCTATGAGGACAATGTAAATGGGAAGCTAAGTGACAAGCGGTTTGAAATGCTTTTGGCTGACTACGAAACAGAACAAAGTGAATTGGAATTATCAGTAGATGCTTTAGAAAAGGCTTTGAATGACTATCAGGAGAATGCTGATAATGTAGATAAGTTTATAAAACTGGTACACAAATATACAGATTTTACAGAACTTACTACTCCTATGATCCATGAATTTGTTGATAAAATCGTGGTACATGAAGCAGACAAATCTACCGGTGACAGAATCCAACAGATTGATATTTATCTCAAGCATGTAGGAAAACTGGATGTCCCGATGCCGGAGCTTACACCCGAACAGATAAAAGAAGAAGACCACAAACGCCGTAAACGTGCATGGAACCGTACTTATATGCGTCGCAAATATGAGCGTGAAAAGGCAGAACGTGAAGCAAAAGAAAAAGGGTTATCTGAGGCAGTCGGATAGACTGTCCCAGAAATAACCCTGTGAAAGTGAAACATGTGATACTGATTGCCTATAAATGTGAAATCACCACCCATTTCTATCAAAAATGCTCTAATATTATTGACCAACTGCATTTCCAACTCATGCTCTGAATATTCCGGTGATAGTTCTGCAAAATCAAAAGTGTATTCATCCTTAACTGCTAATTTTGCCTGCACTCTACGTTCTGCTGGAAGTGTCATATCAAAATTAGTCTGATTTAGCAAATATTTTTCATATGTTTGTGCCTCAACAAAATTTGTCAGCACACGTTTTGTCCAGCCATAACGCTTTGTCATTTGAATGTAAAATTCCCTTTGTAAATCATCTTTACATTTTTCCATAATGACAACATTATTACTCCAACTAATTTCTCGCACCAGTGGTGCGAGTTTTTCCGAACCACAATATGTCAGATAGAAATTTCGCATTCTCCATAAATTTGCAGCCGAATATCCTTTAGCTCCAGGAAATTCTTTTTGCAATTCTTTTGACAATACCTGTACAATAGATTTTCCCCAGCCGTTTTCTTGCTGCTGTCTATAAATTTCTTCGCCGATTTCCCAATACAAGTTTATCGTCTCAGAATTAATCATTTTTACCACATGATACTGCTTTTCATGTATCAAATGTTTTAAATCATCAACCAACGGTTCATAACCAACAATTTCATTCTTTTCCATAATATCACACTTCCATTTCTCGCACCAATGGTGCGATATTCACTACCAATCTATCTCATTAAGGTAATGCTTTTAACACATACAGATTCCTGTTTGTCATCTTCCCGAAACGCTTTTCCTAATATAACTTATCCACCTCAGCCTCATATACCGCCTCAGTATGAGCATCAAACAACACCCACTCGACTAAATCAAAGCTGTTCGGATTATCCTGCAGAAATCTATTAACTGTATGAACTGCAACTTTCGCTGCCAGCTCTACCGGAAAGCTGTACACACCTGTCGATATAGATGGAAATGCGATTGTTCTGATTCCATTATCCATTGCCAGCTTCACAGAATTAAAATAGCAGTTTGCAAGAAGTTCTTCCTCTTTATTCCTGCCTCCATACCATATCGGTCCAACTGTATGTATTACATAATCACAAGGCAGATTATATGCTTTTGTAATCTTTGCTTCACCAGTCTCACATCTGTGAAGTGTCCTGCACTCTGTCAGAAGTTCCGGTCCCGCTGCTCTGTGAATCGCACCATCTACACCACCTCCGCCAAGAAGGGAATTGTTTGCTGCATTCACAATTGCCTGCACATCTGTTACTTTTGTTATGTCACTTTTTATCGTTTTAATCAAATACATTGTTTAATATTCCTTCTCTATCTCATCATCTATTCCATACATCTTCTTGAATGCATCAAGGTCTGCCAGATTCTTAATCAGCATAACCTCTTCTATCTTCCCTGTATGAATGTCCTTAAAGCCTGCAACCTGCTCGCCATTACATATGCTCGCCTTGATTACTGGTTTCTTATTTTCTTTATCATATGTCTTTGTAACTGTCTTTTTTTTAAATAGTCCCACTCTGAGCACCTTCTTTTGACTTTGCCATCAGTATAAGTTTTTCAAAGGACTGTGCAAAGCGTACATCATCTTCTTCTGTACGCTTCCTCGGTTCCTTCATATGATTCTTATGAGAGCTGCGTCTTACCTTCTTGTTAAGATGTCGCTCCATAAGCATCCGATCTATGTTCTCATTCGTGTACCACTTGCCTGATAAAAACGAACAGATTCTTCCATATCATCAACAACTACCAAGACATTTTTTAGCTTCATGATTTCTTTTCCTCTAGTTCCTTTTAATCCGTATCAGGCTTTTATACGATATCGCTTTTATATTTTAGATAATTCGTCTAATGTCGAAACTTTCCATAGCCATTCTAGTGGAATTGGTGGTGTCATAATATTTTCATCAGCTACTGCATCTAGTTGTATCCTCTTTTCTTTCTTTTCTGGCAATTTGCCATATTCATTACTTGAAAGAACACATCTATATTCATTTTGATAACTATATTTATCGAATTTACAAATCGGAGTGTATATGCCCGTATATGCATCACTTATATAATTTATCCAATTTGAGCATACCGAAATATCATAATTCTTACTTTCTACTTCTTTCTTTACATAATTATTTAGGATCTGCACAAACCTTTTTCTATTTTTTACTATTGAAAAGTGAGTCCCCATATTTCTCATTCTAATATCAGGTTTTACAATTTTACCTGTGTCACTAATATGCAATGTGTAAAAACATAATAATCTATAGCAATTTTGATATCGCGACGAAACATATACCTTCCCATTTAACACTTTCTTCAAAATATAATCTTTTCCATCTGTGCAATGTATCAAAGTTCCTTTGCTTAATCCCATATATTTTTTTAATTCATCTGAAGAAACCTCTAATATATTTTCAATTGCACATTCATTTATGTCACCTACAGCATCATTATCCTTAAACTCTTGATAATAACGTGGTGATTGAAACCAAAATTGCCCTGCATTCATTGATTTTAATGCAGCTTCTTCACTTATTTTAATAAGTATCCCATTTTCTATTTTATTATAGCCAATCTTAGTCTGTTGTGAATTTAATGGTCTACCACAAACTTTGCAAAATTTATTTTGTGGCATTTCTTTGTATTGAGTACCGCAAAGCATACATCTATACACTTGAATTTCACTTTCATCTTCAGATATATTATTCATTATATTGCAACTCCTTATCTCAAATCAGCGATGATACAGTATCTATATTTCAAATCTTCCATGTATTTCTTGTACATTTCCAACTGTGTATTGCGATACATACTTAATATCATCAATCCAACGTTTTTTTGCATTTTCATTGCCACTTTTTTTTCCATTAAAATCAACTTTAGACTGTATATTCCTAATTAGTGTCTGCTGATTAAACTGCTTCCAGCTCAAAATCAGCAGATTGATGTGTTAATAGTTCCAGCAGCCATAAAAATGTAAAAAGTATCCGTGACTGTATCTTGAACAGATTCGTCACA